>NZ_CP006992.1:2577638-2895173 GCF_001542815.1 Methylobacterium sp. AMS5
CCAGGTCGGCGAGTTACCGCTCGTCCTCAACATCGCCCTCGGAACGCGGGAGATCGAGGCGGAGTGGCGGGAGAAGGCCGCCATCATCGGCTTGGCGGTTCTCGTCCTGTGCGGATTGACGGTTCTGCTCTCGCTGCTGTTCGGGCGGGAACTGCGCCGCAGCGCGGCCATGCAGGCCGAGCTGGCTCGCCTTGCCCAGACCGACGTCCTGACCGGCCTGCCGAACCGGCGCCATTTCGAAACGGTCTTCGCCCAGACCTGGGAGACGTCTCGGCTTACGGGCAGGCCGCTGGCGCTCATCCTGATCGATGCCGACCACTTCAAGCGCTACAACGATCGCTACGGCCACGCGGTTGGCGACGCCGTGCTCAAGGGGCTGGCGGACAGCTTGCGCGCCAGCGTTTGCCGACCGGGCGACCTCGTCGCCCGCGTCGGCGGAGAGGAGTTCGCGGTCCTGCTGCCCGGGACCGACCATAACGGCGCGACACGCATCGCCGAGACGATTCACCGTGCGATTGCCGGAGTTGCCATGCCCTCCGCCGGCATCGCTCCCCGAACGGTCACCGTGAGCCTCGGCCTCGCCGTGCATTCCGGCAGCGGCACCGCCGCGGATCTCTATCGGCGCGCCGACGCGGCGCTCTACGAAGCCAAGGCGGGCGGGCGGAATCAGACCCGATATGCGGCCTGACGCGGCGGCGCAGTCGGCCGCGTCGGGCAAAAGTCCCTGGTCGCAGCTGCCCCGATCGGGCCACCCGCGCAGCGATATCGTACCTGCGCGGGTGAACCGCTCCGCTTACGGGCAGGGGTGGCGGGCGCCATCATTGCCGAGATAGGTGCCGCTCCGCGCGTCGTAGGAGCGGAAGCGGCGGGCGCAGGCCGCCACGGCTTCCGGATCGGCGCCGCCCTGGACGACGACCGGCGCGGCCTGGGCCTGCGAGTTGGCGATGGCGCCGCCGAGGATGGCACCGGCCGCCAGCCCCGCGACACCGGCGCCGACCGCAGCGCCGACGCCCGGGCCGCGGCGATAGCCTCGACCGTAGCCGTAACGACGGTGCCCGTAATGGCGGTGGCCGTAGCGGCGGTACTGGACATAGTCGGTCGGCAGCTCGCCCCGAACCAGGGCGTCCACCGGACTCTGCGGCGCGGGCGCAGCCAAAGCCGGCGTGCCGACGAGGAGGGCGGTCATGGCGGCGAGGGCGAAGGTCGATTTCATCGGTCTGGAAACTCCTTTGGTCGTTGAGCCTCGGCTCGAAACGGGGGCGCCGGGCGGTTCCGACGGCCGGCGCCCCCTTGTTGTACAACGTCCGAACCGGGTTCCCGCGTCCGGCGGCCGGATGCCACCAGAACGGGGCCGGATCGACGGATCAGTCGCGAACGGTCAGGGATGCCGGCTTCGGCGCGGCGAGAAGCCCGCCGAGGAAGGCGGCGATGGCGCCGAGGATCAGCGCGATCGCGGCGTAGAGGGCGCCCTGGGTCGCGACCGATTTTGCGGTCTTGGCCGCCTCTTCCGCCTGCTTCTTCGCGGTGGCGACCGCCTGCTCGTACTGCTTCTGGTAATCCTGGACCTGCTGACGCGCTTGATCGACCGGGATGTTCTGCGCCTTGGCGAGCGCGTCGGCGGCGCGCGTCTCCGCCTGCTGCTTGTCGGCTGCGTCGCCCGAGAGCAGGGCACGCACGGCCGAGACGGCGGCATCGCGGGCTGCCTGCGGGTCTTGGCCGGCAGCCTGATCCTTCACCCGCTGCTCGATCCGGTCGAGCGGGTTGGAGACCTTGGTCAGCGAGGGAGCGGCGGCCTGAGCGGCGGTCTGGATCGTTCCGCCGACGAGGTTGCCCGCTCCGCCGAGGGCCGAACCCACGGTGCTGACGGCGCTGCCGACGACGCCGCTGGCAGCGGAGGTCAGCAGGTAGAGGACGACGAGGGTGGTGACGACCCACGACACGAAGCCGTGCAGCCCGGCGATGCCGCGCAGGGGCTTTCCGGCGAGGCGCCCCGCGATCAGGCCACCGACGAGGGAGGCGACGATACCGGAGGCGACGAACCATGTGCCGGCCCCAAGGGAGAAGTTCGACGCCGTCGGGTTCTCGGCCGTGTCGAGGCCGACCGAGGCGAGGCCGGCGGCGACGCCCGCGAGATTGATGACGACCTGCGTCACCAGCGCCGTCGCGGCGCCGGCGAAGACGGCGCCCCAGGAGACCTGATTGAGGGCCACGGTCTCGTAGGCGAGGCTCCGCGTGCCGTCGATGGGCGAGGGTTGGAAGCCGGAAGGGTGAGTCACTCTGGTACTCCGAGTCTGGGGCCGTTCGAGGAAGACGTGGTCCGGCGTCAGCTGCGCCCGCGCACGAGAAGGCCGAGGCCGAAGCCGACGAGGCCGGCAATGAGCAGGGAGGTGTGCGGCCACTCGACCGAGCGCTCGTGTCCCTCTTCCAGGGAGCGGCGGCCGCGATCGTAGAGATCCTCGGCGGTGTCGTAGGCCTCGTCCGCGGCGTGCCGCGCGGCGTCCTTGGCCTGACCGTAGATGGTCTCCACCCGGCCCGCGGCCTCGCGCAGACGGACCTCGGCCGAATCGTTGTGGGAACCGGTCAGGTCTCCGACCGCGCCCTGTACCTTGCCGCCCAACTCACGGGCGGCGCCCGTGATTCTGTTCCCATCGACCATGGTCGCATTCCTCGTTCGAAAAGTGCCTGTCGCGCCGCCTTTCGGGGACGGACCGTCATTCGGTGCCGGTCGTCAGCTTGACCGGGCAGCGGTGCACGAACGGGTTGTGAACGCCCTGGTTCCGCCGCGACCGTGCGGGTCCACAGTCACAATCGCGCCATGCCGCCCGCGCCCCGCCTCCTTACGGTTTCGACGGGCGTCGTCGCCCGAAGTGCCTGGGATCGGTGCGGGATCGCGTTCAAGGACGGTTCAACCTGTCCGCCCTAGATGTCGAAAACGGGCGCGGCGCCCCGCCGCCCCGAGATGTCGGGAGATCGACATGCGTTCGTCTCTGCTGCGTACATTCACCGTTCTGATCGGGCTCGCTGCCGCCCCGGCCCTGGCCCAGGCGCCGAGTCCGGCCGCGCCATCCACCGCCACGAAGCCCCCGGCCAGCGCTCCCGCAACCGCGCCGGCCGCCACACCCTCCGCCGCCCCAAAAGCGGATACGAAGGCGGAACTCATCGACATCAACTCGGCCAGTGCCGAGGAGCTGAGCCGGCTCAAAGGCATCGGCGAGGCGCGCTCGGCGGCCATCGTCAAGGGCCGCCCCTACCGGGGCAAGGACGAGCTGGTCCGCAAGAAGATCGTGCCGGAAGCGGTCTATGCCGGCATCAAGGACCAGATCATCGCCAAACAGAAATAGACGGTCAGAAAGAGACTTCGCATCCGCCCGTGGATCGGCGGAGCTATCGGGATGGCGCGCGCGGTGCTACGCGCGGGCCGTCCCGCCCTTCGAAGACGTTTGAACCGACGATGGCCGCCGCCCCTGCCCGGATCCGCCTCCACCACGGCGACCTGCCGCCCGATTTCGAGCCGGGCGCGGCGATCGCGATCGACACCGAGACGCTGGGGCTCAACCCGCATCGCGATCGGCTCTGCGTCGTGCAGGTGTCCCGCGGCGACGGCAGCGCCGATGTGGTGCAGATCCGGCCCGGCGACCCGGCACCGGAGCGGCTCATGGCGGTCCTGGCCGATGCCGGCGTCGTCAAGATCTTCCACTTCGCCCGGTTCGATCTCGCGGTGCTGTTCAACGCGTTCGGCGTCATGCCGGCTCCGGTCTACTGCACGAAGATCGCCTCGAAGCTCGCCCGCACCTACACCGACCGTCACGGCCTCAAGGACGTTGTGCGCGAACTCGTGGGCGTCGATCTCTCCAAGCAGCAGCAATCGTCCGATTGGGGCGCCGGGAGCTTGAGCCAGGCGCAGATCGACTACGCTGCGTCCGACGTGCTCTACCTGCATGCCGCCCGCGAGCGTCTCGATGCCATGCTGGCCCGCGAAAGCCGCACCGAGATGGCGCAGGCCTGTTTCGATTTCCTTCCGACCCGATCCAAGCTCGATCTCGCCGGCTGGCCGGAGGTCGACATCTTCGCCCACGCCTGAGAGTCAGGGGCCCCCCGAAGGTCACTGCCGGCCCGGCGAAGTACAGGGTACCTGAGCGAGCGGCGTCACTGCGGTGCCGAGAGCGATGCCGGCCGGCAACGCCGCGCGGTAAGCATGCCGAGATGCGGTGCTTCATGCCGCTTTCGGTGCGAGGGCGCACGCGGGTGCCGTTGATCATTTCGCAAAGACGAGGCCATAACTTCGCCACCGCACCGGGGCATCCGGCCGGCGGGGCGCGACCGCAAGCGCCGACCCTTCAGGAACGCGATGCAGGCGGCCGACACCATCCAGGGGGAGACGGATCTCCTCGCGCTCGCCGCGAACGAGAACGCGCGTCGCAAGCGCGCGCATGGACGCGCGCGTCGGCACAGCGCGCAGGTGCGGACGCTACGCCGGGTGATTCCGGTCACCGCCGGCATCGCCGTGCTGGGGCTCGCGGCCATCGTGCTCTGGAGCCCGCTGACGGGCAGCATTCCCAACGTCTCCTTCGGCCCGATCAGCGTTTCGGGCACCAAGGTGACGATGGAGAATCCGCGGCTGTCCGGCTTCCGCAAAGGCGAACGCGGTTACGAAGTGGTCGCCGACGCGGCGCAGCAGGACGTGCGCAAGCCCAGCATCATCGAGCTTCAGGCCATGAAAGGCCATGTGGCCACCGACGACAAGGGCGGCCGCGCCTACCTTGAGGCGAAGGGCGGTGTGTTCGATTCCACCCGCGAATCGCTCAACCTCGAGAATGACATCCGGCTCTGGACCGACAAGGGCGAGGAGGTTCGCCTCTCGGTCGCCACCGTCGATTTCAAGACCGGCAGCCTGCGCTCGTCCAAGGCCGTCACCGTCACAGTGCCGTCGGGCTCGATCGTCGCCGACACCCTCGACGTGGTCGAGAACGGCCGGGTCGTCTCCTTCGTCGGCCGCGTCCATGCCGTGTTCCACGGCGACGAGGCCGAGAAGGAGAGCGATGCCAAGGTCGCCCTGCGGACGGATCCGGAGCGCATCCACACCTCCGCTGCGGAACCCACGCGATGACGCCGCGTCTCGGCCCGGCGCTTGCCGCCGGCCTCGCTCTCCTCCTGGCGCATTCCGCCGCCGCAGCTCCGACCAAGGAGACGGTGAAGGAGAAGCCCGCCGCGCTCGGCACCGTCGGCGGCGGCAAGGGGCCGATCAAGATCGACGCCGACCGGCTCGACGTGTTCGACAAGGAGAACAAGGCGATCTTCGCCGGCAACGTCGTGGCGGTGCAGGGCGAGAGCACGATCCGCTGCTCGGCGATGACGGTCCATTACAAGCGCGACAAGGACAAGGACGCGAGCAAGGACGCGGCAAAGTCGGAGGCTGAAGCCGCCGAGGCTGCGAAGGCCAAGGCGGCGCTCGGCGGCAACGGCATCCGCAAGGTCGAATGCGCCGGCCCCGTGACCGTCGCGCAGAAGGATCAGATCGCCACCGGTGACAATGCGGTGTTCGATCAGGAGGCCAAGCGCATCGTGCTGACCGGCAACGTCGTGCTCAGCCAGTGCCAGAACGTCACCCGTGGCTCGCGTCTCGTCTACGACATGGCGAGCGGGCGGGCCAACATGGACCCGGTGGCAGGCGGACGCGTCTCGGCGATGTTCGTGCCGGGCGAGGGCGGCCAAGCCAAGGGCAGTCAGCCGAAGGGCTGCACCCAGCCGGCCGTCGCGGCCAAGCCCGGTGCCAAAGGGGCCGACAAGGGTGCCGAAAAGCCGGCCGTGAAGACGCGGGCGCAGGCGAACTGACGGTGACCGGAGCCGGGATGCCTTCGGGCGTGCCGCTTCGCGCGGTCGCCGAGCCGAAGCCGGCGAGCCGAGGCCGCAAAGCCTCATGGTTCGGCCGCCTTCTCGGGCGCGCTGGATCGGCACCGCAGGCGGCCTCCAGCGGGGTGCTCGCCGGGGACGGCGGTCCGGGCGTGCTGCACGTGCGCGGTCTTCGCAAGAGCTACGGTTCCCGCACCGTGGTCCACGAGGCCGGGCTTACCGTCCATAACGGCGAGGCAGTGGGACTGCTGGGCCCCAACGGCGCCGGCAAGACCACGATCTTCTACATGATCACAGGCCTCGTCCCGGCCGATCGCGGCTTCATCAGCCTGGACGGCATGGAGATCACCCATCTGCCGATGTATCAGCGGGCTCGGCTCGGTATCGGCTACCTGCCGCAGGAAGCCTCGATCTTCCGCGGGCTCTCGGTCGAGGATAACATCCGCGCCGTGCTCGAAGTGGCCGAGCCGGACCGCAAGGCCCGCGAGCGCAAGCTCGACTCGCTGCTGGAAGAGTTCGACATCGCGCGCCTGCGCAAGTCGCCGTCGATCGCGCTCTCGGGCGGCGAGCGGCGGCGGTGCGAGATCGCTCGGGCGCTCGCCTCCTCGCCGACCTTCATGCTGCTCGACGAGCCCTTCGCCGGCATCGACCCGATCGCCGTCGGCGACATCCAGGATCTCGTGAAGCACCTGAAGCAACGCGGCATCGGCGTGCTCATCACCGACCACAACGTCCGCGAGACGCTCGGCCTGATCGACCGCGCCTACATCGCCCATTCCGGCCGCATCCTCACCGAAGGCACGCCCGAGCAGATCGTCGCCAACGAGGACGCCCGGCGGCTCTATCTTGGCGAGGATTTCCGGCTTTAGCAGGCCGCTGCAAAAGTCCGACGCGGTAGAACGATCATCTCCAGCTCGATCGAACTTCGCGCCGAGCGTGAGGCGTGCTGACGGGATGAAGCGTCGGCTGCCGGATTGCCCGGCATCGACAATCGGCCTCCAGGGAATGTTTCACTCCTCCCCGAGGCTTTTGCGGCAGCTTGTTGGGGTCTCTCGCAAAACTCCCGCTGCCCCGTCCGCGCCAAAGCGAGAACGGTCAGAGATCGGGGCGTTGATGAGGTAGCCTCAAGGCGCCGCAGCAATAGGCTTCGCGAAGCACGATCCCCTAGCCTCACAACGCGGTCGGCGGCATTTGCGTGACGATGCGCCGTCGTGATCCATGGTTCGTGTTCGCAGTGGCCCGCCGCGCGCCGTTGACATCCTCTGCCGCTCCAGTTGCGGGGGGCATTGTCGAGCGAAAAAGGCTGAGCTTGAACACCCGTGCCGAACCATGATTGCGCCGGCCACAATGCGAGAAAGACTTTCTTTCCTTGCCGGTTCTAATCTCGAACAAAATAGCGACTGATAAACGCGATCATTCGGCTTTCGGGCGTGGCGATGTGGAAGGGGCCTGTTGCCCGGCTACCGCAATGCACCGATTCAGGCAGGGGCACAGAGAAACGGCTTTGACGTGTCGAGCCGACGGCGCTAGAACCAATCAAAGGAGAAGCAAAGAACGTGCCGGGGTTGGTGCGGCTCGTGCGCGGGCTGCGATTTTCCAATGATTTCTGAAGGTTGGGCGTCGAGATGAGTCTGCTCCAGCGGCTCGAGATGCGTCAGGGCCAAGCCCTGGTGATGACACCGCAACTGTTGCAGGCGATCAAGCTCCTGCAGCTCTCGCAACTCGATCTCTCGGCCTATGTCGATGCCGAGCTGGAGCGCAATCCGCTTCTGGAGCGCGCCGAGACCGAAGGGGAGCCCGAGCGCGTTGCGCCGGAGACCTCGGGCGACGGCGCGTACGACGGGGGCGACGGGCCGGAATCCGAGACATGGCTCGGCTCCGACATGACGCAGAGCCGCAGCGAGATCGAGGGCGACCTCGACACGCGCCTCGACAACGTGTTTGCCGACGAGAACCCCACGCCCCGCGAGACCGGGGCCGGGGACATGCTCTCGCTGACCCCGGCCCCTTACGGCAATGCCGGCGGCAGCTTCGACGGGGAGCTTCCCGATTTCGAAGCGACGCTGACCGCCGAGACCAGCTTGCGCGAGCACCTCGCCGCACAGCTCGATCTCGCGACGCAAAGCCCGTCCGACCGACTGATCGGCAGCTTTCTGATCGATGCGGTGGACGATGCGGGGTACCTGCGCGAGGATATCGACGGCGTGGCGGAGCGGCTCGGCGCCTCGCTCGACGACGTCGCCCGCATCCTGAAACTCGTCCAGACCTTCGATCCGCCGGGCGTGGCCGCCCGCGACCTCGCCGAATGCCTCGCGATCCAGCTTCGCGAGCAGGATCGGTTCGATCCGGCGATGCAGGCGCTGGTCTCGCGCCTCGATCTCGTGGCCAAGCGCGACTTCCCGGCCCTGCGCCGGCTCTGCGCCGTGGACGACGAGGATCTCGTCGAGATGCTGGCCGAGATCCGTCGCCTCGACCCCAAGCCCGGCCGCGCCTTCGGCGCCCACGCGGTCGAGGTGCTGATCCCCGACGTGTTCGTGCGCCCCGCGCCGGACGGCTCCTGGCTGGTGGAGCTGAACTCCGAGGCGCTGCCGCGGGTGCTGGTCAACCAGAGCTATTATGCCCGCGTCTCGAAGGGAGCGGTGGCGGACGGCGACAAGGCGTTCCTGTCCGAATGCCTGCAGACGGCGAACTGGCTCACCCGCAGCCTGGAGCAGCGGGCGCGCACCATCCTCAAGGTGGCCACCGAAATCGTCCGCCAGCAGGACGCGTTCTTCCTGCACGGGGTCGCCCACCTGCGTCCGCTCAACCTGAAGACGGTCGCCGAGGCGATCGGCATGCATGAATCGACCGTCTCCCGCGTCACCTCCAACAAGTCGATCGGCACCAGCCGCGGCACCCTGGAGATGAAGTACTTCTTCACCGCCGCGATCCCCGGCGCGGCCGGTGCCGCGTCCCATTCCTCGGAATCCGTGCGTCACCGCATCAAGCAACTTGTCGATGCGGAAGCCTCCGACGTCCTGTCCGACGACGCGCTGGTGCAGCGGCTGCGCGACGAAGGCGTCGACATCGCCCGCCGCACCGTCGCCAAGTACCGGGAGTCGCTGCGGATCCCGTCGTCGATCGAGCGCCGCCGCGAGAAGATGGCCACGGCCGTCCGCTGACCCCGGCCGGGTCGGCGGCGCGCGAAAGCCTTGCGCCGGCTCGCCTTCGCGTTTGACTTGCCCCGTCCCCCTTTCTAACTCTCGATGTCCCGGCAGGAAGAGCGGAGACGTCGATGGCAGGTTTGCGGGTGACGGGGCATGGCCTCGATCTCGGTACGGCCCTGCGAGGCCGGGTCGAGGACCGCATGGCGGCGACCCTCGCGAAGTATCTCGATCCGCATATGAGCGGCAGTTGCACGGGGCACGTGACGCTGCGGCGCGATGGGGCGGCATACCGAACCGACTGCGTCCTGCACCTGGTCACCGGGCTGACGCTGGAAGCCTCGGGCGCGGCGCACGACGTGCATGCGAGCTTCGAGCAGACCGCCGACAAGCTTGAGAAGCGCCTGCGCCGCTACAAGCACAAGCTGAAGGATCACGGCGCGGCGAGCCACAACGGGGCGGATATCGAGGCGGCCTACGCCGTCTTCGCCGCGCCCGACGACGAGGTGGACGACGAGCCGCTCGACGCCGAGGCGGAGGAGGGGGCGCATCCGCCGGTGGTGGCCGAGAGCACGCGCACGCTCAAGCGCCAATCCGTCAGCGAGGCGGTCACTGCCCTCGACATGACCGGCGCCCCGGTCGTCGTGTTCGTTCACGCTGGCACCGGGCGCATCAACGTCGTATATCGGCGCAGTGACGGTGCGATCGGGTGGGTCGATCCGCCCGGCGAGCGGGAATGAGGCAGGGGCTCGCCTCAAACCCTCTCGGAGTGGCGTTCGGGGCCTTCACGAAGCCCCGGAGACCGGTACCGGAATCGGTTTCCGGGATTTCGGGCAGGCTCGCGATGCGCTCCGTGCCGGGGCCGTAGGGTCTCGGCAGTCGTGCATGGAACGCGGGATCGCTGGATGGATCCCGCCCACGAGGCGTTTAGTTTTCATGCCGATGCTCGAATTTCTGAACCCGGACTCGGTCGTTTCTTCGTTGCGCGTGCGGGACAAGAAGCACGTCCTCCAGGAACTGGCCGCCCATGCGGTCCGCCGCCTCCCGAACCTGTCCGAGCGGGACGTCTTCGAAACCCTGCTCCACCGTGAGCGCCTCGGCTCCACGGGGATCGGCGACGGCGTGGCGATCCCCCACGGCAAGCTCCCTCAGCTCGACCGGCTGTTCGGCCTCGTCGCCCGGCTGGAAAAGCCGGTGGATTTCGATGCCCTCGACGGCCAGCCCATCGACGTCGCCTTTCTCCTGCTCGCTCCCGAGGGCGCGGGGGCCGACCACCTGAAGGCACTCGCCCAGGTCGCCCGGCTCCTGCGCGAGCCCGGCATGCTGGAGCGCATCCGCAGCGCCCGCGACGCGACCGCTCTTTATGCCCTGCTCGCCAACGGCCCGACGACCCAGGCCGCCTGACATGGCCGTATTCTCTCCCCGCGCTGCCCTCGTTCTGGCGGCGCTCCTCGCTCCCGCCAGCCTGCATGCGGAGGGCGAGGCGGCCTGCGCCCGCGACGTGCTCGTCGCGGGTTCGATGCAGCGGCAGGCGATTGACCAGCTCGAAGGCGGCGGCGAGGACGAGGCCAGCCTGTGCCGCGTCTGGCGCCGCCATGTCGAGACCATGCGCCGGATTGCCGGCGTCTACGGCCGCTGCCTGTCCGGCCCCGAGCGGACCGAGCGCCTGACCCAGGTCCAGGCCTCGGAAAAGGAATTTTCGGGCCTCCTACGCAGCCGCTGCCGCGGGATGTGAATCCGAGCGCGGCTGTTCGTGCCGCGCAATTCGTGCATGATCGGTGCAACCGCCCGTGAGCCCCTTCTGGGCCCCTTCCGGGCCCCTCCGGCCCAGGAACCGATCCCGCGTGCCTGCCTTTCCCTTCACCGCCATCGTCGCTCAGGAGGAGATGAAGCGGGCCCTGCTGATCGCGGCGGTCGATCCGTCCGTCGGCGGCGTCCTCGTCTTCGGTGACCGGGGCACCGGCAAGTCCACGGCGGTGCGGGCGCTCGCGGCGCTGCTGCCGAAGATCCGCGCGGTTGCCGGCTGTCCCTATTCCTGCTCGCCCGACAGCCCGGCCGAGGCCTGCCCTCACTGCGCACGCGGACGCGGCAAGAGCCATCAGATCCCGGTGCCAGTGGTCGATCTGCCGCTCGGCGCCACCGAGGACCGGGTGGTCGGCGCGCTCGATCTGGAGCGGGCGCTCACCAAGGGGGAAAAGGCGTTCGAGCCGGGCCTGCTGGCGCGGGCCAACCGCGGCTTCCTCTACATCGACGAGGCGAACCTGCTGGAGGACCATCTCGTGGACCTCCTGCTCGACGTGGCGGCCTCGGGCGTCAACACCGTCGAGCGTGAGGGTCTTTCGCTGCGCCATCCCGCCCGCTTCGTCCTCGTCGGCAGCGGCAACCCGGAGGAGGGGGAGCTGCGTCCGCAGCTTCTCGACCGCTTCGGTCTCGCCTGCGAGGTGACGACGCCGACCGACATCGCAACCCGTATCGAGGTGGTGCGGCGGCGCGACGCCTACGAGCGCGACGGCGAGGCGTTCTGCGCCGCGCAAGGGAAGGCCGAAAAGGCGCTCCAGAAGACGATCCTCTCGGCCCGCGAGCGTCTCGGCAGTGTGAGCGTGCCCGATGCGGTTCTGGAGAACGCAGCCCGGCTCTGCCTCGCCCTCGGCACCGACGGCCTGCGCGGCGAACTCACCCTGATGCGCACCGCCCGTGCGCTTGCCGCCCTCGACGGCGACGAAACGGTCTCCGTGGCGCATCTCCGACGGGTGGCGCCGAGCGCGCTGCGTCACCGCCTGCGCCGCAACCCGCTCGACGAGTCGGGCTCCACGGCGCGCGTGGCGCGGGCCGTGGAGGAGGTTTTGGGACCGGGATAGAGGTTGGGTTGGCCGCTAGAGCATCGTCCTCGACACCGGATCCACGACGATGCTCCGATCTTTTGGTTTTGCATCATCTTTTTTACGAAGGCCGCTGACCACCTTTCGGGACAATGCTCCAAGCCGGTTCCCTCTTGCTGACTCACGGTGCCGATATGGACGGTGGTGTAGCTCTTGCGATCATCGATCTTCAGAACTGGATGTTCCGCTATCAAGATCGCTCCAGTCAGATCGGGCGCCTGTTGACGAGCTTGAATGGATTGATCTCGACATTCGAGGAGCGATCGCTGCCGATCTACGACATCGTAACGATCCATAAGCGGGACCGAAGCACTTGGTCCAAACTTATGTTGAAGTATGATTATCCTTGTCTGCTCGAAGGCACGCCGGACATCGAGGCGATCGAGGGCTACCTCGTGCCTCCCTCGGCTCAACGCGTCGTCAAGACGCAAAACAGTGCGTTCTACGGAACGGACTTCGAGGATCGGCTGCGTGCCGCGAAGATCGAGACGTTGATGTTGGCCGGTGTCTTCATCGACGGGTGCGTCGGATTGACAGCGGCCGATGCCGCTCAACGCCGTTTCAACGTCATCTGCATTGAGGATGCTGTGGGCCAGGTCGATGCTGCCTTGCGCCAGCCGCTCATGACCTGGTTGCAACAGCTCTATGAAATCGATGTGCTGTCTGCAGAAGAAGCCGTCAAACGGATCCGACAAGGAATTCCGCTTCCGCCCGATTCGACGGTGCCTTCCATGGACCCGATCTGACGCGTTCTCGTCCCGACCCGCACAGGCTGTCAGCGCATCGGGACGAGGAGCAAAGCGGGCGGGGCGGAAAGTATCAATCGTCCTGATCGATGTCCTTGTCGAGGACCGTCTTCGACTCGACCGTGGTGTCGGCCTTGAGCCGGTAGACCAGGGGGATGCCGGTGGCGATCTCGAGGCTGGCGATGGTCTTGGTGGTCATGCCGTCGAGCACCATCACCAGCGCCCGCAGCGAGTTGCCGTGGGCCGCGACCAGCACCCGCTCGCCCGACATGACGCGCGGCAGGATCGTCTCGATGTAGTAGGGCAGCACCCGCGCGGCGGTGTCCTTGAGGCTCTCGCCGCCGGGCGGGGGCACATCGTAGGAGCGACGCCACTCGTGGACCTGTGCGTCGCCCCAGCGCTCGCGGGCATCGTCCTTGTTGAGGCCGGAGAGGTCACCGTAGTCGCGCTCGTTCAGCGCTTCGTTGCGGATCGTCTCCAGGCCAGCCTGACCCATCTCCTCGAGGATCAGCGAGCAGGTGTTCTGGGCGCGCCGCAGGTTCGAGGTAAAGGCCACGTCGAACTGCGTGCCCTGGCTCTTGAGCCAGCGCCCGGCCCGGCGCGCCTCGAGGATCCCGAGCTCCGTCAGCTCCGGGTCGCGCCAGCCGGTGAACAGCTTCTTCAGGTTCCATTCGCTCTGGCCATGCCGAGCGAGGACGAGCAGGCGCTCCATGGGACGGGTCTCTCCGGAGAAGGATAGGGCGAGGCCGCCGCACGGCGCCTCGCGATCTTGGGCGGGCCTCTACCAGAGGCGGCGGCGCCTCCCAAGCCTGAGCCTGACGTTCCGTTGGATTCGTTATTCGGATGTCAGTCTAGTCGCGAAGCCCCAGCACGTCGTCCATGCCGTAGAGGCCCGGCGGCTTGTCGAAGGCCCATTGCGCCGCCCGCACGGCGCCGCGGGCGAAGATGGCCCGGTCCTCGGCGTGGTGCGAGAGGGTGATCCGCTCCGAGGGGCCGGCGAAGATGACGCTGTGGTCGCCGACCACCGAGCCGCCACGCAGGGTGGCGAAGCCGATATCACCGGGCCGCCGCGCCCCGGTATGGCCGTCGCGGGTCGAGACGCGGGTCTCGGCCAGGGCGACATTCCGGCCCTCCGCCGCCGCCTCGCCGAGCAGCAGCGCCGTGCCGGAGGGCGCATCGACCTTCATCCGGTGGTGCATCTCCAGCACCTCGATGTCGAATTCGTGGCCCAGCGTCGCGGCGACCTTGCGCACGAGGCCCGCCAGCAGGTTGACGCCGAGCGACATGTTGCCCGAACGCACGACGCGGGCATGGTAGCTCGCCGCCTTCAGCCGCGTCAGGTCGTCCTCGGAAAGCCCCGTGGTGCCGACGACATGGACGATGCGGGCCTGCGCGGCGAGTTCGGCGAAGGCCACCGTCGCGGCCGGCGCGGTGAAGTCCAGCACCCCGTCTGCCGCCACGAACAGCGACAGGGGGTCGTCGCTCACCGGCACGCCGAGTTCGCCGATCCCGGCCAAGCGCCCGGCATCCTGGCCCAGGGCGGCGGAGCCGGGGCGCTCGATGGCGCCGTGCAGCGTGCAGCCCTCGGCCTCCGCGACCGCCCGGATCAGCATCCGCCCCATGCGCCCTTCGGCGCCCACAACGACGAGCTTCATGATGATCGACTCTTCGCTCCGATGAATGGCCGGCTCACCCAGCGCTCATAGCGCGGATGGCGGCCGTTGACTGTCTATACCCGATGCGAGGCGATCAGCGGCCCGAGCACGTCCGACACGCCGCTGACGGTGATCTGCGTGCCGACACAAAGCAGCAGGAAGGCCGAGAGACGCCCGAGAACCCGTGCCCGCACCGATCCGATCAGGGTCACGACCCGGTCCGCCGAGCCGTAGGCGAGACGGATCACCCCGGCGATGGCCAGCGCCGCCAGGGAGGCGCCGAGGAAGAAGCCGGCGAGTTCGCCGGGCTCGGAGGGGCGGTTGGCGCCGAGCGCGATGGCGACGGCGATGGTGCCGGGCCCGGTGGTGAAGGGCAGGGTGAGCGGGAAGAACGCGACCTCGGCAAGATTCTCGCCGGTCTCCGGCTCGGCCTCGGCATGCTTGCGGGCCTCCCGCGCCTCGGGGGCGGTGAGCATGGTCCAGGCGAAGGCCGCCACGAACAGGCCGCCGGCGATACGCAGGGCCGCCAGCGACACGCCGAAGAAATTGAGGATCGGGGCGCCGGCCCAGAGGGCGGCGAGTATGACGAGCGCGGCGTAGAAGCCGATCCGCCGCGCCAGCTCCGACCGCTCGGCATGCGAACGTTCGGAGGTGATCTGCGCGAACATCAGCGCCGAGCCGACCGGGTTCACGATCGAGAACAGGCTGGACAGCGCGAGCAGGAAGCTCGTCAGCACGGTTTCGAAGCCAAAGGATGGCAGCATGCTCGCTCGCGGCGACAGGGAGGAACCGCGCCGGCTTTAGCCCGGCTGTCCGGCGGGCACCAGCACCCGCGCCGGCACGCGGCTTTCCAGCCGGCGCACCTGCCGCACGGCGATCGGCCGATAGAGCTGCTTGGTCGCATCCACGACATGCAGGCCGGCGAACGGCATGGCGAGGCCGGTGCCGAACCGCTCCCAGGCCGCGGCGGTGCGGAGCCAGAACCGGCTGCGGATCGGCGGCATGTAGAGCGTCTCGGCCCAGCCCTCCGGCGAGAACAGCGTGTCGCGCATCAGCCGCGAGAGCTGCGAGCGGCTGTAGGGTTGGCCGTGGCCGAAGGGCGTCGCGTCGCGCCGCGCCCAGACGCCGGTGCGGTTGGGCACGACGAGGATCAGGCGTCCGCCGGGTGTCAGCACCCGCCACACTTCGGCGAGCAGCTCGCTCGGGCTTTCCACCGCTTCGAGGCCGTGGACGAGGATGACGCGATCGACCGCGGCCTCGGGCAGGGGCAGCATGGTGAGATCGGCGAGCGCCGTCACCGAGCGCCCGCTGGAGGGCCAGTTCACGACGCCCTGCGTCGCCGGCATGAAGGCCAGCGTCCGCTCCGCGATGACGTGGACGGGGCCGAGATAGGGCGTAACGTAGCCGAGCCCGAGCACGCGCAGCCCCGAGACGGAGCCGAGGAAGCCGTGGATCGTCCGGCCGACGACACGGTGCGTGACGACGCCGAGCGGGCTGGCGTAGAAAGCGCGCAGGTCCGTGACGTCGAGGCGCATCGGATGGGGTGCCGGCACGGCCGGTTGTCCTCCGCAGGGCTGATGCGGCATCAATGGGGATCGCGGAGGCGTCGGGCAAGCGTGGCTACGCGTCCGATCCCGGAACCGTCACCGCGATGCAACGGTTCCCCGCCCGGGCTTGCATCGCGCGTCCCGGCGCCGGTCACGCCCGGCGGCCCTTTCCCCGTGACCGTCCGGGTGGAAAAGTCAGTTTTCGCGAAAGGTCTTCGATGACGAGAGCGGCCCCCGAAATCCGCACCTTCCTGTGCCGGAGCGACAATATCGGCGTGCTGATCCGCGATCCCGCCAGCGGCGCCTGCGCCGCCATCGACGTGCCCGAGGCCGCGCCCGTGCTTGCCGCCCTCGACGCGGAGGGCTGGCAACTCACCGACATTCTCGTCACCCACCGCCACGGCGACCACATCGAGGGGATTCCCGAGGTGGTGGAGCGCACCGGCGCGCGGGTGACCGTGCCGGAGAAGGCGCGCGGGGCGGTGCCGGGCGCCGCCCGCACGGTCAAGGAGGGCGACACGGTGACGGTCGGCGGTCTCACCGCCGCGGTCTGGGAGACGCCGGGGCATTGCGCCGACCACGTGACCTACCATTTCGCCGATGCCGGCGTCGTGTTCTCAGGCGACACCCTGTTCACCCTCGGCTGCGGCCGGGTGATGGAGGCCGAGCCCGAAACGCTCTGGCGCTCCCTCAGCCGCTTCCTCGACCTGCCCGACGCGACCGCGGTCTACAGTGGTCACGATTACGTTCTCTCCAACGGCCGCTTCGCGCTGGCGGCCGATCCGGACAACGCCGACCTGAAGGAGCGCGTGGCCGAGGCCGAGCGGCTTGCCGAGCAGGGCGGCTTCCTGATTCCGTCGACCATCGGCCAGGAGAAGGCGACGAACCCGTTCCTGCGCGTGGGCCAGCCGGCCCTCGCCCGCTCGGCGGGGCTCGAGCCGGGCTCCGACCCGGCGGCGGTGTTCACCGCTCTGCGGGCTTGGAAGAACCGCTTCTAAAGCGCATTCCGACGAAGTGGCCACCGGTTCGTCGAAAGAACGCGCGTGAAAACAGAGACCGAGAGACGCCGGCCTGATGCAATGGGGTCGGATACGGCTCCAGGAAGCGGGCAAGGGGGTGGCGCGCGACGACGGCTCCAGGCCTAAGCCTGCGAAGGCCGGCATTGGCGACTGAGGCCAGCAACAAACCAAGGTGATCGCTTTCGAGCGATGGCCCCGGTGGCCGGCGGCCGCTCTCTTGACCGCGCCGCCCCTGCTCCGCCAGACCTTGCCTTCGAGCCTCCGGCATGTGATCGAAACCCACGGTTTGCGCATCGCAACACGACCCGCTCGTCCGCGTATCCTCGGCGAAAGGCCGGTTCCCTTGCCCACCCTGTTCCGTTTCCTTGCCACGATCGCGATCCTCGCGGGCCTCGTCTTCGCCGGCATGTTCGCACTGGCGACCTTCGTCGAGCCGACGCCGCGGGAGATCAGCGTCACCATTCCCCCATCGAAGCTCCAGCCGGGCGGGCGATGAGCGCGGACGGTTCCGCGCTCCCAGGCGGAGCGGAGGATCCGGGTCAGCTCTTTCTCGACATGCTCGCCGCCGAACGCGGTGCGGCGGCCAACACCCTGGCCGCCTATCGGCGCGATCTCGACGACTACCTCGGCTACCTCGCGCAAGGCAGGATCGACCCGGAGGCGGCGCAGGCCGATCAGGTCCGTGCCTACATCGCCTCCCTGGAGCCGCGCGGATTGAAGGCGTCTTCGGCTGCCCGGCGCCTTTCCTGCATCCGCGGCTTCCACCGCTTCCTCTACGCGGAGGGCTATTCCGAAACCGATCCGACTGCGCCGGTTGCGGCCCCCCGGCGCGCCAAGGGCCTGCCGAAGGTCCTGTCGGTGGCGGAGGTCGATCGCCTGCTCGCGACGGCGCGCGCGCGTGTCGAGGCGGCGGGCGACGACCGGGCAGAGGCCCGTTCGGCCGCGCGGATGCTCTGCCTGCTCGAACTCCTCTACGCCACGGGCTTGCGCGTTTCGGAACTCGTGGCCCTGCCGCGCTCAGCCGCGGCCACCCGCGAGCGCTACCTCGTGGTCAAGGGCAAGGGCGGGCGCGAGCGCCTCGTGCCGCTCACGGACCTCGCCCGCGAAGCGATGCGCACCCACGTCGCGCACCTGACCGCCGAGGGGGCCTGGCTATTTCCCGCCGAGAGCGAGAGCGGCCATCTCACCCGGCAAGCCTTCGCCCGCGACCTCAAGACCGCCGCCGCCGCGGCCGGCCTGCGGCCCGACCGGGTCAGCCCGCACGTTCTGCGCCACGCCTTCGCCAGCCACCTGCTCCAGAACGGCGCGGATCTGCGCATCGTGCAGGAATTGCTGGGACATGCCGACATCTCGACGACGCAGATCTACACCCACGTCCTCGATGAACGTTTAAAAGGCATGGTGCGCGATCTTCACCCACTCAACGATCAGGGCGATCAGATCGACGCGTGCAATGTTTCCCCTGACGAACCGTATTGAAGCATACGTTGTTCGTTTGTCGGTCGATACGGCAACGGAATTTCATAAATCGCTGCAGCAAGTGTTTAGCGATGCTGTTGACTTCAAAATCGTTCCTGGATCATTTCTGAGGCCACGACGATGCAGGGGAGGCGGCGCAGCGGTCTAGACGGGCCGCTGCCAAAGACACGATGCGCCTCGATCTCCCGACGCTCTTTCTGATGACGGTCGCCGTCACCTTCATGGTGGGCGTGCTGTTCCTGTTGTCCTGGAGCCAGACCCGCCGCGAGCGTGCGCTGGCGGTCTGGGGCATCGCGCATCTCGTCGGCAGTGCCGCGTCGCTGATGCTGGCTCTGCGCGGCCAAATCCCGGACAGCCTGTCCATCGGCCTCGCGAACGCAATGATGATCGGCGGCTACGGGTTGATCTGGAGCGGCGTGCGGGCCTTCGAGGGCCGCTCGCTGCGGCTCGGCTGGGCCGTGGGCGGCGGGGCGATCTGGATCGCGGCCTGCCTGATCCCCCCCTTCTTCGAGTCGCTCGCCGCCCGCATCAGCGTCGCCTCGACGCTCGCCGGGCTCTACTGCGCCTCCGGCGCGCTGACGATCTGGCAGGGCCGCGACGAGCCCTTGGTCTCCCGCTACCCGGCGCTGGTGCTGCTTGCCATCTATGCCGGCCTCTACTGGATCCGCGTGCCGCTGGCGTTCACCATGCCGATACCGGCTTCGGTCGCGATCGCCTCGCCGTGGTTCGCCATTCTCTGCTTTACCGGAACGCTGTTCTCGGTCGCGATCGCCTTCGTGTTCATGGCGCTGACGAAGGAACGGGCCGAGCGTGAGCAGCGGCTGGCGGCCGAGACCGATTCGCTCACGGGCATCGCCAACCGCCGCGCGCTGGTCGCGGGCGCCGAGCGGCACCTCGCCGCCGCACCGGCTGCCCTGCTCCTGTTCGACCTCGACCACTTCAAGGCGATCAACGACCGCTACGGCCATAGCGTCGGCGACGCGGTGCTGGCCGCTTTCTGCCATGTCGCCGACCCTTTGCTGCCGCCCGGGGCGGTGTTCGGGCGGATGGGAGGCGAGGAGTTCGCGTGCCTGCTGCCGCGGCTCGACGATTGGGCGGCCATGCGCGTCGCCGAGGACGTCCGGGCCGCGGTCGCCCGCTTCGCTCACCCGGATTATCCGGAGCTGGCGGTTCGCGTGAGCATCGGTGTGGCGGCCGAAAGCCAGATCGGCGGCAGCCTGGATTACCTGCTGCGCCGGGCCGACGACGCCCTCTACCAGGCCAAGCACGCGGGACGCGACCGGGTGGTCGCCGCCGGCGAGGATCGCCTTCCCTTCGCCGAGGCGGCGGACCCGAGCCTCGGCCTTCGCGTCAACGCGGGCCGGCGGAGCCGGACGCGGTCGCCGTGACCGCCGTCCACACCGATCTGCCTGGCGCCGATCGATCCCGGACCGTGCTCCATCGACGGCGCGCCCCTTCGTGAGGCATCGTCCCGCCCCGTGAGCGAGGGCGGTGGGAATCGCCCCGGGGAGACGGTGACGATGCGGCGGCTGGCTCGGTGGATGGTCCGCGGTGCCGCAGCCTGGGCCGTCGTCCTCGGCGCGCCGGCCAGCGCCTTGGAGCCGGTCGAGAGCCGGATCGAGGCGCTGCTCGCCCGGATGACGCTGGAGGAGAAGGCGGGCCAGCTCAACCTGATCTCGCATGAGCCGATCCTCGACCTCGATGCTTTCCGCCGCGGCGAGGTCGGGGCGGTCATCAACTTCAACAATGCCGGTCTCGTGGCGCAGGCCGACCGGCTCGCCCGCTCCGCGCGGCTCGGGATCCCGCTGCTCGTCGGCCTCGACATCGTCCACGGCTACCGCACCATCTTCCCCCTGCCGCTCGCCATGGCCGCGAGCTTCGATGCCGGTCTCGTGCGCCGCGCCGCCGCCGCCCAGGCACGCGAGTCGGCAGCGATCGGCCTCAACTGGACCTTCTCGCCGATGGCGGATGTCGCCCGCGATCTGCGCTGGGGCCGGGTGGTCGAGGGCTTGGGCGAAGATCCGTGGCTGACGGGGCGGCTCACCGCCGCGCAGGTCGAGGGTTTTCGCGATGGCGGGCTCGCGAGCACGCTCAAGCACTTCGCGGGCTACAGTGCGGTGCTGGGTGGGCGCGACTACGACGCGACCTTCGTGGCACCCACCGAATTGCACGACCTCCACCTGCCCCCGTTCCGCGATGGCATCCGGGCCGGCGCCGATGCGGTGATGACGGCTTTGACCGCCCTGAACGGCCTGCCCACCACCGCCGACCCGGCGCTGATGACGGGCCTGCTGCGGCGGCAGATGGCATTTTCCGGCCTCGTCGTGGCCGATTGGCAGGCGATCGCCAGTCTCACGAAGCACGGCATTGCCCGCGATGGCGCGGAGGCCGCGCGCAAGGCGCTGGCGGCGGGCGTCGACATGGACATGACGAGCGGGTTGTTTCTCCGCCACCTGCCTGATGAGGTGCGCGCCGGGCGCGTTCCCGAAACGGCGGTCGATGAAGCGGTGCGCCGGGTGCTGCGGCTCAAGTTCGGGCTCGGCCTGTTCGACCGCCCCGTGGTCGATCCGGACGGCGCGGAGGCGAAACTGCTGCGCCCCGAGACCCGGCGGCTCGCCCGCGAGGCGGCGCGGGCGAGCCTCGTGCTGCTGCAGAATCGCGAGGATCTGCTGCCGATCGATCCGGCCAGGGTGCGCCGCATCGCCGTCGTCGGTCCCTTCGCCGATTCCGCCTGGGATCAGGTCGGGCCGCATGAGGGCACGGGGCAGGAATGGGACGCGGTGACGATCCTTGCGGGCCTGCGTGAGCGGGCCGCCGCGTCCGGTGTCGCGATCGATTTCGCGCCGGGCTGCCCGCGCGTCTGCGACAGCCGCGCGGGCTTTGCCGCCGCGGTCGAGGCGGCGGCAGGGGCCGATCTCGTCGTGGCGGTGATGGGCGAGCCGCGGGACCGTTCGGGCGAAGGCTCGTCGAGCGCCACCCTCACTTGGCCCGGCCTGCAGCATGATCTGCTCGCGGCGGTCGCCGAGGCCGGCAAGCCGGTCGCGCTCGTCGTGGTCGGCGGGCGCCCGACCGAACTCGGGGATGCGTTAGGACAGGCGCAGGCGGCGCTGATGGCGTGGCTCCCGGGCACCGAGGGCGGGCCGGCTGTGGCCGAGACGCTGTTCGGTGACGCCAACCCATCGGGCCGGCTGCCGGTCTCCTGGCCGCGTAAGGTCGGGCAATTGCCGCTGTCTTACGACACGCTGCCGGGCGGGCGCCCGCATGTCCCCGGCTCACGCTGGACCATGGGCTATGCCGACGAGTCGCCACTGCCGCTGTTCCCGTTCGGCTACGGCCTCTCCTACACGCGCTTCGCCTATGGCGAGCCGGAGATCGTAGCGCCGCATGTCGGCGTCGGGGACCGCTACGACGCGATGCTGGAGGTGCGCGCCTCCGTCACCAACTATGGGACGCGTCCGGGCCGGGCGGTGGCGCAGCTCTATGTCGGCCAACCGGTGGCGAGCCGCAGTCGGCCGAGGCGCTTGCTGAAGGGCGTCGCGCTCCTCGACCTCGCCTCGGGCGAGACCGGAGTCGCGAGCTTCCGCGTGCCGGCGCGCGACCTTGGCTACCACGAGCCGGACGGCACGCTGGTGGTGGAGGCCGGCACCTACCTCGCCCATGTCGGCGGGGACGCGATCGCCACCCGCAGTGCCGGCTTCGCTGTCGAGACCGGTTGGCGCGGGCCGCCGGGCAGCGACGAGGCGCGGCGCTGACGCGGTTCAGCCGAAGGTCTTGCGCGGATCGAACGCGTCGCGCACCGCCTCGCCCGCGAAGACGAGCAGGCTCAGCATCGTCGCCACCACGAAGAAGCCCGTCAGCCCGAGCCAGGGCGCGTTGATGTTGTCCTTGCCCTGCGCCAGCAACTCGCCGAGCGAGGGGGAGCCCGGCGGCAGGCCGAAGCCGAGATAGTCGAGCGAGGTCAGGGTCGTGACCGAGCCGTTCAGGATGAACGGCAGGAAGGTCAGCGTCGCCACCATGGCGTTGGGCAGGAGGTGCCGCGTCATGATGCGCACGTTCGACAGGCCGAGCGCGCGAGCCGCTCGCACGTATTCGAAGTTGCGTGCGCGCAGGAATTCGGCGCGCACCACGCCGACCAGAGCCGTCCACGAGAACAGCGTCAGGATGCCGAGCAGGGTGAAGAAGCTCGGCACGAGGAAGGCCGACATGATGATGATGAGGTAGAGCGTCGGGATCGCGCCCCAGATCTCGATGATCCGCTGGAAGATCAGGTCGGTCCAGCCGCCGAAATAGCCCTGCACCGCCCCCGCGATCACGCCGATGACGGACGAGACGCCGGCGAGCACGAGGCCGAACAGGATCGAGATGCGGAAGCCGTAGATGACGCGCGCCAGCACGTCCCGCGTCGCGTTGTCGGTGCCGAGCCAGTGCCACTCGATGTCACGGCAGCCGAGTTCGCGCCCCTGCGCCTTCACGCCCGCCCGCTCGGCGACCGGGCGGCACTCGGCATCGCTCAGCATCCAGGTGGGCGGCGAGGGGGCCGGGGTCGGCAGGTCCCGCATGAAGGTGTTGTCGGCATACGGAATCGGCGGCCAGAGCACCCAGCCGTTCTCTTCGATCTCCTTGCGCGTCTCGGGCGCCCGGTAATCGGTCTGGGCCAGGAAGCCGCCGAACTTCTCGTCCGGGTAATCGACCAGGACGGGGAACAGCCACTCGCCCTTGTACTGCATGACGATCGGGCGATCGTTGGCAATGAGTTCGGCAAACAGGCTCAGCACGAACAGGACGGTGAAGATCACCGCCGACCAATAGCCGCGCCGGTTGGCCCGAAAGTTCGCGAGCCGCCGCCGGTTGAGCGGCGAGAGTCCGCGGCGTGTGGCGGTCGGCAGGACTCGCATCTGCGGCGCGTTGCCCGGTGCGGTGACGGGCACCGCATCGCGTTCGGGTCGCAGGTGCTCGTTCATCGGCTCCAACCCTCACACTCGGGCGGCCGATGCCGGCTCAGTCGAGCCGGGTTGCGGTGCCCTCGATCTCGCTCGGCCGCAGCGCACCCTTGCGCTCCAGATGGCGACGCAGAAGGCGCACATTGCGGCGGTTCGCCTTGAAGGCCGCGTCGAGCAGGTCGCCGGCCAGCGGCACCGAGCCCACCGCGCCGTCGATGGCGACGTTGCCCATCATGCGCCAAACCAGCCAGCGCGGTGCGCCGAGCCGCTTCGCCTCGTAGACGATGTACGAGGCGATCGCCATGCCCGCGATGTCGCCGAGGATGGGAACGAGACCGATCACCGCGTCGAGACCGACGCGGCGGTTGATGCCCGGCAGGAGGAAGGCCGAGTCCATCAGGTGGGCGAGCTGCTCGAGCCGCAGGAGACTCGCCTCGGTGCCGGTATCGGTGAGGTGGCGCAACTGCGCCGCGCCCGTGGACTCGCGATAGGCCGTGCTGGAGGTGTGAACGGAGGTGCTCATGACGGGGATGTGGCCCCGCCCCAGTCGCTGCACAAGGAAGCGGATCGTGCGGTCGTTCACGTCCCGGGAAATAATCCTGCCAAGCGTTCGACCGCCGCGTCGAGGGTGGCGTCCGTCTTGGCGAAGCAGAAGCGCACGAGGGTGCTCACGCTTCCTTCCTCGTAGAAGGCGCTGACGGGGATGGCCGCGACGCCGTGCTCGGATACGATCCGCTCGCAGAAGGCGACGTCGTCGGCGGCGAGGCCCGCGATATCGACGCTGAGGAAGTAGGTGCCGGCGCTCGGCAGCACGGCGAAGCCGATTCGTGACAGTCCCGCCGCCAGCCGGTCGCGGGAGCGGGCGAGGTCAGCCCGCATACCCTCGAAGTACGCGTCGTCCTTGGCCAGGCCGTAGGCAACCGCCTCCTGAAGATTCGGCGGCGTGGTGAAGGTGAGGAACTGGTGCGCCCGCGACAGCACCCGCATCAGCGGCTCGTCCGCCATCACGAAGCCGACCTTCCAACCGGTGAGGCTGAAGATCTTGCCGGCCGAGCCGATCTTCACCGTCCGCTCACGCATGCCAGGCAGGGCCATCAGCGGCCGATGGCGCCGGCCGTCGAAGATCACATGCTCCCAGACCTCGTCGCAGACCGCGATCGCGTCGAAACGCCGGCAGAAGTCGGCCAGCAGGGCGATGTCGTCCTCCCCGAAGACGGTGGCGCTCGGATTGAGCGGGTTGTTCAGCAGGACTATCCGGGTGCGGTCGCAGAACGCGTCCGCCAATGCCGCCTCTTCGATCCGGAAATGCGGCGGCTTGAGCGTGACGAAGCGCGGCACTCCGCCAGCGCGCCGCACCAGCGGCAAGTAGGCGTCGTACATCGGCTCGAACAGTACGACTTCGTCACCCGGCCGAACCAGCGCCATCAGCGCACCGGCCAGCGCCTCGGTCGCGCCCGAAGTCACCATCACCTCGCGCTCGGGATCGAGGTCGATGCCCTGGTGATGACGGTAATGCGCGGCGATGGCCGTGCGCAGCGAAGGCAGCCCCATCATCGGAGGGTACTGGTTGCTGACGCTCTCCAGCGCCCGCGCGGCGGCGTCCCGCACGTCGTCGGGGCCCTGACCGTCGGGAAAGCCCTGGCCGAGATTGATCGCCCCGTGCTGCCGCGCGAGCCGCGACATCGCTTCGAAGACGGTTTCCGGCAGCTCGGCGAACACGGGATGGCCGGTGAGCGGGGGGATGCGATTCGCGGCAGGACTCATGCGCGATGTCTTTGCAGAGCGACCGCCCCACTCCAAGTGCCTCTACGCAAGATGGAATGGAGAAGAGAGCGGGGCCGCGTTCGGTCTCGTCGCCTGTGAACACAAGAGGCGTCTTGTCGGACCTTGTCGAGAACGTCGGGGTGCGGTCTTCGCAACGTGCGCTCACGCACACGAGCCTGCGGATTAGCTGCGAAATCCCGCTTTTGCGCCGCGTCGGCAGGGTGACGAATGTTGACGATCATCAGTCGTAAGCGCATGTTCACCCCACGGTCGGACCGGCCGCCGCGCTCGAGGGACTTCGCCCCCTCGTTTCTCGGGTGTGGCAGGCCGGTCCGGTCGTGCTTCATGAAAAAGGCCGCCGCTCGACACGGCGGCCTTTTTCATGTCCGGTCGGGCGGCATACGCTCTTGCAACGGCCCTTTCCAGCGACCCCTTCACCATCGGCGGATCATGCGTCTGGGAACCTGCCTGCTGCTCGCCGTCATGGCCGGTGTCCTGGGCTTGGGTCTGCGTCTCACGCTGCCGGTCATGCCGGTCGATGCGTCGTTTCGCGACGTGGTGCGCCTCTATCAGTCGCAGGCTGCGCCGACCGGCAGCAACACGCCGGAAACGTCGCCGCCGTAGGAACACCGCAATGACCGGCGAGGCTCGCCGGCCGTACCGAATCCAGCCAGCTTTGTTCGAAACGGGGTCGAGCCGGGTGGATCTTCTGCCAGCCGGATCGTGATCGTGAATCGGCCCGCGTCTGTTGGCCGTGATGCCGTCGATGAGTGTGTGAGGGATGAACGAGAGTTCGCCGATACGCAGGCAGACCGCCCGGGAGTACCGGACCGCGGACCCGGTGACGACCGCACCGGTCCGCCGGCGCCGCAAGTTCGGCCGCTGGATGCTCGCCCTGCTGATCCTCGGCGGTGCCGGCGCCGTCGCCCACCGCACCTATGATGCGCGGCAGAAGCCGGCCGGGGAGACGGCACAGGCGCCGGGCGGCGGGCGTCCCGGTCACGGCGGCCGGCCGGCCGATATGAAGCAGGCGGTCGGCGTCGCGCCGGTCGTGACCGGCGACATGCCCGTCGTGCTCCAGGGCCTCGGCACGGTGACCCCGCTCGCCACCGTCTCGATCCGCTCGCAGATCAACGGCTACCTCACCAAGATCGGCTTTCGCGAGGGCCAGATGGTGAAGGAAGGCGACTTCCTCGCCCAGGTCGATCCGCGGCCCTACGAGGCGTTGCTCGCGCAGTATCAGGGCCAGCTCGCGCGCGATCAGGCACTGCTGCAAAACTCGAAGCTCGATCTCCAGCGCTACCAGACCCTGAACCGCCAGGATTCGATCTCGAAGCAGAACGTCGACACCCAGGCCGCCCTGGTGAAGCAGAACGAGGGCACGGTGGCCGCCGATCAGGCCCTCGTCGATCAGCAGAAGCTCAATCTCACCTATGCCCGGATCGTCTCGCCGGTGGAGGGTCGGGTCGGCCTGAGGCAGGTCGATCTCGGCAACTACATCACCGCCGGCTCGACCAACATCGTGGTCGTCACGCAGTTGCGTCCGATCTCGGTGGTGTTCGTGCTGCCGGAGGACGACGTCGCGCGGGTGATGCGGCGGGTGCGCGCGGGTGCCAAGCTGACGGTGCGCGCCTACGACCGCAGCGACCAGCATGAGATCGCCGTCGGCCGCCTCGACACGGTGGACAACCAGATCGACACCACGACCGGCACGGTGAAGCTGCGGGCGATGTTCGAGAACGAGGACGAGAGCCTGTTCCCGAACCAGTTCGTCAATGCGCGTCTCACCGTCGAGACGATCCAGAACGCGGTCCTGGTGCCGAATGCCGCGATCCTGCGTGGCACGCCCGGCACCTACGTCTACCTGATGGACGGCGACGAGAAGGTCACGGTCCGCCCGATCAAGACCGGCGAGACCGATGGGGTGAACACGGTGGTTCTGTCGGGCCTTGCGGCGGGCGACCGCGTCGTCACCGACGGTACCGATCGCCTGCGCGAGGGCGCGCCGGTGCGCGTCGTCGGCAACACCCCCGGCCCCCAGGCCGGTGGCCCGGCGGCGGGCGCCCCCGGCGCGACGCTTCCGACGACGCCGGCCGCTTCCACCGACGGCGCGAACCAGGGCAGCCAGGAGCGCCGGGGACGCCGGCGCCCGGCGCAGTAGGCGGGATGCGGCCATGAACCCGTCCCGCCTCTTCATCCTGCGGCCCGTCGCGACGACGCTGTCGATGCTGGCGATCCTCATCGTCGGCGCGGTGTCGTACCTGAACCTGCCGGTCTCGGCGCTGCCGGCCGTCGATTACCCGACGATCCAGGTGCAGACCTTCTATCCCGGTGCCAGCCCGGAGGTGATGACCTCGGCCGTCACCGCGCCGCTGGAGCGGCAGTTCGGCCAGATGGCCAACCTCAACCAGATGTCCTCGCAGAGTTCGGCGGGGGCGTCCGTCATCACGCTCCAGTTCAACCTCGACATCCCGCTCGACATCGCCGAGCAGTCGGTCCAGGCGGCGATCAACGCAGCCGGCAACCTGCTTCCGACCGACCTTCCGGCGCCGCCGATCTACGCCAAGGTCAACCCGGCCGACGCGCCGGTGCTGACGCTGGCGCTCACCTCCGCGACGATCCCGCTGACGCAGGTGCGCGACCTCGCCGAGACCCGGCTCGCCCAGAAGATCAGCCAGATCGCCGGTGTGGGCCTCGTCAGCATGGGCGGCGGGCAGCGGCCAGCGGTGCGGGTGCGGTTCAATTCCCTGGCGATGGCCGCCTACGGCCTCAACATCGACGACCTGCGCACGACGATCGCCAACCTCAACGTCAACACGCCCAAGGGCAATATCGACGGGCCGACCCAATCCTACGCCATCAACGCCAACGATCAGGTGCGTGACCCGGCGGTCTATGCCAGCGCGATCATCGCCTATCGCAACGGCGCGCCGGTCCATCTCACCGACGTGGCGGAGGTCGTGGACGGGGCCGAGAACACCCGGCTCGGCGCCTGGGCCGACCGCACGCCCGCGGTGATCCTCAACATTCAGCGCCAGCCCGGCGCCAACGTCATCGACACGGTCGACCGCATCAAGCGGCTGCTGCCGCAGCTTCAGGCGACGATGCCGGCCTCGGTCTCGGTCGCGATCCTCACCGACCGCACCACCACGATCCGCGCTTCGGTCCACGACGTGCAGTTCGAGCTGATGCTCGCCATCGGCCTCGTGGTGATGGTGATCTTCCTGTTCCTGCGCAGCTTCTCCGCGACGCTGATTCCGAGCCTGTCGGTGCCGCTCTCGCTGATCGGCGCGCTCGCGGTGATGGATGCGTGGGGCTTCTCCCTCGACAACCTCTCGCTGATGGCGCTCACCATCGCCACGGGCTTCGTCGTGGACGACGCCATCGTCGTGATCGAGAACATCGCCCGCCACGTCGAGGAGGGCGATCAACCGTTCGAGGCGGCGCTGAAGGGAAGCCGCGAAATCGGATTCACCATCATCTCGCTCACCGTCTCGCTCATCGCGGTGCTGATCCCGCTCCTGTTCATGGGCGACGTGGTCGGCCGCCTGTTCCGCGAATTCGCCATCACGCTGGCGGCGACCATCGTCATCTCGGCGGTGGTCTCGCTCACCCTCGTGCCGATGCTGTGCGCGCGCCTGCTCAAGCCCGTCGCCCATGGCGCCGACACGCCGGCCGCGCGCCGGGAGGGCCCGATCGCCCGCGCGGGCCGGCGGCTCAATGACGGCGTCATCGCCCTCTACGGCCGGGCCCTGCGCGTCGTGCTCGCCAACCAGGGACTGACGCTGCTCGTCACCCTCGGCACCGTGGCGCTCACCGCTTACCTGTTCGTGGTGATCCCCAAGGGCTTCTTCCCCGTGCAGGACACGGGCGTGATCCAGGGCATCTCACAGGCCGACCAGAGCGTCTCCTACGAGGCCATGGCCGAGCGCCAGCAGGCCCTGGCCGACATCGTCCTGCAGGATCCGGACGTTGCGAGCCTGTCCTCGTTCATCGGGGTGGACGGGCAGAACGTCACGCTCAATTCCGGCCGTTTTCTCATCAACCTGAAGCCGCGCGAGGGGCGCGGCGCCGATGCCAGCGCGATCATCCGACGCCTCAACGCCGCGACGAGCTCTGTCCCCGGCGTACGGCTCTACATGCAGCCGGTGCAGGATCTGACGATCGATACCGCGGTCTCGGCCACGCAGTATCAGGTCATCCTCGAGAACCCGAACCTGCCTGACTTCGAGACCTGGGTGCCGCGCTACGTCGAGGCGCTGCGCCGCTCGCCGCTCCTGGCCGACGTGACCAGCGACTACCAGGGCAACGGCCTGGCCGCCTACGTCACCATCGACCGGCCCACCGCCGGGCGCTACGGCATCACGCCGGCCACGATCGACAACGTGCTCTACGACGCCTTCGGCCAGCGCATCGTCTCGACCATCTTCACCCAATCGAGCCAGTACCGGGTGATCCTGGAGGCGAACCCGAAGCTGCACACCTCGCTCGCCTCCCTCGACAACCTCTATCTTCCGTCCTCGACCGCACCCTCGGGACAGGTGCCGCTCTCGGCCGTGGCGAAGATCGAGGAGCGTCGCGCGCCGCTGCTGATCGGCCATCTCGGCCAGTTCCCGGCCACCACCGTCTCGTTCAACCTCGCGCCCGGCGTGGCCCTCGGCCAAGCCGTCGATGCCTTGGAAGCCGCGCGAAAAGACATCAACCTGCCGGCCAGCTTCAACGTGGTGCCGCAGGGCTCCGTCTTCGCCTTCGAGTCGGCGCTCTCCAACGAGCTGTTCCTCGTCTGCGCGGCGATCATCACCGTCTACATCGTGCTCGGCGTGCTCTACGAGAGCTTCATCCACCCCATCACCATCCTCTCGACGCTGCCGTCCGCCGGCATCGGCGCGCTGCTCGGGCTGATGTGGTTCGGGCTCTCGCTCGACATCATCGCGATCATCGGCATCGTGCTCCTGATCGGCATCGTGAAGAAGAACGCGATCATGATGATCGACTTCGCGCTCCAGGCCGAGCGCGAGGAGGGCAAGGCCCCGCGCGACGCGATCTACGAGGCCTGCCTCCTTCGCTTCCGCCCGATCCTGATGACGACGCTCGCCGCGCTGTTCGCGGCGGTGCCGATGATCGTCGGCTCGGGCGTCGGCTCCGAGCTGCGCCAGCCGCTCGGCATCGTCATCGCCGGCGGCTTGATCGTCAGTCAGGTGCTGACGCTGTTCACGACGCCGGTGATCTATCTCGCCTTCGACCGGCTGGAGCGGCGGATCACGGGGCGGCGGGAGCGGGACGGGCTGGCGCCCGGTGGGGCGGTGCCTTGAACCTCTCCGAACCGTTCATCCGCCGCCCGGTCGCGACGACGCTGCTGACCATCGGCCTGCTGCTCGCCGGCATGTTCGCCTATGTCCGCCTGCCGGTGGCGCCGCTGCCGCAGGTCGATTTCCCCGTCATCCTCGTCCAGGCGCAGATGGCCGGCGCCTCGCCGGACACCATGGCGACCACGGTCGCCGCGCCGCTGGAGCGGCGGCTCGGGGCCATCGCCGACGTCAACGAGATGACCTCGACGAGTTCGACAGGCACGGTGCGGATCGTCCTGCTGTTCGGCCTCAACCGCGACATCGACGGCGCCGCCCGCGACGTGCAGGCGGCGATCAACGCCGCGCGGGCCGACCTGCCGACCTCGCTGCGCACCAACCCGACCTACCGCAAGTTCAATCCGGCCGATTCGCCGATCCTGATCCTCGGCCTCACCTCCGATACGCTGACGCCCGGGCAGCTCTACGATTCCGCGGCGACCATCGTGCAGCAGCGGATGAGCCAGATCGAGGGCGTCGGCAACGTCGATATCGGCGGCTCGTCGCTGCCGGCGGTCCGGGTCGAACTCGATCCGACGGCCCTGTTCCACTACGGCATCGGTCTGGAAGGCATCCGCGCGGGCCTGGCCTCGGCCAACGCCAACTCGCCCAAGGGCGACATCGTGGCGGGCGACCGCCGCTACCAGCTCTACGCCAACGACCAGGGCCGGCAGGCCTCCGACTATCGCGACATCGTCGTCGCCTACCGCAACGGCGCCGCCGTGCGGCTCGCCGATGTCGGCGAAGTGGTCGATTCGGTCGAGGACAAGCGCAACCTCGGCCTCGTCGACGGCAAGCCGGGCGTGATCCTGTTCATCTACAAGCAGCCCGGCTCCAACGTCGTCGAGACCGTGGACCGGGTGCGGGCGGCGATCCCGCAGGCGAAGGCGGCGCTGCCCGGGGACATCGACCTCAACATCTCCGGCGACCGCTCCGCCACGATCCGCGCCTCGCTGGCCAGCACCGAGGAAACGCTGATCATCGCGGTCATCCTCGTGATCTTCGTCACCTTCATCTTCCTGCGCTCTTGGCGGGCGACGCTGATCCCGGCGGTGGCGGTGCCGATCTCGATCATCGGCACCTTCGCGGCGATGTGGATGCTCGGCTATTCCCTCGACATCCTGTCGCTGATGGCGCTCATCATCGCGACCGGCTTCGTCGTGGACGACGCCATCGTCGTGCTGGAGAACATCCAGCGGCACATCGAGGCGGGCAAGCCACGGGTCGAGGCGGCCCTGCTCGGCGCCCGCGAGGTGGGGTTCACCGTCGTCTCGATGAGCCTGTCGCTCATCGCCGTGTTCCTGCCGATCCTGCTGATGGGCGGCATCGTCGGCCGGCTGTTCCAGGAATTCGCGGTCACGCTGTCGATGGCGATCCTCGTCTCGCTCGTGCTGTCGCTGACCACGACGCCGATGATGTGCGCGCTGCTCCTCAAGCCCGAGGCGCAGATGCACGCGGGCCAACGCCCCAATATCCTGCTGCGCGGGCTGGAGGGCGGCTTCGACGCGGTGCTGCGGGGTTACGAACGGACGCTCCGTTTCGCGCTGCGTCACCGGCGACTGACCGTGCTCAGCGTGTTCATCGCGATCGGGCTCACGGTCTACGGCTACATCATCGTGCCGAAGGGCTTCTTCCCCGATCAGGATACCGGCCAGCTCATGGGCGGCATCCAGGCCGACCAGCGCATCTCGTTTCAGTCGATGAAGGACAAGCTGGAGCGCGCCAGCGCCATCGTGCAGGCCGACCCGGCGGTGGAGAGCATCGTCGGTTTCACGGGCGGGCGCGGTACCAATTCCGCCAACGTCTTCGTCGGGCTGAAACCCCGCGGCGAACGCGAGCCGATCGAGACCGTGATGGCACGGCTGCGGCCGAAGCTCGCCCAGGTCGCGGGCGCGCGCCTGTTCCTGTTCCCGCGCCAGGATCTCCGGATGGGCGGGCGCCAGAGCTTCGCCCAGTACCAGTACACACTCCAGGGCGACACGTCGGAGGAACTCTACGCCGCCTCGCCGAAGCTGCTGCAAGCGCTGCAGAAGCGCACCGACATCTTCGCCGACGTGACCTCGGACCAGCAGGAGGGCGGGCTGGAGAGCCGCCTCGTCATCGATCGGGCGACCGCATTCCGCTACGGCATCACCCCGGACCAGATCGACAACACCCTCTACGATGCCTTCGGGCAGCGGCAGGTCTCGACGATCTACAACCCGCTCAACCAGTACCACGTGGTGATGGAGATCGCGCCGCGATATCTCCAGAACCCGGAAGTCCTGAAGACGATCTACGTCTCGACCACGGGCGGCCGGGCGCGGGGCTCGGCCACCACCAACGCGGTTGCCGGCACGGTGGCGGGGGGCGGGACCACGACCGCCTCGCAAGCGTCGACCTCCGGCACGTCCGCCACCGATACGGCAGCGACCATCGCCGCCGACTCGGCGCGCAACGCCGCGGGCAACGCCATCGCTGCGAGCCGGGGCAGCGCCTCGTCGAGCGCGCCGGTGTCGAGCGCCAAGGAAACGATGGTGCCGCTCTCGGCCTTCGCCCATTTCGAGACCGGCAACGCCCCGGTCCAGGTGGCGCATCAGGGCCTGTTCGTGGCCACCACCATCTCGTTCAACCTCGTGCCCGGCAAGAGTCTGGGCGAGGCCACCGCCGTCATCGACCAGACCATGCTCGATCTGCAATTGCCGCAGACCATCCATGGCGAGTTCGCGGGTGCGGCCAAGAGCTATCAGGAATCGTCTTCGCGCCAGCCGCTGCTGATCCTGGCGGCTCTCCTGGCCGTCTACGCCGTGCTCGGCATCCTCTACGAGAGCTACATCCACCCCATCACGATTCTCTCGACCCTGCCCTCGGCCGGGATCGGCGCCATCGTCGCGCTGCTCACGACCGGGACCGAGTTCACCATCGTCGCCCTGATCGCGGTGTTCCTCTTGATCGGTATCGTGAAGAAGAACGCCATCCTGATGATCGATTTCGCCATCGATGCGGAGCGCAACCGCGGCCTGACGCCGGGGGAGGCGATCTACGAGGCCTGCCTCCTGCGCTTCCGCCCGATCATGATGACGACGCTCGCCGCCATCCTGGGTGCGGCCCCGCTCATCGTCGCGGGCGGCGAGGGGGCCGAGCTGCGCCGGCCCCTCGGCATCGCGATCGTCGGTGGACTCATCGTCAGCCAGATCCTGACCCTCTACACGACACCGGTCGTCTACCTGTATCTCGACCGTCTCCGGCTCTGGGCGAAGCGTCGCCGGGGCGGACCGGCGGCGGTGCCGGCCGAGTGAGGATGGTTGTTTCGTGATCCGTGATTTGCGCGAAGGCCGCCTGCGTCGAGCGGGGAGGGGAGGGGCTGCGGCTCTGCTCCGTCTCTCGGGCGTCGCCGCGCTTGCCGCGACCACCTCCGGCTGCCTCGTCGGCCCCGATTACGCGCGCCCCTCCGTCGAGACGCCGCTGGCGTTCAAGCAGGGCGGGATGCGCGAGGACAGCCTCGCCTATGTCCAGGCGCAGAAGGGGTGGCGCCCGGCACTGCCGAACGACGCGGCCGAGCGCGGCGACTGGTGGCGGGCCTTCAACGACCCGACGCTCGACCGGTTGATCCGCTCCATCGACGTCGACAACCAGAACCTCCGCGCCCAGGTCGCGGTCTACGATCAGGCCCGCGCCCTCGTCGCGCAGGCGCGCGCCGCCCTGTTCCCCACGGTGATCGGCGCTCCGGGCATCACCCGGTCGCGGGCCCTGGGCGCCGAGCGCACCACCGTCTCGCTCCAGGGGCAGGCGAGCTGGGAACTCGACCTGTTCGGCGGCATCCGCCGGCAGATCGAAAGCGATGTCGCCTCCGCCCAGGCCTCGGCCTCCGACCTCGCCCTGGTGCGTCTCAGCCTTCAGGCGGAACTGGCGACCAATTACCTCCAACTGCGCTATCAGGATTCGCTCAAGCGCGTGCTGGAAGAGAATGTCGAGGGCTTCAAGCGCAGCCTCAGCATCGCCGAGAACCAGTACAATGCGGGCGTCGCTGCCCGCTCCGACGTCATCACCGCACAGACGCAGCTCCAGACGACGCAGGCCTCGCTGATCGCCGTCGATCTCCAGCGGGCGACCTTCGAGCACGCGGTGGCGATTCTCACCGGCCGCCCGCCCTCGGAGGTCAAGCTGCCGTTCTCGCCCCTGCCGGTGCGTCCGCCTTCGGTGCCGGTCGGCATCCCGTCCGATCTCCTGGAACGCCGGCCCGACATCGCCGGGGCCGAGCGGCTGGTGCAGGCACAGAGCGAGCAGATCGGCGTGGCGGTCTCCGCCTTCTATCCGACGGTGACGCTGTCGGCCTCGGGCGGCATCTCGGGCGCGACCAGCAACGGCGTGTTCTCGGCCGCCAATCGCGTCTGGTCGATCGCCGCGAACGGCTCTCAGGTGCTCTTCGACGGCGGCGCCCGCGCGGCGGTGCTGCAAACGGCGAGGGCCGCCTACGAGGCGGCGGTGGCCAATTACCGGCAGACGGTGCTGACCGCCTTCGGCGAGGTCGAGAACGGGCTGGCCGGCGTGCGCATCCTCGCCCGCCAGCAGGCCAAGCAGGACGAGGCGGTCGCCTCGGCGCGGCGCGCGGTCGAGATCACCCTCAACGAGTACCGGGCCGGCACGCAGAACTACACCACCGTCGTGACCGCGCAGGCGCTGCTCATCAACAACGAGGTCACCGCGCTCCAGATTCGCCTCAACCGCTTCACGACCGCCGTCGCGCTGATCCGGTCGCTGGGCGGCGGCTGGGACGCCCGCTCGCTGCCGACCGGCGAGGAGCTGAAGGGCGTGCGCCTGCCGATCGATGGAGGCTCGGCCGTCCGCACCGACGAGTAGTGTGTGGCAGGGCAGCTCGGCCGGAACAGGAACCGCCAGCCTCTGTTGAAACCGGGATTCCAGCGGTCGGTCCCTCGCCGGCCGAAAGCCCCGGATGGCCCATGCCCGACGCCTGCGTTCACGATACGCCCGACACGCCGAAGACACCGGCCTGCACCCTCGTGATCTTCGGTGCCGGCGGCGACCTCACGAAGCGCCTCTTGATGCCCGCCCTCTACAATCTTGCGGGCGGTGGGCTGCTCGATGACGGTTTTTCCGTGCTCGGCGTCGATCACAACCCCCTGACCGACGACGGCTGGCGCGACGACCTCACCCAGACCATGGAGTCCTTCACCGAGGACCCGTCCGCCGAGTTCCACGCCGAGCGGATCGACCCGCGCCCCTGGGGCTTCATCCGCGCGCGCCTGCACGTGATGCAGGGTGACTTCTCCGACGAGGCGACCTTCAAGGATCTGGCCGGACGCCTCACCGGCAACGTCGTGTTCTACCTCGCGGTCTCCGCCCGCTTCTTCGGCCCCGTGGTCGAGGGCCTCGGCAAGGCCGGCCTGCTGGAGCAGACGGACGACGCGTTCCGCCGCGTGGTCATCGAGAAGCCGTTCGGCTCCGACCTCGCTTCCGCCAAGGCGCTCAACGAAACCATCCTGGCGCAGGGCGACGAGAGCCAGTTCTACCGGATCGATCATTTTCTCGGGAAGGAGACGGTCCAGAGCATCCTGGCGATCCGCTTCGCCAACGCGATGCTGGAGCCGATCTGGCGGCGCGAATATGTCGACCATGTCGAGATCACCGCCGCCGAGACCATCGGCGTCGAGGAGCGCGGCCGCTTCTACGAGCCGACCGGCGCGCTGCGGGACATGGTGCCCAACCATCTGTTCCAGCTTCTCACCATGGTGGCGATGGAGCCGCCGAGTGCTTTCGACGCCGAAATCGTGCGCGACGAGAAGACGAAGCTGGTCGAGGCGATCCGCCCGGTCACGCCGGAGAGGGCCGTGCGCGGCCAGTACGCGGCGGGACGCGAGAACGGGCTGGACGCCCCGGCCTACCGCGACGAGCCGGACGTGGCGAAGGATTCACGCACCGAAACCTACGTCGCCCTCAAGCTTGAGATCGAGAACGAGCGCTGGTCTGGCGTGCCGTTCTTTCTGCGCACCGGCAAGTGCTTGGCCGAGCGGCGCACCGAGATCGCGGTCCATTTCAAGCCGACGCCGCTCACGCTGTTCCGTGGGGCGGATGGGGGCGACCTCGCCCCGAACGTCATGCGCCTGCGCATCGACCCGGAGCCCAGTTCGGCCACGCGCCTGAACGTGAAGCGACCGGGACCGCAGATGCATCTCGCCGCGATCGACACGGGTTTCCGCTACAGCGACTTCTTCGACCCGGCACCCGCCGTCGGCTACGAAAGCCTGATCTACGATTGCATGATGGGCGACCCGACCCTGTTTCAGCGCGCCGACACCATCGAAGCGAGCTGGGCCGCCGTCGATCCGCTGCTCAAAGCATGGAAGGACGCGCCGGTCTGTTTCTATCCGGCGGGTAGTCCCGGCCCGAAGGAGGCGGATGATCTGCTCGCGCGCGACGGGCGCGGGTGGCTGCCGTTGGGGGAGAAGTGACCGCGGTTTCCGGATCATCGCGGCCTTGGAGCGCATTCCGACGAAGTGGCCACCGGTTCGTCGAAAGAATGCGCGTCACAACAATGAGCTAGAGACGCCGGCCTGATGCAATCAGGTCGGATACGGCTCTCGCTGATCAACCCCTCGCCCCGCTTGCGGGGAGAGGGCTTCATGCCCCCACGCCGGGGCATGAAGCGAGGCGGTCGCCGAGGGGGAGGGCGCGCGTCCGGAGGAGGCCTATCCTGAGCCGTCCCCTCACCGCCGCTTCGGCTGCGCCTCGGCTATCCGTCCTGTACGACAAGGTGAAGGACGGCCTCTCCCCGCGTGCGGGAAAGGGGGGACACGACTGCGATCGGTTGGAAGTCGCTATGTCAGCCGGCCTGCGCTTCCAGCTCGCGCAGGATCGCGTCACCCATCTCGGCGGTGCTGATCGGGGTCTGGCCCTCGCCGACGATGTCGCGGGTGCGGGCGCCGGCGGCCAGCGCCCGGGTGATCGCGCCCTCCACGAGGTCGGCGGCGTCGCCGAGGCCGAAGGAGTAGCGCAGGCACATGGCGAGCGAGCCGATCATCGCGATGGGGTTCGCAAAACCCTTGCCGGCGATGTCGGGGGCCGAGCCGTGGACCGGCTCGTAGAGCGCCTTGCGGGTGCCGCGCGCGTCGGTGGCACCCAGCGAGGCGGAGGGCAGCATGCCGAGCGAGCCGGTCAGCATCGCCGCGACATCCGAGAGCACGTCGCCGAACAGGTTGTCGGTCACGAGCACGTCGAACTGTTTGGGGCGCCGCACGAGCTGCATGGCGCAGTTGTCGGCGAGCACGTGCTCCAGCTCGACCTCGCTGTAATGCTCGGCATGAACCCGCGTGACGACCTCCTTCCACAGGACGCCGGTCTTCATCACGTTGTTCTTCTCGGCCGAGGCGACCCGGCCGGAGCGCTTGCGGGCGAGGTCGAAGGCCACATGCGCGATCCGCTCGATCTCGGCGGTGGTGTAGACCTGCGTGTCGACCGCCCGCTTCGAGCCGTCCTCGAGCGTGGTGATCTCCTTCGGCTCGCCGAAATAGACACCGCCCGTGAGCTCGCGCACGATCATGATGTCGAGGCCCTCGACCAGCTCGCGCTTGAGGGCGGAGGCGTCGGCGAGCGCCGGGTAGCAGATCGCCGGGCGCAGGTTGGCGAACAGGCCGAGATCCTTGCGCAGGCGCAGCAGCCCCGCCTCGGGGCGGATGTCGTAGGTCACGCCGTTCCATTTCGGCCCGCCGACCGCACCGAGAAGAATCGCGTCGGCCGCGTCGGCGCGGGCGAGCGTCTCGTCGGCGAGCGGCTTGCCGTGGACGTCGATGGCCGCGCCGCCGACGAGGTCGCGCTCGGTCTCGAAATCGGCGAGGCCCGCGCGCTTGAGCCAGCCCACCACCTTCTCGACCTCGGCCATCACCTCGGGGCCGATGCCGTCGCCGGGCAGGAGCAGAAGCTTGTAGGTGGTCATGGGGCTGAAATCCGGGCTGATGGCACGCGCCACGTTGCCCGCGCTCTATCGGCGCGGCCCGGCCCCCGCAAGTCCGTCGCTCGCTCCGTGGGCTACCGAACCTCCGCCTATCCCGCGCGCTTGCCCGAGCGGAACGGGCGCAGCATCCAGGCCATGCGCCCGACCTCATCCTCCTCCGGGCGCTTGGCGGGGCGGACGGCGCGCTCGGGCGCGGACGAGCCGATCTCGTGCACGATCTGCCCGAGCAGGGGCGGGATCTCCTGGCCGTACTCGTCGAGGAGCACGGCGGCGTCCAGCAGGGCCTGGACCTGATCGTCGGGAATGGGACGGCTCATGATCTGCGCGTCGAGCGCCTGATCGGCCAGCAACGTCGCGAGGCGGGAGACCTCCGACAGACCGGCCGGTGCCGAGAGACCGCTGCTCATCGATGGAATGCCCTCATTATCGAACGGAGGCCCACGATAATCCGTCTTGGTGAGCCAATCCTTTCACCATGTTCGGTTCTCGCGTGCCGAAAACGACCTGATCGTGATGGGAAGGGTTGCCGGGAGTGCTTTCCGAGCGTGGGCCGGAAGGGCTAAGGTTGCGCCGTGCACAATCCGCGCCTTCCCGACCCCATCGCCGCCGGACGCGGCCCCCTCTCGCCCGAGGCCGGGCCCGCTCGACGCGGGATGCGGATCATCGCTGTGCCGCTCGTCGTGCTCGCGGCGTTGACGGGACCGTCCCAGGCCGGTGCGCCGCGCGGCGGCGCCAGTGCCTGCTATCTCACTGGGGGCGGCGCGTTGGAAATCTGCCGCTCGCCCGACGAGGCCGAGGGCGTCTACGCCGTCCCGCCGCTCTGCCATTTCGTCCACGACGTGCAGATTCTGCGGCTCAAGGATACCGGGCCGCCGGGCCCGCTTCAGGTGATCTACCGGGCCGAGCCGCCGCGCCAGGGGAGTCGACCGAGTGGTCGCCGCGGCGAGGAGGCCTGCCCGACCGACCTGCGGGCCACCGATCCTGCGGCGGGCGGCGCCGTGCGCATCGGCCGGCAGATCGAGACGCTGGCGACGATGCTGCCGCCGACCGATCCGCGCTTCTGGAGCGAAGGCCTCAAGGGCGCCGGTTCGGCGCGGGCCGAACAGCCGCGCCGCCGCAGCCGGGCGACCCGTCAGGCGCGGCGGGAGGCCCGCCGGGCGGCGCGCGAGGCGAGGCATGGGGACAAGCCGGCGGACAAGATGAGCTTCCGCGCCCAGGCCTCCACGCCGGAGGACGATCCGTCCGGCAACGCGATGATGGTCGCGGGGCGCGATTGGGCGGGTGACCCGTACTACGCCATCCTCGCCACCGCGACGGAGCCGTCCGGGGAGGGCCGTCGCCGGGTGCTGGTCCAGGCGCGCACCTACGACTTCCAGAGCCTCGATCTGCGCGTCGAGGCCGATCCCGGCACCGAATGGCGGCCGTTCGGGGCGCCCGCTGCCGAAGGTCAGGGGCGTCGGCGCGGGCGCGCCCGGCCGGCGGCGATGAAGCCCGCTCCGGTCCTCGACGACACCGGCAGGCCGATCGTGGGCAACTGCGCCGCGCCGGATTTCGAAGCGCGCGGCCTGACCGGGTCGATCAGCGTGGTCGATCGCGTCTACCACTACTTCTACACCGACGTGCTGCCCGCCGATTGCGATGCGCCGCGGAACCGGCGGCGCATGGCGCTCTACCTGCGCACGAGCCGCGACCCGCTGGCGGAGCGCACGTGGTCGGCGCCCGTGACGCTGATCGAGAGCCTGCCGGCCGAGACCGAGATGCGCGTCGCCAAGGCGCGGGGCATGGACCGTTGGGCCGTGGCCTATTCCTGCTCGCGGCCGGTCACCGTCTCGGGTGGACCCGTCGCCGACATCTGCCTGCACTACACCGCCGACCTTTCGCCCGGCAGCCTCACCGCCCTGACGCTCTATGCCGAGCCCGTCGCGGCCGGCCACTCCACCGCCTATCTCGGCCTGCGCTCCGGCGGCGACGCGCTGGGGCGGTTCACCCGTGACGGCTTTAGCTGGATGACCGACCGCTACGGCAACCTCGACGCGCCGACGATCTACCCCGACAAGGGCGGCTTCCTGACCTGGCTCGACCGCCGGGCACCGCGGATCGACGGCAGCGACGCCTCCTCGCTCTACGGGCGGCCGGTCTACTGGGCGACCTGGACGGTGCGGCCGCGCGCCGCCCCCTGACCCGTAACGATTCCGGCCGGTCGTTCGACAGAGGGATGGATGTCCCCCGTCCCGCCGTCGATCCTGTGAGCCTCGCGCTCCGCTGCGGGCCGGGCATCGTCCCGGCGTGGGCATTGCGCGTTGGGTCTAGGGCATCGTCCCGAAAGGTGGTTGCCGGCTTTCGGAAAAAAGATGATGCGAAAACAAGAGCCTAGAGCATCTTCCGGGATCCTTTATCCGGGACGATGCTCTAGGAGCCAGAAGGCGCGTTAGGAGAAGACCATGACGGTCACGACACTCGACTCCCTGGCCGAGCGGCGCGGCGCCGACGTGCTGGTGGAGGTGCTGCGCAGCGAGGGGGTGCGGTACGTCTTCGGCAATCCCGGCACGACCGAGCTGCCGCTGATCGATGCGCTGACGGACGCGCCCGACATCGCCTACGTGCTGGCGCTGCAGGAGGCGAGCGCGGTCGCCATGGCCGACGGCTATGCCCAGGCTGCGCGTCGGCCCGGATTCCTCAACCTGCACACGGCGGGCGGCCTCGGCCACGGCATGGGCAACCTGCTCAACGCCCAGATCTCCGGCACGCCGCTGGTGGTGACGGCGGGCCAGCAGGATTCGCGGCACGTCATCACCGATCCGCTGCTGTTCGGCGACCTGACGACGATCGCCGCCCCGACCGTGAAATGGGCGCGGGAGGTCACCCACGCCAACCAGCTCTCGATCCTTCTGCGCCGCGCCTTCAACGACTGCATGGCCGCCCCGTCCGGTCCGGTCTTCCTGTCCCTGCCGATGGACGTGATGGAGGCGATGACCGACGCGCCGCTCGGCGAGATCTCGACCATCGACCACCGCGCCGTGGCCGGTTCCCTCGACCGGCTCGCGGACCGGCTGGCCGCGTTCGCTCCGGGGCGGCTGGCCCTGATCGCCGGCGACGAGGTCGATGCGAGCGATGCTTCGGAGCAGGCGGTGCGGCTCGCCGACATGCTGGCGGCGCCGGTCTATGGCGCCTCCTGGCCGGCCCACATCCCGTTCCCGACAGCCCACCCGCTCTGGATGGGCAACCTGCCGACCAAAGCGAGCGGCATCGCCGAGATCCTCGGACAGTACGATGCCGTGTTCGCGCTCGGCGGCAAGTCCCTGATCACCGTGCTCTACACGGAAGGGTCGGCGGTGCCGCCCGGTACCGAGGTGTTTCAGCTCTCGGCCGATGCGCGCGATCTCGGACGCACCTACGCGACGCATCTGTCGACGGTCGGCAATGTCGGAGCCTCCCTCGACGTGCTGCTGCCGCTGCTGGAGGCGCGGGTGGCGCCGCGGGCGGAGGCCTATGCGCGTCGGCGCGAGGTGGCGGTGGCAGCCTACGACGCCCGGCGTGCCGCCCTGGCGGCCAAGGCGGAGGCGGCCTTCGCCGATCCGGTGATCCATCCCCTCGTCGCCGCCTGGGAGATCGCCCGCGCCGTCGGCTCCGACGTCGCCATCGTCGATGAGGCGCCCGCGACCCTCGGGCATCTGCGCACGATCCTGCACAGCACGTGGACGCGGCAATATTCCTCGATCCGCGGCGGCGTGCTGGGCTGGGGCATGCCGGCTTCGGTCGGCTACTCCCTCGGGCTCGACCGGGCGCCGGTGGTCTGCATCGTCGGGGACGGTGCGGCGATGTACTCGCCCCAGGCGCTCTGGACCGCCGCGCACGAGGGGCTGCCGGTGACCTTCGTGGTGATCAACAACGCCGAGTACAACATCCTGAAGCAGTTCATGAAATCGCAGACGCACTACGCCTCGGTGCGTGCGAACCGCTTCATCGCCATGGACCTCACCGAGCCGCGCATCGACTTCCTGGCGCTCGCCACGTCGATGGGCGTGCCGTCGCTGCGGATCGAGCGGGCCGGGGACATCGCCGGGGCGGTCGAGGCGGGCATCCGTTCGGGTCGGCCGAACCTCGTCGAAGTGGTCGTCAGCGCGGCGTGACGGCCTCGGCACCCCGGCCGATGCCGCCGATCCTCGTCTTCGACACGGATTGCGTCCTCTGCGCCGGGATGCTGCGCTTCGTGCTGGCGCATGAGCGCGACCACAGCCTGCATTTCATGGGCGCGTGGTCCGGCGAGGGGCTCGACCTCGCCGCCCGCCACGGCTTCACGGCCGCGGATCTCAACGGCACCTTCCTGCTGGTCGAGGATGGCCGGTCTCTGACGCGCTCGGATGCCGCGCTCGCCGTGGCGCGGCATCTCAAGGCGCCGTGGCGCTGGTTCCGGGTCCTCGCAATCGTTCCGAAGCCGTGGCGTGACCGCCTCTACGGCCTCGTCGCGCGCACCCGCTACCGCGTGTTCGGCCGTCGCGAGGATTGCGCCCGGGTGCCGCCGGACCAGCGGCACCGCTTCCACGGCGTGCGGCCGGCGGACCCGCCGCGACCAGAGTAAGGAATCAGGCCTTGCGCGCCACGGTGAACCGGGCCGCGTCATTGAGCACCTGCGCCCGCTCGCCCCAGGGGGCGAGCGCCTCCTCGCACAAAGCCACCAGCCGGTCGCACTCGGCCCGCGCGCCGTCGAGGCCGAGGCGGTCGACCAGCGTCGCCTTGCCGGCCTCCTTGTCCTTGCCGGTGGCCTTGCCCATCGCTTCCGGCGAGGCCTCGCGGTCCAGAATGTCGTCGGCGACCTGGAAGGCTTGGCCGAGCGCCTTGCCGTAGCGCAGCAGTGCCGCCCGCTCGTCCGCATTCGCGCCGCCGACGAGAGCGCCGGCCTCGACCGAGAAGGCCAGGATCGCGCCGGTCTTCATCGCCTGCATCCGCAGGGTGTCGTCAATATCCATGGTGGCCGGGCCGAAGCGCCCCTCGGCCGAGAGGTCGAGGAGCTGGCCGCCGACCATGCCGCCGAGCCCGGAGGCGCGGGCGAGGCCGAGCACGAGTTCGGCCCGGATCGCCGGATCGGGCTGCCAGCGCGGATCGGCGGTCACCTCGAAGGCCAGCGTCTGGAGCGCGTCGCCGACGAGGATCGCGGTGGCCTCGTCATAGGCCTTGTGGACGGTGGGCTTGCCGCGGCGCAGGTCGTCGTCGTCCATGGCCGGCAGGTCGTCGTGAACGAGGCTGTAGCAGTGGACGAGTTCGACGCCGGCGCCGGCCGCGAGCGCGGCATCCTCGGCCCCGCCGAGCATCCGCGCGGTCTCGATGGCGAGGAAAGGCCGCAGCCGCTTGCCGCCGCCGAGCACGGCGTGGCGCATCGCCTCCATCAGCCGGGGCGGGCGGGCGATCTCGCCGGCCTGCAGCGTCGGCCCGAGCAGATCGACGAGGAAGGTCTCGACGGTGTCGGCGACCTCAGCGAGCCTGTGGGTAAAGTCACCCGTATAGGCGTCCGCCTTGACCGAGGGGTGGGAAGCCTGCGTTGAGGTCATCGGAAGGGGCCTGGATCGGGGAGGGGCGGACGCGACGTGGCGGTGCCGGAGGAGAGCGAGGCAGAACGGCACGGGCGCGACCTGCGGAGGATTCCTTCGTCGAAGCCCATCGCGAGGACCCCCGTGCCGCGGAATCCCGCCCCGAGGCGTCGAACCGGGCTGCGGCGCGCCGCCACCCTGATCACGCTCGCTCCCATTGCCATTCTTGCCTTCACGCTCACGCTCGCGCTCGTCTATAGCGTGGCGACCCCGCCCTCAACCCTGATGCTGGGTCGTTGGTTGACGCTCCAGGGCGCGCAGCGGGACAGCGTCAAGCTGGAGGCGATCGCACCGGCCCTGGTCCAGGCGGTGATGGCCTCCGAGGACCAGCGCTTCTGCCTGCATAACGGCGTCGATTGGGGCGCCCTGCGCGACGTGGTGGACGACGAGGAGGGCCCGAGCCGCGGCGCCTCGACCATCACCATGCAGACGGTCAAGAACGTCTTCCTCTGGCCGGGCCGCTCCTACATCCGCAAGGGGCTCGAAATCCCGCTCGCTGTGATGGCCGACGCGGTCTGGGGCAAGCGCCGGACCATGGAGATCTATCTCAACGTCGCCGAGTGGGGCGAGGGCATCTTCGGGGCCGAGGCCGCCGCCCGCCACTGGTTCCGCAAGAGCGCACGCGACCTGACCCGGGGCGAGGCCGCCCTGCTTGCCGCCGTGCTGCCGAACCCGATCCTGCGCAGCGCCGGCAAGCCGACCCGCGGGGTGCGGGCGATCGCCGGGCGCATCCAGAGCCGGATGGGTCAGGTGGATGGGCTGATGGGATGTTTGAAGCGGTAGGCGGATGCTGCGCGGCCCGCCGCCAAGGGGGCTCGAAAGTCAGAGGAGCGAAAGGATCCGATCGACGTAAACAATGGGATTTTCGCCGAGATCAAAGCAGACCGAGACGTGGCCGTTCGGTCGGTCGATGACGAGTTGATGAAAATGACCGTAGCCGACAATGACGTAGCGTGCGCCGCCGCAATCGACAATGCCGCGCTGCTTCGCCAATTTCAGCAGCACGGGATTGATGAACAGCTCCTCGTACTTGTCGGACTCGGGCGAGGACGCATTGGGCAAATCCCCTCGTTGCCTCATCTGCACCGTCGCGTCGGCATAGATCGAGACGTAGCGGATTGAGGGACTGAGGCGAAATATTTGATCGAAGATGGTCATCGGTTGCTCATGAGCAAATTTGATCTGAAAGTGCGCTACAAGGAACTGTATCGCGCATCGACGAGCGCTTTCTCGGAAGTCTCGGTGCCGCCGTTGAGCTTCGTCAAGGTCGATGGCGAGGGAGATCCCAACACCGCAAGCGCCTACCGGACGGCCGTCACGTCGCTCTACGGCGTGAGCTACGCCATGAAGTTCGCCGCCAAGGCGCTCGGATGCGATTACGTGGTGCCGCCGTTGGAAGCCCTCTGGTGGTCGGACGATCCTTCCAGCTTCGTCCGGCGTGAGAAGGACCGGTGGTGTTGGACCGTCATGATCGCGGCACCGGACTTCGTCACGCATGCGATGTTCGAGAGCGCGGTGATGCGGACAGAGCGCAAGCGCGGCACATCGCCGGGCTCCTTGCGATTCGAGCCCTACCTGGAAGGCCGCGCGCTCCAGATCCTGCACATCGGGCGATACGACGACGAAGGTCCGACGCTGAAGCACCTGCACGACGAGGTCATGCCGAGCCGGGGCGTGACCTTCAACGGCCCGCATCACGAGATCTATCTCAGCGATCCCCGCAAGACGGAGCCCGCCAAACTAAAGACGATCCTGCGCCAGCCCATCCGGTAGAAGCCTCGGAGCCGACGCACGTCGTCGGATTTCGCCTCAATCCTTCTCTTCCTCGCACAGCCGCGTCACCGCCCGCTCGTAGCCCTTCGTGTCGAACTTCCTGAGCGAGTTCTCGCTCTGGTAGCGCACACTCCCGAAAATCTTCCGGGTCTGCCACGGGCGGTCGTGCAGCCCGAAGATCCAGGCGACGTTGGTGAAGGAGTTCGCGTCGCGCCCGTCGAGGAAGTAGCGGTTGTTGAGTCGCAGCGTCCGGGCGAACGCCTCCTCCGGCGAGGGCGACCATTCGAGGATCTTCTTGCCCCAGTACATGCGGAGCTGGTTGTGCATGTAACCGGTCTCGCGCATCTCGCGCATGGCGACGTTCCAGTAATGGTCGTGGGTCATCCCCTCCGCCAGATCCTCATCGGAATAGAGTTTCGGGCGCTCGTCGCCGGCATGCTCGGCCAGCGTCTTGCGGGCCCAGTCGGGCACGGCGCGGGCGTAGTCGTCGTAGCCCTGCGTGTGGAAGACGTGGTTCATCGCCAGTTCGCGCCGGACGATCAGCTCCTCGAGATAGGCCGAGCGGTCGTCGGGGTCGCCGTCCTTGGCGGCGCGGATCGCCAGTGCGATCTCGACCGGCGAGATGTGCCCGAAATGCAGGTAGGGGCTCATGTGGGAGGCCGCCCCCGCCTCCGGTTTGTTGCGGCCGGCGCCGTAGCCGGCGAACGCGTCCTTTACGAAGCGCTTGAGATGCCCGGCGGCCTCGGTGTAGCCGCCGCGGAAGCGCTTCACCGGGCCGACCGTGGTGTCGAGGGTCAGCTTCGCGAGAAGTTTTTTCGAATCCGAGACGTCGAGCCCAGCCTTCAGCTTCAGCCGCTCGATCAGCCCTTCGGACGGGTGATCGACCGTGCGCGGTCTCACGGGTTCGAGATAATCGTCCCAGAGCTTCCGGAGCTTCGGGCGCAGGGTGCGCGCGGCGTATTCGTGCTTGGTCGAGGCGGTCTCGACCGGCACCACTACATCGCCCTCGACTTGGACGATCCGGCATTGCGCCGCGCGTCCGATTTCATCGTACCAACGTTTCTGGATCGCGAGGTAGCCGCGGTCGAGCACCAGCAGCGCGGCTTTGTCCGAGAGGTCGACGGCGACCTCCGCGGGCGTCGCCCGGCGCACGAGAAAGGCGATGCCGCGCTTTTCCAGGGCGGCGGCCGCGTCGGCGAGCCCCTGCAGCAGGAAGGCGTAGTGCCGGGCATTGGCCTCGGGGAAGCCGTTGGCACCGTCGAGCAGGCCGAAGCAGACGAGGAGCGGGAGTTCGAGGCGGTTGGCCTCCTCGATCGCGAGTTCCAACGCCGGATTGAACGGGACGCGCATGGCCTGCTGCATCAGGTACAGGACGTAATCGGCGCCCTCGGATGGCTTCACGTCGTTCAGCACCCGGATGCGGGCCGGTTGGATCGCCATCGCTCGAAAATGCCCCGTCTCGGCTGCTTCGGTTCGGTCCGTCTCCGCCGAGGCGGCCGGTCGCGGCGATTCGGGCCTCGCCTTCCGTTTCGCGGGTCCGACGTCCCGTCGGGGCGGGGAATGCATCAGCGTCAAAAACGTTGCATCGGGCGCGGCCCGACGTGCCCTTCGTCGCTGGCTGCGGATCAGAAATCGCCAACCCGTTCAGGGATCTGTCGTGTACGAAAACAATGGGCGCGACTCAATCTACTGCATAGATGGCCGCGATCCATTGCGTCCCGGGCTCGAACCCGTCTGCGGCATTTGAGTGACAGACATCGACCGACGTGTGCCTCCACACGCGCAAACGTGATCATTGCCGACCAAGCGACTTGCAAAATCCAGGGCGAAGATCATTTTGTGCATTGCGGGAACGCAGACGGCGTCTGCCTCCCGCTGCCCTCCTTGGGCGTTTCCTCCCTAGACTTCGGGCCGCCCTCACGGGCGGCTTTTTTTTGTCTTAAGTTCAGGTCCGATCATCCGCGGGCGCGGGCACGGATCATGAAGTTGTCGTAGGTGTACTCGGCCACTTGGAACCAGAGGTATTCCTCGTTCCGGAAGGACTTCATTGCGTCGTAGATCCGCTTGAAGTCCGGGTTCTTGGCCGAGAGGTCGGCGTAGACCTCGTTCGACGCCTTCAAGGCTGCCTCCATCACATCCTGCGGGAAGGGGCGGAGCTGCGCGCCGCCCGAGACGAGCCGGCGCAGGGCCTGCGGGTTGCGCGCGTCGTAGCGAGCCTGGACGTCGGCATTCACCTGCGCGGCCGCCGCCTGCAGGATGGCGCGGTAGGATTTGGGCAGGCCCTTCCAGGCGTCGGCGTTGATCCAGAAGTGCAGGAGGGCGCCACCCTCCCAGAAGCCGGGATAGTGGTAGATCGGCGCGATCCTCTGGAGACCGAGCTTCTCGTCGTCGTGCGGGCCGATCCATTCGGCCGCATCGAGCGCCTTGCTCTCCAGCGCGGCGTAGATCTCCGGCCCCGGCGTCGCCTGCACGGCCGCCCCGAGCTTGGCCAGCACCGTGGCGCCGAGCCCGCCGATGCGCAGCTTGAGCCCCTGGAGGTCGCCGACCGTCTTGATCTCCTTGCGGAACCAGCCGCCCATCTGCGCCCCGGTATTGCCGCCGGGCAGCGCCACCAATCCGTTCTTGGCGAAGATCTCGGCGAACAGCTCCGCCGCGCCGCCCTGGAGCCACCACGCGTTCTGGCCGCGGGCATTGAGCCCGAACGGCATCGCGGTGGCGAGGGCAAAGGCGGCGTTCTTCGCCATGCCGAAGCTGGCCGGGGCGTGGCCCATCTCGGTCTTGCCGCTTCCGACCGCGTCGAGCAGCCCCTCGGCGGGGACCGACTCGCCCGCGGCCGAGACCTGGATCTGGAAGCGCCCGTCGGTCGCCTCGGCCACTGCTTTGGCGAGGCTCTCGCAGGCACCGAACAGGATGTCGAGGTTGCGCGCATAGCCCGAGGTGAGGCGCCAGCGCAGCTCCGGCGTCGGCTGCTGAGCCTGGGCCGGGCTCGCCAGCGATCCGGCGGCGCTCAATCCGGCGCCGAGGCCGGCGGTCAACAGGGCGCGGCGCTGGACGGACTTTGGCACGGACTTCGGCAGGGGCTTTTCCATGGATCTCCCGGCTCGTCCCGATCGCTCGACCGCCCTTCCGCGGGCCGACCGTTGCCATACACGTGAAGCCGGCCATCCGGAAACCGGGGCAGGCCCCGTCGCATCGCGCGGCGCGGCGTGATAGCAGGCTCGGCGTGAACACCGAAAAGCTCCACCTCCACACCGTCTGCGGCCTCGACGAACTCGTCGAGCATCAGACCCGAGGCGTCAGCCACGTCCTGTCGATCCTCGATCCCGACCGGGCGGACCCGGAGGCGTTCGGCGCCTACGGGATCCATCGGCGCACCATCCTACGCTTCCACGACGCCATCGAGCCGGCGCCGGGCGTCGTCTTGCCGGAGCGCGAGGACGTCGAGAAGATCCTCGCCTTCGGCCGCGACGCCATTGCCGATGGCGGCGAGATCCATATCCTCGTCCACTGCCATGTCGGCATCTCGCGCTCGACCGCGGCGCTCGCGACCCTGTTCGCCGAGGCCGAGCCCGATACGCCGGCGCAAGACCTGATCGCCCGCCTCCACGCCCAGCGGGAGAAGGCGTGGCCGAACGCGCGCATGATCGCGTTTGCCGACGAGATGCTCGGTCGGCAGGGCAGCCTCAGCGAGGCGGTGCGGCGCCTGCATGCACTGCAACTGCGCAAACGCCCGCATCTCGATCAGGTGATGCGCGACCTCGGCCGTGGCGCCGAGGTGGATGCGGCCCTGCGGGACTAAAGCATCATCCTGGATGCCTGATTCGGGATGATGCTTGAGGCTGTTGTTTTCGCATCATGTTTTTTCCGAAAGCCGGCAACCACCTTTCGGGATGATGCTTTAACGTTCCGCCTCAGTTCGATTTGGCCGGCGTGAAGTTGCCGTCGCGCCAGACGTAGAGCACGTAGCCCTGGGCGGTGATGTCGCCCTTGGCGTCGAAGCCGACGGGGCCGAGCACGAGATCGAAGCGCTCGCCGTGCAGGGCCTTGGCGATCGGCGCGGGCTCCGTGCTGTGGGCGAAGTTGCCGGCCTCCACCAGCGCCTGGAGCGCGGCATAGCCGTAGATCATCGAGCCGTCCGCCTCGACGCCTTGCGCCTTAAACTCGGCCACCACGCCCTGCGCCTCCGGCTTGCGGCTCGGATCGAGATAGAAGGTCATCAGCACGCCGTTGCTGGCAGGGCCGGCAATCTTGGCGAAGTCCGGCGTGGCGATGGCCGAGGTGCCGAACCATTGCGGGCGAAAGCCCCGTTCGGCCGAGATGCGGACCAGCCGGCCCATCTCCTGCGCGTCGCCGCCGTAATAGACCACGTCGATATTCGCGGCCTTCAGCCGGTCGGCGAGGGCCACGTCGTCGGCATCGCTCGGCTGGAAGGCCGTCGCCATCGCTTCGTTGACGCCGATGCGGTTGAGGTTGTCCTTCGTCGCCGCCGCGAGGGTGCGCGAGGCCGGCGAGAGGTCGTTGAGGATGGCGATCCTCCGGTCGCGGAACCGCTCGGCGAGGATCGCGGCCGAGAGCTTGGCCTGGTCGTCGTCTCGGCCGCAGACCCGGAAGATCGTCGGCAGGCCGCGGTCGGTCAGCTTGGCGGCGACCGAGGCCGCGGTGATCATCACGATTCCGTTGGCGGCGTAGACATCGGAGGCCGCAAGCGACGCATTCGAGCAAACATGGCCGACGACGAGCCGTACGCCTGAGTTCACATAGTGGTTGGCCACGGCTACGGCCTGATTCGAATCACAGGAATCGTCCTGTACGTCGAGCACGATGGGCTCGCCGTCGATGCCGCCCTTCGCGTTGGCATCCCGCGCCGCCGCCTCGACCCCGCGCAGCACCTGCGCGCCGACGGTGACGTAGGGGCCGGTGCGCGGCACCGCCACGCCGACCTTGACCTCCGCCATGGCCGGAACAGCCGAGAGCAGGAGCCCGGCCAGGAGCGCGAGCGAGGCCGAACCGAGGGCGAGGGGGCGTCGGACCGTCATGGCGCCTCTTTCCCAGCCCGCTGCCCCTTTGCCAAGGTCTGCCGGTCCGGACCGTTGTCGTCTGTCAGGACGGCCATCCTGTGCCGGCTCCCGTTTCGGGACCGGCACGGCCGCGTATCCGACATCACCTTCGCTGCATGGAATGACGCGGGCCGAGCCTTTGGCAAGTCGCCATCTCGACGAAACGGGGCGGACTTTCGCGGGGGAGGGGACGTGCAAGGCCCGTCCGCACCCACACGCCATCCGGACGATGCGCTAGGATTTCGTTCTTGCATCGTCATTTTCCGAAAGCCGGTGGCCACCTTTCGGGACGATGCTCTACCGGGTCACGGTGTAGATCGAGGCGCCGGCCGCGATGGGCGAAGCCACGGTCGAGAACACGCTCAGTACCTTGCCCAGCTCCGCGAACGGCGAACTCGACACATAGACGAGGTCGCGGTTCCGCATGCGGAAGCTCTGCGTCAGGAACATCCCCTGCGCGTCGCGCAGGTTCACCCGGTACACCACCGGCACCTGCGGCGAGGACAGCAGCGGCGAGTTCGGCCGCAGCCGCCGCACCACCGCCGCTGGCTCGTAGCGGAAGATGAACACGCCGGCCGGATCGGCCTGGGTCTCGCGCAGGCCGGAGGCGCGTGCCAGCGCCTGCGACAGCGTCAGCCCGTCCGCCGTGAACGGCACCTCGGTGGTGTTGCCGAGCGCGCCGACCGACAGGAAGGTCTGCGGGTCGCGCACCAGGGTCAGGGTGTCGTCGGGACGAACGAAGATGTTCTCGCGCGGGTTGGAGACCACCGTGGTCATCGGCACGGTGACGGTGCGGTTGCCGCGCGAGAGCCGCACGAAGGTCTCGGCCACCGGGGTGCGCACGCCGCCGGCCTGGGCGATGACGTCGAGCAGGCGGTCGCCGCGGCCCGAGAGCGGCACGCGCTTGCCCATGGCCGCTTCGCCGGAGACGGTGACCGATTGCGAGACCGGCTTGGTGACGGAGACGAGCACCTGCGGTTGGATCGCCTTGCCGGCGAGTTCGGTCTCGATCAGCGTCTGGACGTCCTGGGTGCGGCGTCCGACGACCTTGATCCGGCCGGCGTATGGGACGGTGATGCCGCCGTCGGGCCCGACCACCTGCTCGGGGATCGTGGCGGATTTCGAGCCGGCGGAGAAGCGGTCGGAGACGAGGGGGCCGGAGAACAGGCCGCCGGAACCGGCTTCCCAGACCTGAACCGCCACCGAGTCGCCCACGCCGATCACCGGCTCGACGGAGGGGCGATGGTCGCCGAAGGTGACGAGGAGGCTGTCGAGGGGTCGGGTGCGCAGGGCCTCGACGAGGGCAGGGGTGATGTCGATGATCTCGTAGCGGGCGAACAGGCCTTCGGCGGTGGCGACGTCGGCGCCGCTCTCGATCGCCGAGGTCGTCGGCCCCGCGGCCGGCAGGACCGAGCAGCCCGGCAGGGCGAGGCAGGCGGCAAGGATCGCCAGGGCCGCAGCGCACTTCATCGGAGACTCCATCCGGGTCGAGGCGGGGCGTAACGCCACGTCCTTCCCCTTTCCGACCGTCACGCAGTCACTGCGATCCATTGAATACGGGCCCCGGCCTGATGCTTGACTGACGCGTACGATGCGCCGACGGCCGGCGAGGGCTCACGCAGCAATGCGTCACCACCGTGGCACGGCTACGCTTATCCCCCAAATCCTGAACGTTTCGGAGTGACGGCGTCCCGCAGGACACAGCCGAGCTGTGCCGCGGTGAGATCGATCCGGGCGGGGGCCGGGCTGCCGTCCCGGCCGAAACGGAACAGGGCGTAATCCGTCGCCATCGGGCCGGATTCCGGCGGACGGAGGTCCGGCAGCGAGGGCGCATGGTCGCCGAACACGCAGAGGGTCGCCCGCCGACCGGTGAGCCCGTCGATCAGCCGCTCGATCGCTTGGCCGGTATGGGCGACGTGGTGGAGGTACTGCGCCAGCGGCGCGTCGATGCCGGAGAGCCGGCCCGGCTTCCAGGGCCCGTGATTCTCCATCGTGACTGAGAACACGAACGTGCGGTCCTTCGCCTGCCCCTGGCCCAGCGCCACCTCCGCCAGAATGCGGTCGGCGACGGCGACGTCGCCGATATAGGGGCCGATCCGACGTGCGCCGTCGAAATCCTCCTCCATGACGAGGCGCTCGAAGCCGAGGCGCTGAAACACCCGAGCCCGGTCGAAGAAGTCGCGGTGGAAGGGGTGCACGAACACAGTCTCGAACCCGGCGGCGCGGGCGAGGCGGGCGAGGCTGGTCGGCTCCTCGCCCTTGCGCGCGAGGTAGGGGTCGTAGCGGCCGAAGCCGAGGCTTTCCGGGTCGAGGCCGGTGAGGACGGCGTGCTCGGAACGCATGGTGTAGGCGCCGTGCGCGGGGACCGCGAGGCGGCCGTACTGCGCCGCCAGCGCCCGGATCCGCGCCATCGCCGGGAGGTCCGGACCGCCCAGACGTGCCGGATCGAGGAAGGATTCGAGCTGGACGACCACGACGACCTCGTCATCGGGACTGCCTTCACCACGCACCGGCACCGGCCGCGCATCGTCCTCGCCGAGGCGGCGCAGGGCGTAGCCCATCATCGTCGCGACGAGCCCGTAGCGAGCGACGTCGCGGGCGAGGTCCGGGTGCGGGAAGATGTGGCGCAGGGCCCTCTGCCCGAGCGGCGTCAGGCCCGCGAGCGCCAGCGCCGCCAGCGCCGCCGGCAGGCCGAGGATCGCGAGGATGGATGCCCCCGTCCCGCTCGGCAAGGCGGCGGGTTCCAGAACATACCAAGCGACGACGACAGAGACAGCGAGCAGCAGTGGCCCGGCGATCCGCAGATCGGTGATCGGCAGGGTATAGTAGAGCTGCGGGTGGCGCGGCACCTGCGCGAGCAGCGCGAGGTCGCTGAACACCACCGGCTCACCGATCACCCGGCGCTTCAGGCGGTCCACCACCGAGAGGATGGCGAGCGTCAGCAGGCACGAGGAGGCCGCGAGCCAGGGCCGCCACGAGAACTGGAACCAGAACAGCGTGATCAGCGCGTAGCCGGCGGCTCGGATCGCCAGATCGCCGGGCCGGAGGCTTGGGCGCTGCGGCGAGGCCGCCGCCTCGATGGCGAAGGCGCCGGTGACCGCGACCGCGAGGGGCACAAAATAGGTCGCGAGGCTCATGCCTGTCTCAGCGGCCGGATTCGCTGCGCACGCCGCGGCGGGCGCGCAGGCGGCGTATGACCGGATTGATCAGGGCATAGCGCAGCCGCATCGTCGCGTGACGGACCGCGCTGAGGGCGAGACGCGAGGGCGGCGCGGCGGCTCGGGCCTCGCTGAGCCGGTCGAGCAGTTGCTCGGGCGTGCACGGCTTCATCGCCACCGGATCGAGATAGAGCGGGTAGAGGATCAGCGCACCGGCCACCAGGGCGTCGAGGGACAATGTGCGGCCGCGGTCGGCCCCCGGCGCCAGATCCTCGGTCAGCCCCCAGCCGGCATAGAAGGGGCGGCCGTGGACCGCCACGCTCAGCCCGCGGATCAGCGCCTCGAAGCCCGCCAGCGAGGTCATGGTCTCGACATGGTGGCAGCGGTCGAGCAGGTCGACGATGGAGAGGCCGCCGACGACACGGTCCGCGAGCGGCCGCACTTCCTCCTCCGGGATCGCGCCGGGACGGAACCCGGCCTCGACGTCGGGATGCGGCTTGTAGAGCAGGAAGGCGTCCGGGTTGCGGGCGCGGGCGGCCTGCAGAAGGGCGAGGTTGCCGCGCACCTGCGGCGAACCGGTCAACACCGAGGCGTCGTCCTCGACCTGGCCCGGTACCAGCACGATCCGCCGGTCCGTGGGCCAGTCCTCGCCGACACCTTCGAGGCCGACATTGTACTTGCTCAGGCGCCGCGCCACGATCGATTCGCGCAAGGCGGCGGCGCGGGCAGTCAGGCCGGGCGGGAATTCGGCCTCCTTCAGGGTGCGGGCCAGCCGGCTCTCCACCCGCGGGTCGTAATAGATGCCGAGGTCGTCCACGACGATGGAGGCACCCGGCTCCAGGCTGGCGCCGAGCCCGACCGAGCGCAGGAAGCCGTCCTCGATCCGCGCGAAGGGCAAGCCGGCCTCCGCACAGAGGCGCGGGAGCTGCTCCGGGCAGCGGGTCGCCCAGGCCTGGACCCGGCCGTCCTGCGAGCGGGCGAGCGCCACCGCTTCGTCCGCAATCATGGTGTGGAGTGGTGGTCCCGCCGGCCCGGTGGCGAAGACATCGAGTGCGGCCCGCTTCCAGCCGGATACGCCGACGAGGACGACGCGGCGGTCGTTGCCGAGGAAGCGGTCGCGCAGCCACGCCACGCGCTCCACCGCATCCGCGAGCGGGATCGGCCGGCGCGTCCACGGATCGAAGCCGTGCACGCCGATGCCGTAACGGAGCGCCAGGAACGCCGCCGCATCCGCTGGGCGCGGACCCGCCGCAGGGTCGGGGCAATGGGTCTCGAAGCCGGCCAGCGCCGGTTCGCAGGCCGCATCCCAACGCGCCACGTGGATGTGCGCCGCGAGGGGAAACAGCAGCCAGGGATCGGCTGGGTCCGCGATCACGGTCAGCCGGGGATCGGTCGGCGTGCCATTGCGCGGGCATCCGTCGGGCCCGGCGGCGACGAAGCGTGTCCCCGGATTCTCGGCGAGAAGCCGCGTCAGGAAGGTTTGCAGGGCCGCGCCCGACGCGGCGGTTTGCGGGTCGATCAGGGCGAGGGCAGGCCGCGTCTGACTCGAGAAGGGATCGGCTGCTCCATCCGGAAGCGAGCCGGCGAACCGGTTGAAGCCGGCAAGGCCGCGCGCGCGAAGAAGGTCGCCGAAGTCCGGGGAGGGGGGCTCGCCCCCGACGGGCCGGCCGGCATAGCTGAGCCGAAGGCTCGAAAGGCCGCTGTCGGGCGAATCGTAAGGGCTGAGCAGCGGGCCCGGCGCAACCCGCAGAACCGCTTTGCCGTCCGCCGCCGCAGACCACAAAGCCGGCGGGCCGGGCGAGCGGAAGGTCAGCGACGCGCCCGTTGCCGCCTCGATCTGCGCGCGCAGAAGCCGGACCGTCCGGCCGAGCGGCAGGTAGGAGCGGGGCAGCCCGGTATCGCCGTGCGGCTCGATGGGGCGCAGGTCGGTCATGGCCGGTCGATCATGGCAGGGCCTGCTCCATAGCCCAAGCCTCGTTCTGGGCCCAGGCCGGTCCGAGCATGGGCTGCAACTTCCTATGCGCCGGCACCGTCGGTACGGCGCGCTTCGGCCACGGCTGTGAAGAACGCACTTTTCCGGGGATGGATTGGCACCGGACACAACGGAGCCGCAATCTGGCGCGAGAGGTGCCTCGACCGATCGTCACAGTCGTGGCGTGATCGATCGGCAACGGAGGCTGCAAATTCTCCCGGTCGCCTCGCGCAGCGGTTGTCGTTCGCGGGGCTGTCGTGAGAGGCGTTCGGCCAGATGACGCAACGCACACCGCTTCACGACTAGGGATTGAGCGCCTGGGAATGACGCAGCCTCGTGCCCATGCCATAGGCCCCCGCGCCGCCACCTTCCTGTTCCTGCAGGGGATCGCCTCCCCGTTCTTCTCGGTCCTCGGCAGCGCCCTGCGCGAGCGCGGCCACGGGGTTCGCCGCATCAATTTCTCGGCCGGCGACTGGTTGTTCTGGCCCTTTTCCGCCGACCACTACCGCGGCAAGCGCGACGGCTGGGACGCCTATCTCGAAGCCTATATCCGCACGCACGCCGTCACCGACATCGTGCTGTTCGGCGATTGCCGGCCCTATCATCAGGCGGCGGTGCTCGTCGCCAAGCCGATGGGCGTGCGCATCCATGTGTTCGAGGAGGGCTACATCCGGCCCTACTGGATCACCTGCGAGGCCGGCGGGGTGAACGGCAACTCGACCCTGCCGAAGCGGGCGGAGGAGATCCGGGAACTGGCACGCAAGCTGCCGCAGCCCGGACGGGCCATGCCGCTCACCGGAGACATGGGCCGGCGCAGCCTGTGGGATATCGGCTTCAACATCGCCAATATCGGCTTTCCCTACCTCTATCCGGGCTTTCGCACCCACCGGCCGAACCACATCGCCGCCGAATATGCCGGCTGGATCCGGAAGTTCGTGCGCCGCCGCCGCACCCGCCGCGAGGCGGCGCGGGTGAACGAGATCTACCACGCGATCAACGCCGATTACTTCCTGCTGCCGCTCCAGCTCGACAGCGACTACCAGATCCGCGTCCACTCGCCGTTCCTCGGCGTCGAGGGCTTCATGGACCGGGTGATCGCCTCCTTCGCCAAGCATTCGCAGGCGCCGACGCGGCTTCTGGTGAAGCTGCACCCGCTCGACAGCGGCATCATGAACTGGCGCAAGCGCGCCCGCCAATCGGCCAAGCGCCACGGCTGCAACGACCGGCTCGACTTCATCGACGGCGGCGACCTGCCCAAGCTCATCGACGGCAGCCGCGGCGTCGTGCTGGTGAACTCCACCGTCGGGATGCTCGCCCTCGAGCGCGGACGGCCGACGCTGGCCTTCGGCTCGGCGGTGTACAACCTGCCGGGCCTGACCCATCAGGGCGACATCGACACCTTCTGGAGTGCCCCGCAGGGACCCGACGCGGCACTGATGCAGGATTTCTTCCGGGTCGTCATGCACCGCACCCAGATCAACGGCGGCTACTTCTCCCGCTCGGCGATCGAGCGGGCCGTGGCCGGCGCCGTGCCGCGTCTCGAGGCGGCGCTTCCGCCTGCCGCGCTGGCGGCCGCCCGCGACACGCTGGAGCAGGCCGGGCGCGACGAAAGCCTCTCTCCCGCCTATTGATCGCCGGCCTTCAACACGGTCACGACCCGGCTCCTCAGCGGAAAGACCCCTCTCCTTGCCCGTCATCCTGATCACCGGTGCCTCCAGCGGCATCGGCGCAGCCCTCGCGCGCTTCTACGCCGAGACCGGTGCGAGCCTCGTGCTCACGGGCCGCGATCGGGAGCGGCTGGACGCGGTGGCGCAGAAGTGCCGGACGCGCGGAGCCGAGGTGCTGACGCGGCTGATCGACGTGCGCGAGCGGGAGGCGGTCGGCGCCTGGCTCCGTGAGACCGATGCGGCGACACCGCTCGATCTCGTCATCGTCAACGCCGCGGTGAACGGCGGGCATCCGTCCGGCGGCCTGGAGACCGAGGCGACGGCCTTCGAGACGGCGGACATCAACCTGACCGGGGCGCTCAACGTGATGCTGCCCTGCGTGACCCTGATGAGCGGGCGCGGCCGGGGGCAGATCGCGCTGATCTCCTCGCTGGCGGCCTACGCGCCGCTACCCGACGCCCCGGCCTATAGCGGCGCCAAGGCGGCGCTCCTCGCCCACGGCCTCGCGCTCCGCCAGAAGCTGAAGCCTCTGGGCGTGCGCCTCAGCGTGGTGACGCCGGGCTACGTCAAGACGCCGATGGGTGGCGTCATCAAGGGTTGGCGCCCCCTGGAAATGACGGCGGACGAAGCCGCCGCCCGCATCGCCCGCGGGTTGGAGCGCGACCAGGACGTCATCGCCTTCCCGGCGATCCTCGCCGCGCTCGCCCGCGGCGCGCTGTTGGTGCCCGAATGGCTGCGCAGCGCCGGCCTGAGGGGCTTCCGATTCCGCAACCGGCCGCGGCGCTGATGCCGCCGCTCCGGATCGCCCTGTTCGCGTTGGAGGCGCTGCCGAACGCCCGGGCCGTGCGTCGCTTCGTGGCGGATCACGCGGCGGCGATCGCCTTCGTCGGCCTCTCCAACGCCGAGCGGCCGGCAACCGGCGGGCTCGTCGGTCAGATCCGGCGGCATCTCGCCCGGTCCGGCCCCGGCTTCCTGCCCTATCTCGGCGTGAATTTCGGGCTGCCGGACCTGCTGCGCCCGCTCTCACCCCTGACGCAGCGCCTCGCCGGCAGTCGCGAGACGCCCGAGGCGACGCCGCTCGCCGCCCTCTGCCGCCAGTTCGATATCCCGGCCTTGCGCGTCGACGACGTGAACGGCGAGGAGGTGGCTCAGGCCTTCGCAGCGCACGCGCCCGACCTGATCGTCACCTTCCACTTCGACCAGATTCTGTCCGCAGCGACGCTCGCGCGGGCGCGGCTCGGCGGGATCAACCTCCACCCGAGCCTGCTGCCGCTCCACCGCGGCCCCGTGCCGACGATTCACGCCATGGCGGACGGAAAGGCGGAGTTCGGCGTCACCGTTCACCGCCTCGCGCCCGCGATCGATGCCGGGGCGATCCTGTCCCAGGAAGCGGTCGTGCTGCCCGACGGCACCACGGCCACACGCGCGGCCGTGCGCCTGCACGAGCACGGTCGCCTCCTGGTCGATCGCGTGCTCGGCGAGATCGCCGCCGACGGGACGATGCCGGCGGGTCGAACCGGTCCGGTGCTGCCCTATCGCGGCTTTCCCGACCGGGCGCTGCTGGCGCGGATGCGCCGTGAGGGCCTGCTCCTCACCGACGGGCACGACCTGCGGGACGCGCTGACGCTGTCCCGCAAGGGCTGAGGCTCACGCCCGCAGGGCGGCGTCGAGATCGTCGATGAGATCTTGCGCATCCTCGATGCCGATCGAGAGGCGCACGACCTCGGGGCCGGCGCCTGCCGCCCGCTTCTGCTCGTCCGTGAGCTGGCGGTGCGTGGTCGAGGCCGGGTGGATCACCAGCGAGCGGGTGTCGCCGATATTGGCGAGATGGCTGAAGAGCTGGAGATTCGAGACCAGTTTCACGCCGGCCTCGTAGCCGCCCTTGAGGCCGAAGGTGAATACGGCACCCGCGCCCTTGGGCGTGTAGCGCTGCGCGAGCGCGTGGTAGCGGTCGCTCGTGAGGCCGGGATAGCTCACCCAATCGACGTCGGCGTGGTCCTTGAGGAAGGTCGCCACCTTCAGGGCGTTGTCGGAGTGGCGCTGCATCCGGAGCGGCAGGGTCTCGATGCCGTTGAGGATCAGGAAGGCGTTGAACGGCGACAGCGACGGCCCGAGATCGCGCAGGCTCAGCACGCGCACGGCGATGGCGAATCCGAAATTGCCGAAGGTTTCGGCCAGTACCATCCCGGCATATTCTGGCCGCGGCTCCGACAGCATCGGATAGCGCGCATCGCCCTGCCACGGGAACGTACCGCCATCGACGATGAGGCCACCGATGGAATTGCCGTGGCCGCCGAGGAACTTGGTGGCCGAATGCACGACGATGTCGGCGCCGTGCTCGAACGGCTTGATCAGGTACGGCGTCGCCATCGTGTTGTCGACGATGAGCGGGATGTTGTGACGCTTGGCGATCACCGAGAGGGCGGCGATGTCGGTGATGACCCCGCCCGGATTGGCGATGCTCTCACAGAAGATCGCCTTGGTGCGCGGCGTGATGGCGCGCTCGAACGAATCCGGATCGTCGGTGTCCGCCCAAACCACCTGCCAGCCGAAGTTCTTGTAGGAGTGGTTGAACTGGTTGATCGAGCCGCCGTAGAGCTTGTTGGCCGCGATGAACTCGTCGCCCGGCCGCATCAGCGCGTGCAGGGTCAGGAATTCGGCGGCGTGGCCCGAGGCGACGGCGAGCGCGGCGGTGCCGCCTTCAAGCGCGGCGATGCGCTCCTCCAGCACCGCGTTCGTCGGGTTGGTGATGCGGGTGTAGATGTTGCCGAAGGCCTGGAGCCCGAACAATGAGGCGGCGTGGTCCACGTCGTCGAAGACGAAGCTCGTCGTCTGATAGATCGGCGTTGCCCGCGCGCCCGTGGCGGGGTCGGGGCTCGCGCCGGCGTGGATCGCGAGGGTGTTGAAGCCGGGCTGGCGGTCGGTCATCGAAAAACTCCTCAAGACGCGTCGTTTACGCCCGTGCTCTTCGGCGGTGCAAGCGCCCGAGGCCGCTTGGGCGGCTTCGCCGCGCGAAGAGTGCGGCGCGGAGCGGGCTTTTCAGGGCTTCGGTCCTGAAAGGCATCGAGCGGAGCGGCAGCCTGAGGCCGCGGAGGCGGCCGCCGGCGCCCGAGGCCGGAGAAAAGAATGCAGAGCGATCGCTCTGCGGTCGGCGACCTTGCGCATCGGCCATGGGCGGCCGTCCGGGGCGGGCTCCGACGGAGGCCGAAACGCCCGGATGGTGTACCGGGGTAACGATCGGTAGCGAACGTTGCGGCACTGCACATCGCTCAAGCGCAGCAGTCTAGACATGTTCGCATCTGACATGTCACAGAGCCGCGCGAACCAAACGGTAATCCGGTGACCCACGGTCGCATTGATTGCCCCGGCGCAATGGTGTCTGCCGTTGCGTCAGACTTTGAATTTGAAAGCCTTCAAGGTGCGCGCGGGCGAAATCGCCGGAGCGCTGCCCGGAGAGGCTCGGCGCGGCGGCTGACGGGAGGACCACCTTGGCGGACGAAGGGCCTCAGGGCACCAAGCGAGATTTCCTCTTCCTCGCGACAGGCGCGGGATTGGCTGTCGGGGCCGGCGCGGTGGCGTGGCCCTTCGTGGCCTCCATGGCGCCCGATGCGGCGACCGTCGCGGCCGGTGCGCCGCTCGATGTCGATCTCAGCCCGATCCAGGACGGCCAGATCGTTAACGTGTTCTGGCGCGGCAAGCTGATCTTCGTGCGCAAGCTCACGGAGAAGGAAGTCACGGACATGAAGGCCGTGCCGCTCTCCGAGATGATCGACCCGGCCGCCTTCGACGCCCGCGTCAAGTCCGGCCACGATCGCTGGCTCGTGGCCTACGGCAACTGCACCCATCTCGGCTGCGTGCCGATCGGCCATTCCGGCAATTACGAGGGCTGGTCCTGCCCCTGCCACGGTTCGCAGTTCGACGCCGTCGGCCGCGTGCGCCGCGGTCCGGCGCCGACCAACCTGCCGATTCCGCCCTACGCCTTCGAGTCCGATACCAAGATCAAGATCGGCGAAGAAGGCGGCAAGGCGGTCGCCTGACAACAGGACACGAGAAGCCGGAGCGGGCAAACCGATGAGCAGCGCACACGCGACCTCGACCTACGTACCCAAGAGCCGCCTCGCGAAGTGGTTCGAGTCACGGCTGCCGCTGGTCGGGCTGGTGCACTCGTCCTTCGTCGCCTTCCCGGTTCCGCGTAATCTCAACTACTTCTGGACCTTCGGCGCGATCCTGATCGCCTTCCTCGGGATCCAGATCATCACCGGCGTCTGGCTGGCGATGCATTACGATCCGAATGCGAGCAACGCGTTCGAGAGCGTCGAACACATCATGCGCGACGTGAATTACGGCTGGCTCTTGCGCTACGCGCACGCCAACGGCGCGTCGATGTTCTTCGTGGCGGTCTACGTCCACATCTTCCGCAACCTCTATTACGGGTCCTACAAGGCCCCGCGCGAGGTGCTCTACCTCCTTGGCGTCATCATCTACCTCTTGATGATGGCCACCGCCTTCCTCGGCTACACCCTGCCGTGGGGCCAGATGAGCTTCTGGGGCGCCACCGTCATCACTAACATCTTGGCGGCGATCCCGGTCGTCGGCGACACGATCCAGAGCCTGCTCTGGGGCGGCTACTCGGTCGGCAACCCGACCATCAACCGCTTCTTCTCGCTGCACTTCCTGCTGCCGTGGATGATCGCGGGCGTCGTCGTGCTCCACGTCTGGGCGCTGCACGTCACGGGCCAGAACAACCCGGCCGGCATCCCGATCAAGTCGAGCAAGGACGCCGTGCCCTTCACCCCCTACGCGACCATCAAGGACGTGTTCGCGGTGGTGGTGTTCATGATCCTGTTCGCATGGTTCATCTTCTACCAGCCGAACTATCTCGGCCACGCCGACAACTACGTCCCGGCCAACCCGTCGGTGACGCCCGCGCACATCGTGCCGGAATGGTATTTCCTGCCCTTCTACGCGATCCTGCGTGCGGTGCCGGATAAGCTCGGCGGCGTGATCCTGATGTTCGGCGCGGTGCTGATCCTGGCCTTCGCGCCCTGGCTCGACACCTCGCGGGTCCGCTCCTGCAACTACCGTCCGGTCTACCGGGTGTTCTTCTGGGTCTTCCTCGTCAACGCCATCATCCTCGGCTGGCTCGGCGCGAAGCCCCCGGAGGGCGGCTACGTCCTCGCCTCGCGGATCTGCACCATCTACTACTTCGCCCACTTCCTCATCGTCATGCCGCTGGTCGGCCTGTTCGAGACGCCTGACCGCCTGCCGGGCTCGATTCTCGAGACCGTGACCGGTCCGGGCAAGCAGGTGAGCGGATCCGGCATGCCCGCGGGTGCTGCGGCCGAACCGGCCAAGCGCGCCTAAGGCCCGAGGGAGAGAACAACGATGCGCATCGCACGCCTCGCCGCCGCGACCCTGCTCGCGGCCTCCCTCGGTGCCGGCTCGGCTCTGGCCGACGACGGACACGGCACCAACCCGCCGCGGGAGAAGTGGAGCTTCGCCGGCATGTTCGGCCGCTTCGACCAGGCGCAGCTCCAGCGCGGCTTCCAAGTCTACAAGGAAGTCTGCGCGAGCTGTCACTCCATGCGGCTGGTCGCCTTCCGCAACCTCGCGGAGCCGGGCGGACCCGGCTTCACGGAAGGGCAGGTCAAGGCGCTCGCCGAGACCTACAGCGTCAAGGAACTCGACGATTCCGGTGCCGAGAAGGAGCGCCCGGCCCGTCCGGCCGATCGCTTCCCGTCGCCCTTCCCGAACGACAAGGCCGCCGCCGCGGCCAATGGCGGCAAGGCGCCGCCGGACTTCTCGGTTCTGGCCAAGGCTCGCACCTACGAGCGCGGCTTCCCGCTGTTCGTGTTCGATGCGCTGCCCTTCACCGGCTATTCCGAGCAGGGCGTCGATTACATCCACGCGCTCCTGACCGGCTACGAGGACGCCCCGAAGGGCTTCACGATGCCGGACAGCGGCTACTACAATAAGTACTATCCCGGGCACGTGATCGCGATGCCGAACCCGCTGAGCGAAGGGCAGATCACCTACCCGAAGAACGACAAGGGCGAGCCTGTTGTGCCGGAGACGGTCGAGCAGTACTCGCACGACGTGGCGGCCTTCATGGCCTGGGCGGCCGAGCCGCACATGATGGCCCGCAAGTCCCTGGGCCTTCGGGTGATCCTGTTCCTCTTCGTTCTGGCGGGTCTGCTGTTCTACGTGAAAAAGCAGGTCTGGAAGAAGGTCGGGGGCGAGGTTCACGGCCTCCAGCCCGAGCTGCACAAGACCTACTGAGCGAAAGCTCCCACGATCGAACCGACGAACGGGCCCCTCGCGGGCCCGTTTGCGTGTGGGGGAACGCCTACGGTAAAGGTTCCGCAGCGCCGGACGAACCGATTCGGGCGCATTCAAACCGTCATCGCCGGGACTTACGACGCTTTACGCGCAGCAGATGCGCCGCGTGCCTTCCGGCCTTGGACACGTTCTACACACAAGGGATTTTTGCATGACGGCAGCGGTTCTGGGCGTGATCGGCGGCTCGGGCGTCTACGACCTGCCCGGCCTGGAGGATGTCCGCGAGGAGGCGATCACGTCGCCCTGGGGCGAGCCCTCCGACGCGCTGCGGATCGGCCGCATCGGTGGGACCAAGGTGGTGTTCCTGGCCCGGCACGGGCGCGGCCACCGTTTCTCGCCCACCGGCATCAACTACCGCGCCAACATCGACGTGCTGAAGCGGGCCGGTGTCACCGACATCGTCTCGCTCTCGGCCTGCGGCTCGTTCCGCAACGAGTTGCATCCCGGCCTGTTCGTGCTGGTCGATCAGTTCATCGACCGCACCTTCGGGCGCGCGACCTCGTTCTTCGGCAATGGCTGCGTCGCTCACGTGCCCTTCGCCCACCCCGTCGGGCCGCTGCTGCAGCGGCGCATCGCCGCCGCGGCGGAAGCCGAGGGCATCACGGTGCACAAGGGCGGCACCTACGTCTGCATGGAGGGGCCGCAATTCTCCTCCATGGCCGAGTCGAAGCACTACAAGGCGGCGAATTTCGACGTCATCGGCATGACCAACATGCCCGAGGCCAAGCTCGCCCGCGAGGCCGAGATCACCTACGCGACCATCGCCATGGTGACGGACTACGATTGCTGGCACCCGAGCCACGACAGCGTGGACGTGGCCTCGGTGGTCGCCGTCGCCCGCGCCAACGCCGACAAAGCGGCCCAGCTCGTCTCCCGCGTCGCCCGCGATTTTCCGGCCGAGCGCGAGGAGTGCCCTGCGGGCTCGCACCGGGCGCTCGACGGCGCGATCATGACGGCGCCCGCGCACCGCGACCCGGCGCTGCTGGCCAAGCTCGATGCGGTCGCCGGGCGCGTGCTGAACGGCTGACCGCTGGTCCTGCCGACTGTCACGTCCGCGACGGATCCCCTCGCCTTGTAGGCGGGGGGAGCGCCTGCAAAACATCAGTGCGTGCAGCCGTTGTCGCGTTCCTGGCGCTGGATGTCGGCGATGTCGGTGCGCTGGCGGGCGGAGAGCGGCACGTCGGCCAGTGCGTCGTACTTGCAGCCGAAATTGCCGAAGGCGCGAATCGCGCGCTCGGTGCGGAAGCAGTAGCCGGCATCCTTGTAGATCGCGTTGCGCTCGCCCCACAGCTCGTCGCAGGGGAAGGCCGCGAGGGCAGGCGAGGCCATAAGTGACACGAGAATGGCGGCGGCGAGGAAACGCATGGCTGGTGCTCCGAGCCGTCGGAGCCCGGGCGTCCTCAGGCGGTCTTGAGGGTCAGTGAGCGGCTCGGCTCGCGGCCAAACCCACGGATCTCCAGGCGGTCACCCGCGATCTCCACCACGGCGAAGGCCGAGCTGTCCGGCGTGTCTACCATGCCGTGGAAGTTGACGTAGTGGATTCCGTCGCGCTCGGCGTAGTTGCCCGCATGATTGTGGCCGTTGAAATAGGCGATAACGTGCGGCTGCCTCGCCAGCAGGCCCGTGAGCCGTCCGGCATCCCAGAGATTGTGCGGGTTCTCGGGCGCGACGGGGTAGTGGTTGAGCACGACGACCCGCTCGCCGGCCGTCCGCGCCGCCGCCAGCCTTTGCTCCAGCCACGCGAACTGGGACTCGCTGAGGGATCCGTTCCAGGGCTTGGCGTTGACGAGCCCCTCCGCCTTGGCCTGCTCCAGGCGCTCCGCCGCCAGCGTCCGGCGCGGATCGTCCGGTGGCGGGGCGAACAGCGAGACGTCGTTGCCATCGAGCACGATGAAGCGGAGGCCGGCCACCACGAAGTCGTAGTACGGGCTCTCCATGCCGAGCAGGCCCGGCACCCGCCCGCGCTGTTCGGAAGCCACGTCGAAATCGTGGTTGCCGAGCAGGAACCGGGTCTCGTGGCGCAGCGTCCGGTAGATCGGCAGGATGCGGTCGTAGCTCGCCACGTCGCGGTCGATGATGTCGCCCAGCGTCACGACGAAGCGCAGCTCCTCGGCGTTCAGGACCGCGACGGCCGCGCGCAGCTTGTCGAGGCTGTTGGCGTAGTAGCGGCCGAGCGTCAGGTTGGGCGGCGCCTCGGCATATTGCGGATCGGCGATCACGCCGAAGCGCAGCGGCCCGTCGGCGGCTCCCGCTCGGGCAGCAAGGAGCGCGGCGCTGGCGGCGAGGACGGAACGGCGGGACAGCATGCGGCTTCTCGGCATCGGTGACCCCGTCAGGCTGGCGCGCCGGCATGACCAGCGGATGACGCCGAGCGGCTTCGCGGGGCGGTTCACGCGGGATCGCCGCCAGGACCCTAAAGCAAGACCCTTCAAGACCCTTCCCCCACCGGGCAAAACCACACTACAAGGCAGGCCCGGCCGGCCGCTGAAGGCCCGCTGCCCGTTTTCAGGATCAGACGCCCGTATCCGATGCGTACAGCCAGCATCAGCCGCCGCACGGCGGAGACCGACGTGTCCGTCTCGATCGATCTCGACGGCACCGGCAAGGCCGCGATCGCGACCGGCGTCGGCTTTCTCGACCACATGCTGGAGCTGTTCGCCCGGCACGGCCTGTTCGACGTGACGATCAAGGTCGCCGGCGACCTGCACGTCGATCAGCACCACACCACCGAGGATACCGGCATCGCGCTGGGCCAGGCGGTGGCTCAGGCGCTCGGCGACAAGCGCGGCATCGCCCGCTACGCCGATATCCACCTGCCGATGGACGAGACGCTGAGCCGCATCGCGATCGACATTTCCGGCCGTCCGTTCCTCGTGTTCCGCACGAGCTTCCGCGTCGAGAAGATCGGCCAGTTCGACACCGAACTGGTGCGGGAGTTCTTCCAGGCCTTCGCGATGAATGCCGGCATCACGCTGCACGTCGAGACTCTCTACGGCGAGAACGCGCACCATATTGCCGAGAGCGTCTTCAAGGGGCTGGCCCGGAGCTTGCGCAAGGCCGTCGCCATCGACCCGCGTGAGGATGGCCGCGTTCCCTCCACCAAGGGATCGCTCTGAGACCATTTGAGGAGGAGCGAGGATGCGGACCTACACGCTGCACGTTCCCGAGGGCTCGGTTCGGGGTGACCCGCGGGCGCTGGAACAGGCGCATCTCGTGCGCGACGGGTTCTCTTGGAGCGCCTTCGCCTTCACGGTGCTGTGGTTCCTGCGCCACCGTCTCTGGCTCGCCGCGCTCCTCGTGCTGGTGGGGCTCGTCGGGCTTGCGCTCGCGGGCCGGGCGCTCGGCCTCTCTCCCTTCGCGGCGCTGATCGTCACGGTGCTGGTGAGCCTGCTGATCGGCATGGAGGCGTCGAGCCTGCGCCGCTGGACCTATGGCCGCTGGGGCAAGCCGGCCCAGGACGCGGTGATGGCCGGCTCGCAGGAGGAGGCCGAACTGAAGGCCGCCGCCCGCTGGCTCGATGCCGCGTCGGTTCCGGGCGTCGCCGGGCCGGGTTTCGCCGCGACGGCCGTCAGCCGCCCGACCCATCGCCGCGGCGATGATGCGGTGATCGGGCTTTTCCCCGCGAGCGAGGGTGGACGGTGAGCGAGCAGACCGTCGCGATCATCGATTACGGATCGGGCAATCTCCATTCGGCGGCGAAGGCGTTCGAGCGCGCGGCGCGCGAGGCCGGGCTCGACGGCACCCGAATCGTCGTCACCGACGTGCCGGAAGCCGTGGCCGCTGCCGACCGCGTGGTGCTGCCCGGCGTCGGCGCCTATGCCGATTGCCGCCGCGGCCTCGATGCAGTGCCCGGCATGGTCGAGGCCATGACCGAGGCCGTCAGGGCGCAGGGCAAGCCGTTCCTCGGCATCTGCGTCGGCATGCAGCTCATGGCGAGCCGCGGCCTCGAATACGAGGAGACCGCGGGCCTGAACTGGATTCCGGGCGATGTCGCCCCGATCGAGCCGGCCGACCCGGCGCTCAAGATCCCGCATATGGGCTGGAACACCCTGCATCTCGACCGCGAGCACGCCCTGCTGCGCGATATCGCGATCGGGGAGGGCGGGTTGCACGCCTATTTCGTCCACAGCTTCGCGCTGAAGGCTGCCGAGCCGGCGGACGTGGTCGCCCATGCCGAGTATGGCGGGCCGGTCACGGCCATGGTCGCGCACGACAACATGGTCGGCACCCAGTTCCACCCCGAGAAGAGCCAGCACCTCGGTCTCGCGCTCCTCGGCAACTTCCTGCGCTGGCGCCCCTGAAGGCCGCCTTTGTCCGACACATCGTATTCGCGAGTTGACGCGTGATCCTGTATCCGGCCATCGACCTCAAGGAAGGGCGCTGCGTCCGCCTCGTTCAAGGCGACATGGCCCAGGCCAAGGTCTTCAACGACGACCCCGCCGCGCAAGGGGCGGCCTTCGAGTCTCAGGGGTTCTCCTGGCTCCACGTGGTCGATCTCGACGGTGCCTTCGCCGGGGAGCCCCGCAACGCCGCGGCGGTCGATGCGATCCTGGCGCGGGTGAGCCTGCCGGTGCAGCTCGGCGGCGGCGTGCGCGAGATGCGCACCCTCGAAGGCTGGCTGGAAAAGGGCGTGAGCCGCGTCATCATCGGCACCGCGGCCGTGCGCGACCCCGCCTTCGTTCGCGAGGCGGCCCGTCGCCATCCGGGGCGCATCGCCGTCGGCATCGACGCCAAGGACGGGCGCGTGGCGGTGGAGGGCTGGGCCCAGACCTCCAGCATGACCGCGGAAGAGCTCGGGCAACGCTTCGAGGATGCGGGTGTCGCCGCCATCATCTACACCGACATCGCCCGCGACGGCATCCTCAAGGGCCTCAACATCGAGATGACGCTGGCGCTGGCCTCGGCCGTCAGCATCCCGGTGATCGCCTCGGGCGGCCTTGCCTCGATCGCCGACGTCGAGCGGCTGCTGGAGCCGGACTGCGCCGTGCTGGCCGGCGCCATCACCGGCCGCGCCCTTTACGACGGACGGATCGACCCGAAGGAAGCGCTCGCCGCCATCGCCCGTGCCAAGGGGGGCGCGGCATGAGCGTCGTCCGACCGCCGGCCCCGACAGCCTGAAGGCATTCACGCGTGCTCAAGACCCGCATCATCCCCTGCCTCGACGTGAAGGACGGGCGCGTCGTGAAGGGCGTGCAGTTCCTCGAACTGCGCGATGCCGGCGATCCGGTCGAATCGGCCAAGGCCTACGATGCGGCCGGCGCCGACGAACTCTGCTTCCTCGACATCACCGCGAGCCACGAGGCGCGCGGCACCCTGCTCGACGTAGTGAGCCGCACGGCGGAAGCCTGCTTCATGCCGCTCACCGTCGGCGGCGGGGTGCGAATCGTGGCCGACGTGCGCACGCTCCTGCTCGCGGGCGCCGACAAGGTCGGCATCAACACGGCCGCCGTGAAGAACCCCGATTTCGTCGCCGAGGCGGCGGAGAAGTTCGGCAGCCAGTGCATCGTGGTCGCGATCGATGCCAAGCGGGTCTCCGGTCCGGACGAGGCCGCGCGCTGGGAGATCTTCACCCATGGCGGGCGCAACCCGACCGGGATCGATGCGGTCGAATTCGCCCGCACGGTCTCCGAGCGGGGCGCGGGCGAACTCCTCGTCACCTCCATGGACAAGGACGGCACCCGCTCCGGCTACGACCTCGCGCTCACCCGTGCCATCGCCGATGCGGTGCGGGTGCCGGTGATCGCCTCCGGCGGTGTCGGCGGGCTCGACGACCTCGTGGCGGGCGTCCGTGACGGCGGCGCGAGCGCGGTGCTGGCGGCCTCGATCTTCCACTTCGGCCACCACACGGTCGGCGAGGCCAAGACCCATATGGCCGCCGCCGGACTTGCGATGCGGCTCGATCCGTAACGGGTATCCGCTGCGCCGATGCCCGCGCCCCTTGACCGGGGGGCTGAGCCTGCGCAGGGTTCGGGGTGCCGGTATCCGATCATGCGATGCCGCATGATACGGTTTCCGCTTGCGCGCCTTATGACGAAGTTCAGCCTCGACGACCTCGCCGCCCTCGTGGACAGCCGCGCCGGCACGCCCCCCGAGACATCCTACACCGCAAAGCTGCTCTCCGAGGGGCCGGCCAAGGCCGCCAAGAAGCTCGGCGAGGAGGCGGTCGAGGCCGTCATCGCGGCCGTGCAGGGTGACCCCAAGGCGCTCGTCTCGGAAGCGGCGGACGTGCTCTACCATCTCGTCGTGACCTTGAAGGCGGCGGGCGTGCCGCTCGACGACGTGATGGCGGAACTGGGTCGGCGCACCGCTCAGAGCGGTCTCGCCGAGAAGGCGGCGCGGAGGCACACATGATCGGCGCTCCGATCCCGTCGGCGGGGATCGAACCGGAGGAGCGCCAGAATCCGGTCACCGGCCACGGGCCGGGCCGTCTCTCGCCCTATCGGATCTTTTCGCGGGACGAATGGGCGCAATTGCGCGCCGACGCCCCACTGACGCTGAGCGCCGAGGATATCGGCCGGCTGCAATCCCTCAACGATCCGATCTCGATCGAGGAGGTCGTGGCGATCTACCTGCCGCTCTCGCGCCTGCTCTCGCTCTACGTCGCGGCGACGCAGGGGCTGTTCAAGGCGACGCAGCGCTTCCTGCTCGCCGAGCACGACCACAAGGTGCCCTATATCATCGGCCTTGCGGGCTCGGTCGCGGTCGGCAAATCGACCACGGCGCGGGTGCTGAAGGCGCTGCTCGCCCGCTGGCCCAACACCCCGAAGGTCGATCTCATCACGACCGACGGCTTCCTCCACCCCAACGCCGAATTGCAGCGCATGGGCGCGATGGAGCGCAAGGGCTTTCCCGAAAGCTACGACAGCGCCGCCCTGCTGCGCTTCCTCGCCGACATCAAGGCCGGCCACAAACGGGTCTCCGCCCCGGTCTATTCCCACCTCGTCTACGATGTGGTGCCGGGTGAGGAGCAGGTGATCGAATCGCCCGATATTCTCATCGTCGAGGGCCTGAACGTCCTCCAGCCGGCACGCCTGCCGCTGGACGGCACCGCGATCCCCTTCGTTTCCGACTTCTTCGATTTCTCGATCTATCTCGACGGGCACGAGGACGACCTGCACCGCTGGTACGTCAACCGCTTCCTGCGCCTGCGCCAGACTGCCTTCCGCGATCCGCTCTCCTACTTCCGCAAATACGCCGAGGTCTCCGAGAACGAGGCGCTGGAGATCGCCGACCGGCTCTGGACGACGATCAACCTGCCGAACCTGCGCGACAACATTCTGCCCACGCGCCAGCGGGCGAGCCTGATCCTGGCCAAGGGGCCGAGCCACCGCATCGAGAGCGTGGCGTTGCGGCGGCTGTGACCGATCGGGGCAATTTATTCCGCAGTTTGGCGGCACAATGCGATTGTCTATTGTTATATTGCATATCACCGTATTGGAGTTGTGCTGTTGCTGGTTCTTGGGCAGGATGACAGTGCAGAATTGGTAATCCGGCCCCGCTGGCCTTCAAGACAAGTTGTCGTCGATGAACGTGTCTACGGCGCGCTTGTCAGTGCACAGTCTCGCGCCCCTAGTCACGTATCGCTTGTGCTGACGCGGGGTTTTGAGGCCGAAACTTCGTTGACCGGCCGCATTCGCCAAGTGTCACGCGCCGTCGGTAGGTGCGCATTCTGGCTCATCTATCCGAATCGTCGATCGGAAATTCAACCCATATTCGGTGCAAACGGGCACAATGTTGATGGAACACATATCGATGTTTCGATCGCGATTGACGGCAGAATAATCCAGTTCCTGCCACTTGGAGTATTTACGCCCCCGTTCTGGCAGGAGCGATACATACTCAAGTATGAACCCATTCTGCGTCCTATCTGGAGAGCACTGGAGGAGTGTGGATTTCACATTCACACTAATCCGACAGAAAGCCTCCAGATCCATTGCGATTACCGAGGCTCCAACTGATGGGATGAGGCAACTTGGCCGCTATGCCCGTCGGACATCGCTAGTAGCGCTGCGCTTAGGCAACTCCGTGCTCGCAGTTTGTTGGGTCTAAAGGTCTGGGGTTGCCACAAAACGGGTCTTTCCGCCGGCCGATCTCACTTCGTCTACGGCGTGGTGCCCGGCGAGGAGCCGGAGATCGAGTTACTCGATGCCCTATCGTGACACTGCGGCGGCTGTGACCGGCGACGCTCAATAGCTCGGCCATAGCCCCCGCGTCGCGCGTCCGAGCATGTGCCCGTCCGGATCGCGGAAATAGAGGCTCGTCGCCCCGCTCGGCCACGCGACACGCCCTTCGATGGCGATACCCCGCGATGCGAGCTTCGCCTCCCATGCCGGCAGATCGTCTTGCGTCGTCCCGAAACAGAGATGCAGCGGCCCTGTCCCGTCATGCGGCGGGATCGACCCGCCATGCAGGCACTGCGGTGACACGGATGCGCCGCGCCTGAACAGCAGAAGCACGTTCCGTCCGCCGACATCGTAGGCCCAGAGTGTCTCCGACTGCAGGACGCGCTCGAGACCGATGACGGTTTCATCGAACGCATGGCCTCTCTGTAAGTCATCGACGTACAGGGCCGTCTCCAAGATGCGATCGGGCCGCAGCATCGCCGAGGGCCTTCTTCCGTCGATGGTGCAACGCGGATCGGCGCGCACCGCATTCTCCTCCGATCTTGTCGGCTGCGAACCTCAACGCCGGTGGAAAACATCGGGGACAGCCGGTCAAATGGCTCAGCTTGCCTGCAAATTGCCGCGGCTTGCCCTGGGGATGCCACAACCTCGGCCGTGTTTGCGCCACATCCGGCGGCGTAAGTGTGGCCCACACGCCGCTGGCGCCATCACGAAGAGTGAGCGACGACAACGATGCAGGGCCGTTCGATCGGATCGCCGCGGACCACCAAGATCTCCTCTCACGCTCCTCGCAAGAGCGGGCGTCCCACCCCGTCCTCCGACGCCATCACCCTCAATTCCCGGACGGGGCGCGATCACGGCAGCCGCACGGCGCTGGTCCGCTCCATCCTTTCCATGACCCTGCTGGCCGGCGGCTTGAGCGCGGTTCTGCTCAATGCCGGCACCGATTTCGGCCGGGCCGAGGCTTCGACCAAGGTGTCCGACCTCGCCATGCCGAAGCCGCGCCTTCAGGCGCTCGCGCCCGAGATGCCGGTGTCGAGCGTGCTGGCCGCCTCCGCGAGCTTCCACCCCATAGGCGATCTCGACACCGAACTCGGTGCCAACACGGTCGACCGCGTCTCCTACGACTTCCTGCTCTCGCAGACCTCGACCGGCGACCCGAACGACATCCTCGAATTCGGGCCGATGAAGATCCGCCGCCACCTCGTCCAGACGATCGTGAAGGCGGCTCAGGCGGTCCAGACCGATCCGGTCCTGCTCATGGCGGTGGCCGACAAGGAGTCGAGCTTCATCACCGCCGTCCAGGCCAAGACCTCTTCGGCCACCGGCCTGTTCCAGTTCATCGAACGCACCTGGCTCGGCGTGATCCGCGATTTCGGACCCCGATACGGATACGAGAAGGAGGCCGGCCTGATCGTCCCGGACGGCAACGACCGGCCGTCGATCCAGGATCAGGCCGAGCGCTCCCGCATTCTCGATCTGCGCCGCGACCCCTACCTCTCGGCCGTCATGGCCGGCGAGATGCTGAAGCGTGACGCCGGACGCATCGCCCTGAAGATCGGCCGCGAGCTGACTCTCGGCGAGGTCTACCTCGCCCACTTCCTCGGGCCGGACGACGCCGAGAATTTCCTGTCCCGAGTGGTCGACAAGCCAACCGCCGCCGCCGCGACCCTGCTGCCGGGCCCGGCTCGGGCCAACCGGTCGATCTTCTTTGCCGGCACCACCGGCCGGGGCCGTCACCGCAAGCCCGCGAGCCTCTCGGTCGCGCAGGTGCACCAGAAGTTCGAGGCCATGATGAACGCCCGCGGCGACCGCTATCGCGACGTCCGCACCGTGGCCGGCCTCGTCGCGCTCGCCGACGCAGAGGCGGTTCAGTAGACGTGCGGCCGCCCGCCGCGCGGCGGGCCCGCGACGGTGAAAATCTTCCTCCGACGCAACTGAGCGGCCCCCACCCGCTTTGTTGTGTTGTGGTGCGGCCCGGACGCGCAGGGGAGGATCGTTTCGCCTTGAACGACACGTTTCGAGACCGATCGCATCGGGGGCCCGCCGATGATCCGCTTCTGCCGAGCATGAAACTCGATCAGATCGGGCAGGCGCTCGCCTCCTGCTACGACAACCTCGTCGCAGAGGGCATTCCCGACCATCTCGCTGCCCTGGTTCGGCGGGTCGATGTCGCCGAACGCGCCGCGCCGACGAAGATCGAGCGTCCGGACGCCCGCATCGCCCTCGTGGTCGAGGACGAGCGCGAAACCCGCGAACTGGCCGAGAGCGTGCTGGAGGAGACCGAGATGCGCGTGATCGGCTGCGACAGCGCCGAGCGTGCCTTGAGCGTCCTGCAGGAGAGAGGCGGCGACGTCGCTCTGGTCTTCGCCGATATCCGTCTCGCGGGGGCGATGGATGGGCTTCAGCTTGCCCGAGCCATCGCCACCCTCTGGCCGCGCACCCGGCTGGTCGTGACCTCCGGCGTCGAACCGGAACACGGCACGGCCTTGCCGGAGGGGGCGGTGTTCATCCCGAAGCCGTGGCGCGCCTTCGACGTGCTGGTCGAGGCCGAGCGCGCCGCCCGCGATCCGTCGCCCCCTGTCAGTTGACCACGCGGGACGCGTGGTCTTGAGGCATCGAGGTGCCGTGCCGGGTGATCGTCAGGCCGCGACTGCGTCGCGCCGACGACGCCAAGGCAGGAAAAACAGCGCCGCCCCGATCAGGCCGACGACGCCCGCACCCATGCCGACATAGACGAGTTCCTGGTCGGTCCGCTCCTGATGCGCGGTGTCATTCAAGATGATAACGTTGTCGTCCGCTCTCCGTGATCCCGCTTCCCCGGCAATGTATTTGATGGGCAGGCGGTCGCTGGCCAACTGGTTGTCGACGATGATCTGAGCGGCCAGCGCATGCGAAATCGTGACGCCTTCGGCCTTATGCCGTAGGCCGCCGCGATCCATCCAACTCAGGTCGAGCTTGTAGTTCGTTCCGCCGCGGCGGCGCTTCACCCGAGTCGCGCTGTCGATCGTCGCCTCGGTCTGGATGCCCATTGCCATCACGTCCCGCCGACGATTGCCGTCCTGCCAACAGGCGAAAGCCAAGATCGGTCCGCCGATTGCGCAGAGAACCGTAAGCCACTTCAGTTTGCCGAGGATCCAACCGACCATACCTTCGACCTCTTCCAGGTTTCGAGGCGATCAGGCTAGGCGGGACGATCGAAGAAATCGAACGAACCGCGGATTGATTGGGTTCGGAGACGACTTTGCTGCACGAAGTCAGGGCGTTGAGCCGGCTCTATTGATGGGAGTTCTCGCGGAGCGCCACAGCCTTGCCGGCAGGCGCCGGGCCGGAGGTTTTGCCGAATCGGCGACCCGGGCAATCTCCTCGCGGCGCGCCTGACGCGCAGCGACGGCCCAGGCTGATGATGGATCGGCGGCCGACCGTCCGTGGCAGTGCCATGGCTCTCGGATGACGGCCCGAAGCGGGTCACGCGTCACGCCGGGCCGTGCCCGATTCGGGAGTAACCACATCGCTACGGCTAAGCTGATGTGAGCCGCTGCACGGCCGAATCGTGGAAAATCCGTAAACAGCGTGGAACCGACCAAGCACAGTCACGCTTGTAATGGCAAAGATTACTGCACAGGTAGGCACCTGCGATGAAGACCTTGGCATCTGTTCTCGCCGGCGTTGTCGGCGTCTGTGTTCTCACGATGGGCGCTGCAAACGCCGCCCCTTACGATCCGTTCGGCTCGGACGGCGACGATTATCAGGAGCAGTCGTCGCCGGGCGGCTGGCCTGTCTACGATCCCTACGCCACGCAGCGCGGCTCCAGCGCGCGAGGCTACGGCCAGGGATACGGAGAGGCCGAGGCCGCTCAAGCGCAGGTGGCGCGTATTCCCCGCGAAATCGTGGAGTACAATAGCCGTTACGCGCCGGGCACGATTGTCGTCTCCACGGCCGAGCGTCGTCTCTACTACGTGCTGCCGGGCGGGCAGGCCGTTCGTTACGGTGTCGGCGTCGGGCGTCCGGGCTTCACCTGGAGCGGCGTGAACAAGATCACCGCCAAGCGTGAATGGCCGGGCTGGACGCCTCCGGCGGCGATGATCGCCCGTCGTCCCGACCTGCCGCGCTATATGGCCGGCGGCATCGAAAACCCTCTCGGCGCCCGCGCGATGTATATCGGCAGGTCGGAATACCGGATCCACGGCTCCAACGAGCCGGACACGATCGGGCAGGCGGTATCTTCGGGCTGCATCCGCATGACCAATGAGGACGTCACCGACCTCTATTCCCGCGTGAAGGTGGGTGCCACCGTGATCGTCAACTGACGCGCGGGATCATCGAGACCTTCGAGAAGGGCCGCACCGGTCATCCCGGCGCGGCTCTTCTCATATCGGTTCGGTGCCCGTGCATCATGACGCGCCGAGCGGTGACCATCGTCGTTTGGGAACTGTTTTAAGGTGAGACGCGTCCGACGGCCGTACGCGGACCGTTCAGGAACGACACCGGCATGTCGCAGAAGCAGCGGGCTCCCAGCGGGCGCGGGCCCGGCAGAGGGCAGGAGAACGGCTGCAGGCCGCTGATGCCCGATTGCACCGCATCGCAATTGAGGCCCATGGCGCGGCGCGGCGGCGGACCACCCCAGTCGCGATCGCGATAGGCGCGCGCGCGGGGCGGAGGCGCATCGTAGCCGTCGTCGTAATATTGTGCCTGGGCGGGCGCGAGGCTTCCGGCCGCGACGGCGATCAGGGCCGCGAGGCCGAGAGTACGAACGGGACGCATCGTGTCCAAAACCTCCGCTGGGCCGCCTCAAACGGAGCCGGCGAGGTGGGGAGCCTTGCGGTGTCCCGGCGGCGGAAAAGAGGCGGAGCGGGAGACGGCTTGACTGGATGAATGTTGTGTTGTGCGCCCTGAAATGAGGACGGCCCACTCCGTTGGGAGCGGGCCGTCGGCCTTACGTGCCGTTCAAACCGACGTTTGGAGGGTGCGTCAGGAGGTGGCCTTCTGCGCGTCGTTGGCCGTCTCGCGGGCCGTCTCGACGCCCTGCTCGTAGGCTTGGCGGGCGTCGGCGGCACCCTGCTGCATGACGCTCTTGGCGTTCTCGGCGCTCTGCTGAAATGCGCTCTGTGCGAGGCCACCGAACTCCTTGGCCTGCGCCTGAATCGCCGCGAACTGCGCGCGCACGAACTCGGCCTGGTGCTGCATGGCCTCCTGGACATCGCGCGAGCGCACGAGCTTCTGCGCCAGGTCGAACGCAGCGTTGACGTTCTGCTCAGCGTACTCGAAGCCGCGCGAGGAGATGCTGGTGGCGTTGTTGCGGGCGAGGTCGGTCGAGCCCTGGACGGTGTCGGCGGTGCGGCGGGCCGCGCCGATGAACGAATCGAACGCCTTGCGGGCCTGCTCGACGCTCTTCTCAGCGAAGTCGCGCATCTCGGTCGGGACTTCGTAATTCGGGGTGTTCGTCACGTCTCTCTCCTGATGTTCGCATCGAGCGCTCGTTGTGCGGCGCACAATGTGCACTGCACAATAGCGCGGGGATAACCTTTTTTCCAGCCCCGGGGGGGCAATTGAGGTTACCAGTTGATAAACGTGTGGCGGCAGGCTTCAGTGTCCACGTCTGGCCGCAGTTAAGTTACACAGGGCTCAGGTGTTCATGCCCCGAACGACCGGCGACAGGGCGATGAAGGGGTTCATGACCAGGGTTCGGATGTCGGACCGCGTAGTGCAGGCTTCCTATCCGGGCGACGACGCGGCCCTTCGTGACGCGTTGGCGCGCTGGAAAGACGACGCATCGATCGCGCCTCTCGTTCGCGAGGGCAGCGCTCTGCTCGTTCTCGATGGGGCGGCCGAGCGCATCCTCTACGCCGCCGGTGCGGCGCTCCCGCTGCGGGCGGGCGTCGCCGGTTCGGACGGCGCCGTCCTGCCGGCTCTTCGCCTGTCCGAGCAGATCCGCCGCGCCGGTGCCCTGGGCACGCGGCCGCGCATGGTCCGCTTGCGCTTCGATCCCCGCGGTGTGGCGCCGCCTGTGGTCGCCCTCGCCGCGCGGGTCGAGATGGACGAGGGGCATCCGGTCCTGCTCCTCGCACCGATCGGGCCGTTGCCGGCCTTGCGGCCGTTCGACATCGGGCCGGCCAAGGCCAGTCCACCCTCCGCGGAGGTGGGCCCGGATGTCGCGAAGCCCGAGGCTCCGTCTCGATCTCCGGCGCCGGAAGTGGAGACGGAAACGGAAACGGCGGAACTGCCGCTCCGTGTGATTTGGCGCAGCGACGCCGATGGCGTGCTGACCCATGTGTCGCGCACCCATCCCGACCTCGCCGAAGCCCTGTCCGGCCGCTCCTGGGCGATGCTCGCCGCGGACGGTGTGATCGAGGGCGCGGCGCTGACGGAAGCGCTCGCGGGCCGACGCACCTTTCGTGCCCTGCCGCTTCTCGTGCGCGGACGTGCCTACGAGCACGCGGTTGAGATCTCAGGCGCTCCTGCGGGCCGTTCGACGGACCACTTCTCCGGGTTCGGCGGCTTCGCGATCCTCGGCGAGCGTCACGCGCGCGCGATGGAGAGTCCGGTCGAGGATGAGGAGGGCGGACCGGAGAACCCGCAGGAGGAGGCCCCGGTCGATGAGAGCGAGGCGGAATCCGGCCTGTCGGTGAACGAGCATGCCGCCTTCCGCGAAGTCGCGCGCGTTCTCGGATTGCGGTTCGCGCCGGACGAAGACGGGGACGACGCGGCGCCGATGCCTGTGCGTCCCGAATCCGCACCGAGCGGCTCGGTGATGCCCTTCCCGATCCCGCAGGGCCGCTTCCCGGAGGCGGAGGCACGCGCGCGGCTCGCACTCACCGAGCTGCTCGAAAGCCTCCCCCTCGGTGTATTCGTCTACCGCGGCAGCGAGATGCTGTTCGCCAGCCGCACCTTCCTCGATCTCACCGGCTACGCGGATCTGCCGGCCCTGCGTCAGGCGGGCCTCGCGCATCTCTTCCGCGGCCTTCCGCCCAGGGATCGGGAGATCATCGGGCCGGTGCCCTTCGCGCGGCCGGAGGGCGGCACGGTGGCGCTCCTCGTCGATCGGGCCGGTCTCGTCTGGGAGGGGGCGGCGGCCGAGATCTGCCTTGCGCGAGCCATGCCGTCTGCCGGCGACATCCAACTCCCCGCCGTTCCGGCCAATGCCGCGCGGCTGCGGGCGGAGAAGGTGCTGGACAGTCTGGAGGACGGCGTCGTCACGCTCGATGCCGAGGGCCGCGTCGTCGGCCTGAACCCGAGCGCTGCCGAACTCGTTCATGCCCATCCCAAGGAGATCGTGGGCGGGCGCTTCGCCGACCTGTTCGCGCCCGAGAGCCTGTCGGCGCTGGAGACGGCCGTCACCGCTTCCCGCCGCTCGGGGACGAGCGAGATCCACGGCGTGACCGTGCGCACCGGGGCGGCGGCGTTGCGCCTGCGTATCGCCCGGCTGCTCGGGGAGGATGCGCCGGGTTATTGCGCCAGCCTGCGCGAGATCCGCGACGAGGACGCGGCGCCTCCGGTTCCGGTCGCGGACGCCGCGCGGCGGAGCGAGCCTGAGGCGGAAGGCGCTTGGAAGGCCAACGCGCTCGCGCGGGTCAGCCGCGAGATCCGCCCTTCGCTCAACGCGATCCTCGGCCTCACCGACATGATGCTGTCCGACCGCTTCGATCGGGCGGATGCCGAGCGTCTCGAGGCCTATTTGCGCGAAGTGCGCCTCTCCGGCGGCCGGATCGCCGGCCTGATCGACGACTTGCGCGATCTCGCGGAGATTCAGGCTGGCCGCGGCAAGCTCACCTTCGCCGACCTTGCGCTGAACGAGCTGGTCGCTTCGTGCATCGCCGCGCAGCAGCCTCAGGCTGCGCGCGATCGCATCGTCCTGCGCACCAGCCTCGCCCCCAACCTGCCGGCGATGAAAGCGGACGCGCGTTCGATCCGGCAGGCGGCCCTGACCGTGCTCGGAAACGCGATCCGCGTGACCGAGGCCGGTGGACAGGTGATCGTCTCGACCACGCTCGCCGAGCAGGGAGAGGTCGCCCTTCGTGTGCGCGACACGGGCACCGGCATGACCGAAGACGAGCTGCTGAGCGCACTCGAGCCGTTCCGGGCCGATGTCGGACCCGCGGCGGAGGGCGACGAGAAGGGGTTCGGGCTGACGCTGACGAAGGCCCTCGTGGAAGCCAATCGCGGGCGCTTCCGCATTACCAGCCGCAAGGACGAGGGCACCCTCGTCGAGATGCTGTTCCCGGCCGCCTGACCGCCCGGCCGGGGCGGGAGCCGGCCTCGCGCGGCCAGAGCTCGCCGGCTCAATTCTTACGACGCGACAAACGTTTCCCGGTCTTGCTTCAGCGGACCGGCGGTCTCTGCGCTGCCTGCAATGAATTACCGTACAACTTGATTGCGCAAAATCGCGGAACTCGACTTTTTGGTGCTTGCCGGGTGTATTCAACTGCGCTTAAGAGTTCTGAGGAAGCCCCGGCTGCGCGGACCTTCGCGATACGATCGGGCACCGGCAGGGAAGAAACCAAATGAGCGAGAAGGTCATCGACGTTCAGGATGCCTGGCGCGACCGGGCTTTGATCGATGAGGCCCAGTACAGGGAAATGTACGAAGCTTCGGTTTCCGATCCGGAGACGTTCTGGGCCGAGCATGGCAAGCGCATCGACTGGTCGACGCCCTTCACCAAGGTCAAGAATACGAGCTTCGCGCCTGGCGATGTGTCGATCAAATGGTTCGAGGACGGCAAGACCAATGTCGCACTAAACTGCATCGACCGCCACCTCGAGACCCGCGGCGACCAGACCGCGATCATCTGGGAGGGCGACGACCCCAACGAGTCGAAGCACATCACCTACCGGCAGTTGCATGCCGAAGTCTGCCGGATGGCCAACGTCCTGCGCAATCGCGGCGTCGGCAAGGGTGACCGCGTCACGCTCTACCTGCCGATGATCCCCGAGGCGGCCTACGCGATGCTGGCCTGCGCGCGTCTGGGCGCCATCCATGCCATCGTCTTTGGCGGCTTCTCGCCCGACTCGCTGGCGAGCCGGATCAAGGGCTGCGGCTCGAAGCTCGTCATCACCGCCGACGAGGGCCTGCGCGGGGGACGCAAGGTGCCGCTCAAGGCCAACGTGGACGAGGCGATCAAGCGTCTCGACAAGGATCTTGTGGACCACGTCGTCGTGGTCAAGCGCACGGGCGGCAACGTGGCGATGGAGCCGGGCCGCGACGTGTATTACCACGAGGCCGCCGAGCAGGTGACCGACGAGTGCCCGGCGGAAGCCGTCGAGGCCGAGCACCCGCTCTTCATCCTCTACACCTCGGGCTCGACCGGCCAGCCGAAGGGCGTGGTGCACACCACCGGCGGCTACCTCGTCTACGCTTCGATGACCCACCAATACGTCTTCGATTACCACGATGGCGACGTCTACTGGTGCACGGCCGATGTCGGCTGGGTCACCGGACACAGCTACATCGTCTACGGTCCGCTCGCGAACGGCGCGACCACGCTGATGTTCGAGGGCATCCCGACATATCCGTCGAATTCCCGCTTCTGGGAGGTGATCGACAAGCACAACGTCAACATCTTCTACACCGCGCCGACCGCGATCCGCTCGCTCATGGGCGGCGGCGAGGGCCCGGTGAAGAAGACCTCGCGCCAATCCCTGCGGGTGCTGGGCTCGGTCGGCGAGCCGATCAACCCGGAGGCCTGGGACTGGTACTACCGCGTCGTCGGCGATTCCCGCTGCCCGATCGTCGATACGTGGTGGCAGACCGAGACCGGCGGCATCCTCATTACCCCGCTGCCGGGCGCGACGCGGCTGAAGCCCGGCTCGGCCACACTCCCGTTCTTCGGCGTGCAGCCGGTCATGGTCGATGCCGAGGGCAAGGCGCTCGACGGGGCCTGCGAGGGCAACCTCTGCATCAAGGACAGCTGGCCGGGCCAGATGCGCACGGTCTACGGCGACCACGAGCGCTTCGAGCAGACCTACTTCTCGACCTACAAGGATCTCTACTTCACCGGCGACGGGGCCCGGCGCGACGCGGACGGCTATTACTGGATCACCGGCCGCGTGGACGACGTCATCAACGTTTCCGGTCACCGCATGGGTACGGCGGAGGTCGAATCCTCCCTCGTTGCCCATCCGAAGGTCTCGGAAGCCGCAGTCGTCGGCTATCCGCACAACGTGAAGGGCCAGGGCATCTACGCCTACGTCACCCTCAACGAGGGTGAGGAGGGCACGGAAGAACTGCGCAAGGAGCTGGTCATCTGGGTCCGCAAGGATATCGGCCCGATCGCCTCGCCCGATCTGCTTCAATTCGCGCCGGGGTTGCCCAAGACCCGCTCCGGCAAGATCATGCGCCGCATCCTGCGCAAGATTGCCGAGGACGATTTCGGCTCGCTCGGTGACACCTCGACCCTGGCCGAGCCGGCCGTGGTCGATGACCTGATCGAGAACCGCCAGAACCGCTCGGCCTGAGCGTATCACGACAGCGCCCGCCGCACGCGGCGAGCGCCGATCCGGGCACGACCCCGATGCCTGGAATTCACGGTGCCGGTTGCCCGCTTCGGGCGGGCCGGTGCCGGTTTAGGCCGGAGCGGATGCCAACGCCTCGGTTGTCACCATCACAGAATAAGCAGCCGATCCCCCGGCCCCATGCCGCGGTGAAACAGGATCGCGCGGGAGGAGATTGATGAGTAGCATCCAGACGGTGAGGCCGTCCGCGACGTCGGGCGCCCGCACACTCCAAGGGGCGGGCGCCCTCGACATGCCCGAGCCCGATCCGCGGCTCGACCGGATCGCTGAAGACCCGATCTTCAAGACGCTGGTTCACGAGCGCACGCGCTTCGGCTGGATCCTCACCGGCCTGATGCTGTTCGTCTATTTCGGCTTCATCGGTCTCATCGCCTTCGACAAGGCGCTCCTCGCGACGAAGGTCGGCGGCACGGCTTCGCTCGGCTTCTACATGGGCATGTTCGTCATCGTCTTCGCCTTCATCCTTACGGGCATCTACGTCGCCCGCGCCAACACCCGCTACGACCGGCTCTCGGCCGAACTCATCCGGAGCCTTGCGAAATGATCCGTCCCGTTTCCCGAACCGTTTCGCTCCTGGGCGCGAGCCTCACGCTCGGCGCCGGTTCGGCGCTTGCCGCCGGCCCCGACATGGGCGCCGTGCAGCAGCAGGCCACGAACTGGCCCGCGATCTTCATGTTCCTGTTCTTCGTGCTGTTCACACTCGGCATCACCTACCGGGCGGCGAAGGGCTCGAAGTCGGCGGCCGACTTCTACGCGGCCGGCGGCGGCATCTCCGCACGCACGAACTCGCTCGCGATCGCCGGCGACTACATGTCGGCGGCGTCCTTCCTCGGCATCTCCGGACTCGTCTATTCCTCGGGCTTCGACGGCCTGATCTACTCGACGGGCTTTCTCGTCGGCTGGCCGATCGTGCTGTTCCTGATCGCCGAGCGACTGCGGAATCTCGGCAAGTTCACCTTCGCCGACGTGGCGAGTTTCCGCCTCGACCAGACCTCGATCCGCATCATCTCGGCGACCGGCACTCTCGTCGTGGTGGCGTTCTACCTGATCGCGCAGATGGTCGGCGCGGGTAAGCTGATCCAGCTCCTGTTCGGCCTGCCCTACCTCTACGCGGTGGTGATCGTCGGCGCGCTGATGATCATCTACGTCGCCTTCGGCGGCATGAAGGCGACGACCTGGGTGCAGGTCATCAAGGCCTGCCTGCTGCTCGGCGGGGCGACCTTCATGGCCGGCGCCGTGCTCTACAAGTACGGCTTCAGCCCGGAGAAGCTGTTCGCGGCGGCGGTGCAGACCCATCCGAAGGGCGATTCCATCATGGCGCCCGGCGGCCTCGTCACGAACCCGATCGACTCGATCTCGCTCGGCGTCGGCCTGATGTTCGGCACCGCGGGCCTGCCGCACATCCTGATGCGCTTCTTCACGGTGTCGGACGCGCAGGCGGCGCGGAAGTCGGTGTTCTACGCCACCGGCCTGATCGGCTACTTCTACATCCTCACCTTCATCATCGGCTTCGGCGGCATCGCCCTGCTGATGTCCGACCCGAGCTACTTCAAGCTCGGCGCCGACGGTGTGGCCTACGACAAGATCAAGGACATGGTCGGCGGCACCAACATGGTGGCGGTGAACCTCGCCAACGCGGTGGGCGGGCCGTACTTCCTCGGCTTCATCTCGGCGGTGGCCTTCGCGACCATCCTCGCGGTGGTGGCCGGCCTGACGCTGGCCGGCGCCTCGGCGATCAGCCACGACCTCTACGCCCAGGTCTTCGCCCGCGGTCGCACCACGGAGAAGGCGGAGGTGAACCTCTCCAAGCTCTCCGCCGTCGGCATCGGCATCGTGGCGATCTATCTCGGCTACGTGTTCGAGAACCAGAACGTCGCCTTCATGGTCGGCCTCGCCTTCTCGGTGGCGGCGAGCTGCAACTTCCCGGTCCTGACGATGTCGATCCTCTGGCGCGGGACCACGACCTGGGGCGCCCTCATCGGCGGTCTCGTCGGCCTCGTCGCGGCGGTGAGCATGGTGGTGCTGTCCGATGCGGTCTGGGTGAAGACCTTCGGGCATCCCGCGGCCCTGTTCCCCTACGCGAACCCGGCCCTGTTCTCGATGCCGCTCGCCTTCATCACGATCTGGGGCGTCTCGCTGATGGATCGGACGCGCCGGGCCAATCGCGAGCGCGCCGCCTTCGATGCGCAGTTCGTGCGCTCGGAGACCGGCATCGGAGCCTCGGGGGCGCACGCCCACTGACACGCTGCCCAACGACGCCGGTCCGGAGCTTCTGCAGATCCGGACCGGCCGCGATATCGCTCCCCTGCGCTCAAAAACATCGTAGGGACGCGTATTCTGTCGGTGAAATAAAAAAGGCCCCGCTCTCCAGCGGGGCCTTTTTTTGTTCGATGCGTTCGTGTCAGTGCCGGAAGTGGCGCACGCCGGTGAAGACCATGGCGAGCCCGGCCTCGTCGGCGGCCCGGATCACCTCGTCGTCGCGCATCGAGCCGCCGGGCTGGATCACGGCCGTGGCACCGGCCTCGGCGGCGGCGAGCAGGCCGTCGGCGAAGGGGAAGAAGGCGTCGGAGGCGACCGCCGAACCCTTGGCGAGGCTCTCCGACAGCCCGAGGCGCTGCGCGGCTTCGGCCGCCTTGCGCGCGGCGGTGATCGAGGAATCCACCCGCGACATCTGCCCGGCGCCGATGCCGACCGTGGCCCCGCCCTTGGCGTAGACGATGGCGTTCGACTTCACGTGCTTGGCCACCCGATAGGCAAAGCGCATGTCGGCGAGTTCCGCCTCGCTCGGGGCGCGCTTGGTCACGACCGTCAGGTCCATGTCGTCCACGCTGAGCGCATCCCGGCCCTGGACCAGGAAGCCGCCCGCCACGGTGCGGATGACCTCGCCCTTCGCCCGCGGATCGGCGAGGCCGCCCGCCAGCAGAAGCCGCAGGTTCTTCTTGGCACCGACGATGGCGAGCGCCTCCTCGGAGGCGTCGGGGGCGATGATGACCTCGGTGAAGATCTCGACGATCTTTCTTGCGGCCTCGGCGTCGAGAGGCCGGTTGAGGGCGACGATGCCGCCGAAGGCCGAGGTCGGATCGCAGGCAAGCGCCCGCTCATAGGCCGCCAGCAGATCCGCTCCTTCCGCCACGCCGCAGGGGTTAGCGTGTTTGATGATCGCCACCGCCGCCGTGCGGGCCGGGTCGAACTCGGCGACGCATTCGTAGGCCGCGTCGGTGTCGTTGAGATTGTTGTAGGACAGCTCCTTGCCCTGGACCTGCCGGGCGGTGGCGATGCCGGGGCGCAGTGTACCGGGCAGGCGGTAGAAGGCGGCCGACTGGTGCGGGTTCTCGCCGTAGCGCAGGTTCTGGGCGAGCGTACCGCCGAGCGCCTTGAAGGTCGGGGCCTTGTCGCGTCCCTCGACCGCGGCGAGCCAGTTGGCGATCGCCGCGTCGTAGGAGGCGGTGCGCGAGAACGCCTTCTGCGCGAGCCGGCGGCGGGTCGTGGCGGTGAGGTTGCCGTCATGCGCCGCGAGCTCGGCGAGGATGGCGCCGTAGTCCGAGACATCCACCACCACGGCGACGTCGGCATGGTTCTTGGCCGCGGCGCGGATCATCGCCGGGCCGCCGACATCGATGTTCTCGACGCAGTCGTCATAGGCCTTGCCGGCCTTCAGCGTCTCTTCGAACGGGTAGAGGTTGACGACGAGCAGGTCGATCGCGCCGATGCCGTGGGCGGCCAAAGCCGCCTGATGCTCGGGGTTGTCGCGGACCGCGAGCAAGCCGCCATGGACGGCCGGATGCAGCGTCTTCACCCGGCCGTCCATCATCTCGGGGAAGCGGGTCAGCTCGGAGACTTCCCGGACGGCGAGCCCCGCTTCGGTCAGCGCACGGTGGGTGCCGCCCGTCGAGACCAGTTCGACGCCCCGCTGGCTCAGCGCCGCAGCGAAGTCCGTGAGCCCGGTCTTGTCCGAAACGGAAAGGAGGGCGCGGGTGACCCGGATCTGGTCGCGCGGCATGGGGATCGCCTGTGTCGTCGGTTAAGGAGTTTGCGCGCGCGGTAGCACGGAACCGGCCGGGGCGGCCAGTTGGAGCGGATGATGTCCGGCCACAGAGGCACCTGTTTCAACCGCGACACTCAAGAGCCGCACCGAAGCCGTCGTCGGGGGCTCCCGTGCATCCGGCGGAGGCCCGCCGCTCCGCCATGTGGGTCAGACCTGCTCGATCTGCCAGCGCACCAGCGCGTCCTCGTCCACCGTCAGGTGCAGGACGATCTGCGCGGTCCGCCGCGCACCGACGACGCCTGCGAAATAGACGCTCTCCTCGATCGCCGCCGTCGCACCCTCCACCGTGAAGCGCCATCGCTCCCCGGTCGACAAGCCCAGCATCACGCTACCGTCGTCCTGAGGCTGCGTCGCGACGGCGGTGTGGAGGTGGAAGCGCACCGCCACCGGCTGGGGCCGCGAGCGCGGGCGCTTGCTGTCGCGCCGGAACGCGTCCTCGCCCGCCAACCGCACGGGGCTGTCGGAGAGGCGCCAGCGGCGCTCGTGCAGGATGCCGAATTCGGTCACGTAGCCGTCATGGCGCGCGGCGAGGACCGCGGCCCCGTTCTCCGTGCGCCGCTCGACGGCCACCGGTCCGGGGCCGCGCAGGACCACGGGGCCGCGGCGGTAAAGCAGCCAGCGGGCAGCGATCCGGCTGATCCACCAATCCTCCGGCTCGTCGAGGAAGCGGCAGGAGGAGGTGTCGGCGACCGTGGCCGTCGAGTGGGCGGCGGTGCTCCGCGCCGCCCGGCGTAGCTCGCCGCCGCTCGCGGGACTGCCGCAATTGACGACGATGCGCTGCGCCCCGCTCGTGAGTTCGAAGGAGAGGCAGCCGGCGGCGGCCTCGCGCGACTGGTCCATCGGCGGTGGCGCGCCGACATCGCAGACGAGCACGACCCGCCCCAGTTCGAGCCGGGCGTAGCCGGAATGGGAGGCGTACATCAGCGGCTCGGTGCCGGCCCCATCATAGACCAGCAGCGTTGCGAGATGGTCGGCCGCCGTCACGCCCATGCCGTTGAAGTGGCTGAGCGAGGCATCGCCGTGGCGCAGGAGACGCAGCGCCGGCAGCATCCGGTCGACGGCGCGCAGGAGCGCCTCCGGCGGATCGACACTGCGGCTGAGGAAGCTCTGGCGCAGAGGCAGAAGATCGAGCAGCAGTTCCATGGCAAAGCGCGGATCGCGGGAGCGGTGGCCGCCATCCGGCAGGATCTGCGCTTCGAGTTCACGCACCAGGATGCGGGTGGCCCGGCGCAGAATCGGCTCGATGCCCTCGCAGCACAGACCGGCATAGGTCAGCGCCACCGCCGCCAGCAGCCGCGATTGCGGCGGTGACGAGCGCCGCAGCGAGCGCTCCAGTTCCCGTGCGCCCTTGCCGACGGCCTTGAGGAAGGCCTGATAGAAGGCGTGGTCGGCACCCTCCAGCACCAGCGGCGACTGGCACAGGAACGAGATCAGCCGGCGTGAGGCGACCGGCACCGGGCTGGCGCGGGCCGCCTCGCCGCGCCCGCTCATGAAGTCCGAGACGAAGGCGCGGGCATTGGCCCGGGCCAGCGCCGTGTCGGCAGCCCGCAGGTGGCGCAGCCAGCCGAAGCCGTAGAGCGCGTCCGCCCATTCGGGGGAGGGGGGATCGTAGTCGAAGGGCGAGCGGCCGCTGACCACCAGCGATCGGCCGGCGAACACGAACAGGCCGGAATAGATGTCGTCGGCGAGCGAGGCGTCGCTGGTACGCAGGTCGTGCGGCGCGATCACGAGGCCGGTCACCCGCGCGCGGGTGAGGATCTCGGGCCGCGCCGTGAGCTGTGCCGTCCGTTCGCGAACCGCGCGGACGATCTCGTGACCGAGCAGGCGGTAGAACTGCCAGCGTTCGGGGCCCCTGCCCAAGCCGTATCCTCCGAGCCTTCGAGACGGGCCGTACGGGTTGCCGCCCGGAGCCGCACGATGGGGCACCCGGCAGCCGGCTTCGGCCAAGCTTATGCCTGTCCTCTTAACCGTCCTTTAACGCTGTGTCGTCCTCGCGGGGGCCGGCATCCCCGCAATGCACCGGCCCGACGCGGCGGCGCTTCGCCGCTCAGGCGGGGCCGGTCTCGACGGAGCGGGCGGGATCGGCACCCCATTCCGACCACGAGCCGTCGTAGAGCGCCCGCGGCTGCTTGCCCAAGGTTTCGAGTGCCAGCGCGACGATGGCTGCGGTCACGCCCGAGCCGCAGGTGGTGACGACGGGGCGGTCGAGATCGACGCCGGCCTCCGCGATCGCGGCACGCAGCGAGGCCTCGTCTCGCAGGCGGCCGTTCGCCTGGAGGGCGGCGTAATGCAGGTTCTTGGCACCGGGCATGTGGCCGGGGCGCACGCCGGGGCGGGGCTCCGCCTCCTCGCCACGGAAGCGCGGGCCGGAACGGGCATCGACCACCTGCGTCGTGCCGCCGGCCAGGGCACGGGCGATGTCACCCGCATCCGCCACGGCACCGTTGTCGAGCCGGGCCGTAAAATGGCGCCGGTCGCGCGGGCGGCCCTCGCCCTCCTCGGTCGGGTAGCCCGCCGCGACCCATGCCGGCATGCCGCCTTCCAGAATCTTGACCTCGCGCATGCCGAAGGTCTGGAGCATCCAGCGAACCCGCGGCGCCGAGAACAGCCCCATCCCGTCGTAGACCACGACCTGCGCCCCGTCGCCGACTCCGAGCGCGCGCATCTTCGAGGAGAACACCTCGGGTCGCGGCAGCATGTGGGGGAGGGCGGAGTCGGTGTCGCTCATCGCATCCAGATCGAAGCGGATCGCACCGGGGATGTGGGCGGCCTGATACTCCGCCGCAGCATCGCGCCCCTGCGCCGGCAGGTACCACGAGGCATCGAGCACGACGACGTCCGGCGCGTTCAGGCGCTGATGCAGCCATTCCACCGTGACGAAGGGCGATGTGGTCATGAATGTCCTCGCTGCGCGGGTCTTCGCGGGGAAGACATCACATCCGGCATTGGCGGGAATTCGGCAAGGCCGCCGGAGCAAAAGCAGGCGCGACGGTGTGGCGTCCGTTACGCCCCCTGCCACCGGCGCGATCTTCGGGTAAGCGCGGGACGTCAGCGAGAAAGTGGATGTCCGTGCGAGAAACCTATCACATCGAAGTGCTCGGGCCGGAGGAGCCGGACGCACCGGGCGGCGTGCAGCAGCGGGTCTCCGTGCGAACAGCGAGCCCGGAGGCCGCGGCAGAGCGGGCCAAGCGGCTGTTCGCCCGTGCACGGGTGCCGCAGCGCGCGCGCACGGCCGCGGAGGCCGTCCGCGTCATCGACGGCGCGGGCATCGAGATTTTCAGCATGAGTCAATTCGACGAGGCGTGAACGCGACGCTCCAACATTCATTGACTTCGCGGGTGCAACGTCGCATATCGCATGTGCAGCGTCAGCGACCGAACGGGGTCGCTTGAGGGGGCTGCGTGACGGTTCGCGCCTTTTCCAAGGTTGTGCCCCGGCCCCTCTCTTCAACGTGTATGCACCCCAGGCCGCCCCATCACGCGGGCAGCCTCCCGGACTGATGGACCCGCCTTTGATAGTCCCGCGCGCATTGATGCGCCGGATTGCGGGTTCCGCTGCCTTGAAAGTACCGACTTGACCCAATTTACCGATTTCGGCCTCGCTCAGCCCGTGCTCCGCGCGCTGGAAGAGGCCGGCTACGTCACACCGACGCCGATCCAGTCGCAGGCCGTCCCGCCCGCGATGGAAGGCCGCGACCTGTGCGGCATCGCTCAGACCGGCACCGGCAAGACCGCCGCCTTCGCCCTGCCGATCCTGCATCGCCTGTCGCTCGACAGCCGCCGTGCGCCGCGCCGCGGTTGCCGCGTGCTCGTTCTGTCGCCGACCCGCGAACTCGCCAGCCAGATCGCCGATAGCTTCTCGGACTATGGCCGGCACCTGCCCTACACCAACACCGTCGTGTTCGGCGGTGTGAACATCACGCGCCAGGAGCGGGCGATCGCGCCGGGCGTCGACATCCTCGTCGCCACGCCCGGCCGGCTCATCGACCTCGTCGATCGCCGCGCGCTGACGCTGGAGGGCGTCGAGATCCTCGTCCTCGACGAGGCCGACCAGATGCTCGACCTCGGCTTCATCCACGCGCTCAAGCGCATCGTGAAGATGCTGCCGGCCAAGCGCCAGAGCCTGTTCTTCTCGGCCACCATGCCGAAGAACATCGCCGGGCTCGCCGACCAGTATCTCAACAACCCGGTGCAGGTGGCGGTCACGCCCGTGGCGACCACCGCCGAGCGCGTCGATCAGCAGGTCATCTTCTGCCATACCGGCGCCAAGCAGGCCCTGCTCAACCACGTCCTGCATGATCCGAAGATCGAGCGCGTGCTCGTCTTCACCCGCACCAAGCACGGTGCGGACCGCGTCGTGCGCGGCCTCGACAAGGCCGGCGTCGTCAGCGCGGCGATCCATGGCAACAAGAGCCAGCCGCAGCGCGAGCGGGCGCTCGCCGCCTTCCGCGACGGTTCGTGCCGCGTGCTGGTGGCGACCGACATCGCCGCCCGCGGCATCGATGTCGACGGCGTGACCCACGTCGTGAACTACGATCTGCCGAACGTGCCGGAATCCTACGTCCACCGCATCGGCCGCACGGCCCGCGCGGGTGCCGAAGGTCAGGCGATCTCGTTCTGCAACGACGAGGAGCGCGCTTACCTGCGCGACATCGAGCGCACCACGCGCCAGAAGGTGCCCGTTGGCGGGTTCCCCGAGGGCTTCGTGCCGCCGACGCGCCAGGAAGCGCAGGACAATGCCGCCGAGGAGGCGCGCCGTCCGCCGCGTCAGCCGCAGGGTCGCCCCGGCCAGCGCCAGGGTCGTCCAGGTGGCGGTCGCGGCCAGGGTGGCGAGGGACGCGGCGAGCCGCGCGCCCACGACGCGCGCGGTGGTCGTCCCAGCGGACAGCCGGGCCACCGACAGGACCAGCGCGCCGCCGGCGCACCGCGTCCCGACGGTCAGCGGCAGGACCAGCGCCGTCCCGAGCGGGCCGGCGAGGCCCGTCCGCAGGGTGCGCGTCCGCAAGGCGCCCGTCCGAGCGACGGCCGTCGCGACGGTCGGCCCGCGCGCTCCGGCGGCGAGGGCGGCCGGGCGATCGGCTGGCTCGATCGCGCACCGCGCACCTGATCGCCGGACGGCCTGACGATCCCGCGTCGAACGCCCGCCCCATCGCCCGGCGAGACGGCACGCGACCGATCGTCGGTATCGTAACGGGTCTCTGACATCGATCTTTTCGGCGCGGGATGCGTTCATCCCGCGCCGTTCTCGTTCGGAGCACGGCCTGTCAGGAAATCAGGCGTGATGCGCTACGAACTCTATCGTGATTCGGGTGGGCAGTGGCGCTGGCGCCTACGTGTCCAGAACGGCAACGTCATCGCGGATTCCGGTGAGAGCTATGTTCGCCGCGAGGATTGCGAGCGCGGCATCGAACTGGTGAAGGGCAGCGCCGAGGCGTCCGTCGTCGACATGACGACGAAGATCGCCTGACCCGATTTCACGGCTTCCTCGGGCGCTCTTTTGACGAAACCGTTTCGCGCCCTCGTGCGTTCTCGCTCGCGCGGTGCGCCAGGTTCGGCGTGTCCGTTCGCGATTGCCGAAGAGGGAATGCCCACTTGATCAGAAAACTCCTCCTTGCCGCGCTGATGGTCCTGGGCCTTGCCGCGGTGGCACCGCAGGGTGCGTCGGCCGCCCCGGTCGGTCCGTCGGCCGCGCTCGTGACCGAAGCCACACCCGCGACCATCGAGAAGGCGCAATATTACCGCCGTGGCTGGGGTCCGCGCCGCTATTACGGCCGCCGCTTCTACGGCCCGCGCCCGTTCTATCGGCGCCCGTATTACCGCCGTCCGTTTTACGGCCCGCGCCGTTTCTACGGCCCGCGTCGCTTCTACTACTGAGCCGAACTGATTTCTCCGGAGTCCCCGCGGACTTCTGAAAACGGTCGTTTCCGAATTGAGCCCGGAGTGTCACCGCTCCGGGCTTTTTCGTGTCCGTCTCCTGGGCCGGCCGATCACGTCCCGCGCTATTCCAAAAGCCGCGAGCCGATATAGGATGGCGGTCGAGCGAGTATGGCCCGCGTGAGACGGACCACTCCGGAGGACGTCCCATGATCGATCTCGTGACGCGGCAGCGGCGCGCGATTGCGCCGCCTCGTACCCTGTCCTGGCAGGACATCCCCCTCGAGTTGTTCGTTTGCGCCGCGGCGATCTTTCTCGCGGCCGGGCTGGAGCTTCTCGGCCTGATGCCCTGACGCCGTTCCGCCTCTGGCGCGGGACCGGCGCCCGTGCTTGGCTGTCGGACAACGCGCGATCGAATCGGCGCGAAGGGGGGATCGATGACGCAGGCGATCGATGTGAGCGACGAGCATCCCGTCGGCGACCTGACGGTGCGCACGATCGCCATGCCGGCCGATACCAACGCCAACGGCGACATCTTCGGCGGCTGGGTGCTCTCGCAGATGGATCAGGCCGGCGGCATCGCCGGGGTCGAGCGGGCGCAGGGGCGGGTCGTGACGGTGGCCGTCGATGCGATGACCTTCATCCGGCCCGTGCGGGTCGGCGACGTGCTGTGCGTCTACACGCGGGTCGGGCGGGTCGGGCGCACCTCGATGAAGATCCACTTGGAGGCCTGGGCGCGGCGCTTCCAGACCCGGTTTCGCGAGAAGGTCACCGAGGCGACCTTCACCTTCGTCGCCATCGACGAGATGGGCCGTCCGCGCCCGATCCCGATCGAGGGTGAGGCGGCGTCCGCTTGAGCGAGGCTGCCGGATCAGGCAGCCCGCGCGGCGACTGAGCGACGCCCGATTCGCCATTCCGAGGGATCGAGCGGATCGGGCATGAGGCGCGTCGGCATTGGCGATTGCGGGCGCGACGGTCTAGAACCGGACGCAGTATCGTCATCCTCAAGCTGCCGAGTCCGTATGCCCGCCACGCCCCGCGCCGCGATCATCCCGGTCACCCCGTTTCAGCAGAATTGCACGTTGATCTGGGACGACGCCACCAAGGTCGGCGCCGTGGTCGATCCCGGCGGAGACCTGGACCGGATCGAGGCGGCGATTCGCGCGCAGGGCGTCACGGTCGAGAAGATCCTGCTCACGCACGGTCATATCGACCATGCCGGCGGCGCCGCCGAGCTGAAGGAACGTCTCGGCGTTCCCGTCGAGGGCCCGCACGAAGCCGACAAATTCCTGCTCGATTCCCTGCCCGAGACGGGCGCGAATTATGGTCTCGACGGCGCCCGCGCGATCACGCCGGATCGCTGGCTCAACGAGGGCGACACCGTCACCGTCGGCGGCCTGGCCTTCGACATCTGGCACGCCCCCGGCCACTCCCCCGGCAGCGTCGTCTTCATGAGCCGCGATGCCCGCTTCGCCCTGGTCGGCGACGTGGTGTTCCAGGGGTCGGTCGGCCGGACCGACCTTCCCGGCGGCAGCCACGAGCAACTGATCCGGATGATCCGGGAGAAGGTGCTGCCGCTGGGCGACGACGTCGCCTTCATCCCCGGCCACGGGCCGACCGGAACGCTCGGACAGGAGCGGATGACGAACCCGTTCCTGCAAGGTTAAAAAAGGTCTGTAGCGTTGCCCGGCTCGCTTCGCCGGCCGCTCACAGGGTGGGGTCAGTCGCGAGCTGCCGGGCCGGCGATGCGTGTGATGGGAGCGACGATGCGGGAGGGTTCGATTTGAAGGCGTTCGATACCGATCGGATCCGCGTACTCCTCGGTCTCGGAGCCGTGCGCTGCCGGCCTCGCCTATATATCGGCGATACGGAGGACGGAACCGGGTTGCACAACATGGTGCTTGCCACCGTCAACAGTGCGCTCCGCGAGCGCTCCGGCCACCGCGCCGGTTGTGTCCGCGTGACCCTCGACTCCGACGATTCCTGCACCGTCTCCGACGATGGCCCGGGCCTGTCCGCTGACCCGGGCGGCGACGGCGATATCGGCGAGCTGGAAGCCGTGATGACGCGGCTCAACCCGCAGGATCTCGGGGGCGGCCTGGAAAAGGCGGGGCTGTGCGTCGTCAACACGCTGTCGCACTGGTTACGGATCGAAAGCCGGACCGGGGGCAAGTCGTTCGATCTGGCGTTCCAGCACGGTGTGAAACTCTCGCCCGTCGGGATCCGGACGATCGAGGACGATCTTTGCGGAACGACGATTTCGTTCCGGCCCTCCGCCGATACCTTCACGGAACGACATTTCGATGGTGCGAGGTTGAAGGTCGATCTGGAGGGGCTGTCGCATCGATCGGGGGTGCGCATCGAATTCAGCGACGCCCGAGGAAACCCCGCAGCCTGATACTGTCCCTTCGCGCGACGGCGTCATGGACAGCCCTTACGCGCCGTTAACGCGATCGGTCCACAACGAGGACGCGACAACGCTTTCCAGACGCGAAAAGCGATGCAAAATCAGGGATGAACGCCTATATGGAATGGGTACCGAGATAGCAGGCATGCCCGGCCCGTCCGGGCCCGAAACAAGGCTCCCGAGCCGCCTGCCCGAGGAATTTCATGGCTGACTCCCCGAACACCGAACACGCCGATAGCTACGGCGCGGAATCGATCCGCGTGCTCAAGGGCCTGGACGCCGTCCGCAAGCGGCCCGGCATGTATATCGGCGATACCGACGACGGCTCCGGCCTGCACCACATGATCTACGAGGTGGTGGACAACGCCATCGACGAGGCGCTCGCGGGCCACGCGGACCTCGTGACGGTGACGCTCAACGCCGACGGCTCGGTGACGGTCTCCGACAACGGGCGCGGCATCCCCACCGACATCCACCGGGAAGAAGGGGTTTCGGCGGCCGAGGTCATCATGACCCAGCTCCATGCCGGCGGAAAGTTCGACCAGAACTCCTACAAGGTCTCCGGCGGCCTGCACGGCGTCGGTGTCTCCGTCGTCAACGCGCTCTCCACCAGCCTGAAGCTGCGGATCTGGCGCGCTGGCAAGGAACACCGCATGGAGTTCCGCCACGGTGACGCGGTGGCACCGCTGGAAGTCGTCGGTCCTGCGGGTGATCGGCGCGGCACGGAGGTGACCTTCCTGCCGTCGACCGAAACCTTCACCATGGTGGAGTTCGACTACCCGACGCTGGAGAAGCGTCTGCGCGAGCTGGCCTTCCTCAATTCGGGCGTGCGCATCGTCGTGACCGACGCGCGCCATGCCGAGCACAAGCGCGAGGAGCTCTGCTACGAGGGCGGCGTCGAGGCGTTCGTGCGCTATCTCGACCGGTCCCGGAAGCCGGTCGACGGCATGACGAAGCCCGTGACCGTGCTGGGCGAGCGCGATGGCATCCGCGTCGAGGTGGCGTTGTGGTGGAACGACTCGTTCAACGAGACCGTCCTGCCGTTCACCAACAACATCCCGCAGCGCGACGGCGGCACCCACATGGCGGGCTTCCGCGCCGCCCTGACGCGCCAGCTCACCGGCTATGCCGAATCCTCGGGTATCGCCAAGCGCGAGAAGGTCTCGCTCACCGGCGACGATTGCCGCGAGGGGCTGACCGCGGTCATCTCCGTGCAGGTGCCGGACCCGAAATTCTCGTCGCAGACCAAGGACAAGCTCGTCTCCTCCGAGGTCCGCCCGGCGGTCGAGAACATCCTCAACGAGGGCCTCTCGACCTGGCTCGAGGAGAACCCGGCCCAGGCGAAATCGGTGATGGGCAAGGTCGTGCTCGCGGCCGCCGCCCGCGAGGCGGCGCGCAAGGCGCGCGAGACCATCACCCGCAAGGGCGCGCTCGACATCGCCTCGCTGCCCGGCAAGCTCGCCGATTGCCAGGAGCGCGATCCGAGCAAGTGCGAGTTGCTGCTGGTGGAGGGTGATTCCGCCGGCGGATCGGCCAAGCAGGGCCGTGACCGTACCTTCCAGGCGGTGCTTCCGCTGCGCGGAAAGATCCTCAACGTCGAGCGCGTGCGCGCCGACCGGATGCTGTCCTCGGCCGAGATCGGCACGCTGATCACCGCGCTCGGCGCCGGCATCGGCCGGTCGAGCACCGACCGCGAAGGCTTCAACCCGGACAAGCTGCGCTACCACCGCATCATCATCATGACCGATGCGGACGTGGATGGCTCGCATATCCGGACATTGCTGCTGACGTTCTTCTTTCGGCAGATGCCGGAACTCATCGACCGCGGACACCTCTACATCGCCCAGCCGCCGCTCTACAAAGCGGAGCGTGGCCGGCGCGTCCTCTACCTCAAGGACGAGCGGGCGCTTGAGGATTACCTGATCGATCAGGGCGTCGAGGGCGCCGTGCTCCGGCTGGCCTCCGGCACCGAATTCGGGGGGGCCCAGCTCAAGACCCTGGTCGAGGAAGCGCGCGCCTTCCGTGGCATCCTGCACGGGCTCCACACCCGCTACGACCGCTCGGTGGTCGAGCAATCGGTTCTGGCTGGCGCCTTCGCCAAGGATTTGGCCGAGAATCCCGGCGAGGCCGAGGTGCTGGCCGACCGCACCGCCAAGCGCCTCGACCGGATCGCCGACGAGATCGAGAAGGGTTGGACCGGGGCGGCTTCGGAGGGCGGCTACGTCTTCAGCCGGACGCTTCGCAGCGTGACGCAGGTTGCCAATCTCGACGCGACGCTGCTCGCCTCGCAGGAAGCCCGCCGTCTTGCCGAGCGGGCGGAGACCCTGCGCGAGATCTACGAGGAGCCGGTGACGCTTGCCCGCAAGGGGGACGAGACCGAACTCTACGGTCCTGTGGGCCTGTTCGAGGCGGTGATGGCGTTCGGCCGGAAGGGTCTCCAGCTTCAGCGCTACAAGGGCCTCGGCGAGATGACCGCCCAGCAGCTTTGGGAAACGACGCTCGATCGCGACGTGCGCTCCCTGCTGCAGGTGAAGGTCAAGGATACGACCGACGCCGACGACCTGTTCGTCAAGCTGATGGGTGACGTGGTGGAGCCGCGCCGCGAGTTCATCCAAGAGAACGCGCTGAGCGTCGCGAACCTCGACGTGTGACGTGCGACCCGGATGGCCGGCGACGGCCTCTCGGGTCGATGCGGGTGCCCAGGGCGGCGCGGGTCAAGCCCGTGCCGCCGACAATCCGTTCGGCAGACCTTCGAAGGAATCGACGAGGAAGGCCCGCGCGCGGCTGACGCGGCTCTTGACCGTGCCGACCTGGCAACCGAGCTGCTCGGCCGCTTCCTCGTAGGTGAAGCCCTCGGCACCGACCAGCAGAAGCGCCTGCCGCTGCGGCAGCGGCAGGGTGCCGATCAAGTTCATCACCATCCGCAGTCCCGCCGCGTGCTCCTGATCGGGGTGAGCGGTGAGCGTCCCGGCGTGGATGCCGTCGGCATCCTCGACTTCGCGGCGCCCCTTGCGGATCTCGGTATAGAACTGGTTGCGCAGGATGGTGAACAGCCAGGCCGTGAAGTTCGTGCCCGGCGTGAATCGCTCCCGGTTGGCCCAGGCCTTCACCATCGTCTCCTGAACGAGATCGTCGGCACGGGTCGGGTTGGCGGTGAGCGAGATCGCGAAGGTGCGCAGCATCGGTAGCGCCTTCACCAGATCGTCGCGGAAGATGGTTTCGACCTGCCCGCCATGGGCGGCGAGAGCCGTCTCGAACTGTCGCAACAGGGCAGCGAGCGGGCTCGGCAACGGGGCTTGCTCCGCCAGATCGAAGTAGTCCCGCAAGGCGAGAGCCAAGTGGCGCGGAACGGCTTTTGCCGCTTCGACCCGTATTACACCGGGATCATCCGGCAATTCACTGCGAATCAGTTCGTCGGGCATCCGAAAGGGCACCTCGGGATAGGGCAGGGCGTTTGAAGTAGTCACCATTCGGTAGCAAGTGAAAAATGAACTGATGCTAAACGGCGACGGAAAAAGCCCCAATCCGTTCAAGCAGGCCGAGCAGACCGCCGGCACAACCCTCAGATATGTTTCGGAGTTTTTCTGAAGGATTGCCGGATCGGGGCATGATGCCGGCCGAATGATTGTGGCGCTCGGCGATCTATTTTCAGCTTAGCCGTTTAAACTGCGTCGGACTGGTTCGCTCCGCGCGGATGTGCACCGAAGCGGGGAGCCGACCGCGCCGTCCCGTCGCAAGCCGGCGATCGGCGCGGCTCCCCTTGGCGGCCACCGTCTGCGGCATAGCTTTGCACGCAACGGCCTGCGGCGGAGCCGGCGGTTCGAGGAGCCCGAGTATGTTGGAAGAGTTCAAGAAATTTGCGTTGCGCGGCAATGTGGTCGATCTCGCCGTCGGCGTGATCATCGGCGCGGCGTTCGGCGCCATCGTCAATTCGCTGGTTCAGGACGTCATCATGCCGATCATCGGCGCAGTGACCGGCGGGCTCGATTTCTCGAACTACTACATCCCGCTGTCCTCCAAGGTGCAGGCGGGCCTGCCCTATGCCGAGGCGAAGAAGGTCGGAGCGGTGATCGGCTACGGTCAGTTCCTGACGCTCGCCGTCAACTTCACCATCATCGCCTTCGTGCTGTTCATGGTGATCCGCGCCATGAACGCCCTGAAATCCCGGGAGGAGGCCAAGCCGAAGCCCGAGGCCGAGGTGCCGGCCGAGGTGAAGCTTTTGGGTGAGATCCGGGACCTGCTGGCGGCGCGACGGGTATGAACCGGTCTATTTCTTCGGATCACTGGCGTCGGGCGTGACGCCGAAGGCATCGAGAATCCGGTCGAGGGCCTGTTCGACGGCCTCGGTGCCTTCCTCGTGCGTCTTCAGCCGCGTTTCGAGCCGGCGGAGCTGCGGCTCGAATTCCTGCGGCACGGTGGGTTCGTCGCCGAGGAAGCGCGGCTCTGGCGCCGGCTCGGTGTAGACGCTCCGGAGTTCATGACCGAGATGGTCACGGACCGACTCCGGTAGCGGCGGGTTTTCGGGAAGGGTTTCGGGCGTCGTATCGGGGCCGGTCATCGTCAGTCCTGCTCGGGCGCAAACACCATCTTGGACGGATAAACGGGCAAACACCTGGAGCGTTGCGTCCGATGTCTTCGCATCCCCGCGACAGCATCACGGCGTCTGATCGGACATTGATCTTCGAGGAGAGGGCTGTCGCGCCCGAGCGACGTGCGTCGAGGGACGGCTCAGGTCCGCCGAAACCGTGATGTGCACTGTGGAACCAAGGGCCGGAACATGAAAACGGCCCCGGCAGAGTCTGCCGGGGCCGGACGAAGCCGCTCTTTGTGGAGCGGCTCGTGAAGCGCGTGCTTAGTCGAGCACTTCGATGATGCGGTGGCGGCCATCCACGAGCACCGGACGGTCGTTGACCACGGTGTAGCGGGTGCCGCGGGTCACGTTGTAGTCGTTCGGGACCTCGTAGTAGGTCACGCCCGACGACGGCAGGGTGGAGCCGACGACGACGCGTCCGTCATAATCGTAGGAGCGGACGTTGCGCTCGCGGACATAGGAGCGGAAGCGCGGGCGATCTTCGACGCCGAGGATGCCGCCGATCGTGCCCGTGGCCGCGCCGACCGCGCCACCGACGATGCCGCCGATCGGACCAGCCGCATCGGAGCCTTCCTGGGCGCCACGTTCGGCACCGCGCAGGGTACCCTGAGCCTGGGCTGCCATCGGCAGCGCGAGGGCGATGGCCGAAGCGGCGAGAAGGGTCTTGATCTTCATGCGAGGATCTCCGTCGTTGTGAGGTCCGCTGCGAGCCGACGCAGCGAAGCATGGCCCAGTAACGCCGCAGCCTGGAATTCGGATGCATGGAAAATCGAGAAAGGCCGAGATTGCCCCTCGATGCCCGGAAAGGAGGCGGATCTCGCGAAAGCTGCCGCCGGCGCGATTGAATTTTTCGATCTCAGCCCGGCGCGCGGTCGGAAAGGAACCGGTTCATCCGCTCCAGCGCCCGGGCGATGTTCTCGGCAGAGTTGGCGTAGGACAGCCGAAGGTAGCCCTCGCCGTGCACGCCGAAATCAGGGCCGCCGATCACCGCGACGCCGGCTTCGTCCAATAGCGCGGTCGCCAGGGACTTGGCCTTCCACCCCGTGCGAGCGATGTTCGGGAAAGCGTAGAAGGCGCCCTTGGGCGTGATGCACGAGACGTTCGGCAAGCCGTTCAGCCCGTCCACGACGAGGCTTCGACGCCGATCGAACGCGGCGACCATCGCGGCGACACAGTCCTGCGGTCCGTCGAGGGCGGCGATGCCGGCCCATTGCGTGGCGGCGTTCACGCAGGAGAAGGAGTTCACGGCGAGCTTGCGGGCGGCGTCGTAGAGCGGCTTCGGCCAGACCGACCACCCGAGCCGCCACCCCGTCATCGCGTAGGTCTTCGAGGCGCCGTCGAGCGCGATCAGCCGGTCGCGGATCTCGGGATAGGCGAGGAGCGAGACATGCGCCTCCCCGTCATAGGTCATGGAGCCGTAGATCTCGTCGGACAGCACCGCGATGCCCGGATGGGCGGCGAGACCTCGCACGAGGGCGTCGATCTCGGCCTTCGGCGTGACGCCGCCGGTCGGGTTGGCCGGCGAGTTGACGATCAGGAGGCGTGTGCGCTCCGTGATCAGCGAGAGTGTCTCCTCCGCCGAGAAGGCGAAGCCGTTGGCCTCGCGGATCGGCACCGGCACCGGGGTTGCCCCGGTGAACGCGATCATCGAGCGGTAGATCGGGAAGCCTGGATCGGGATACAGGATCTCGGCACCGGGCTCGCCGAACATCAGGATCGCCATGAACATGGTGACCTTGCCGCCCGGCACGATCATCACCGCATCGGGCGAGACCTCGACTCCGTGGCGGCGATGGAGGTCCCGCGCCACCGCCTCACGGAGCGGAGGGATGCCGATGGCCGGCGTGTAGCCGTGATGGCCGTCGCGCAGAGCCTTGATGCCGGCCTCGACGATATGGGCCGGCGTGGCGAAGTCGGGCTGGCCGATGCCGAGATTGACGATGTCGCGGCCCTGCGCCGCGAGCGCGCTCGCACGGGCGAGAACGGCGAAGGCGTTCTCCTCGCCGATCCGATCGAAGGAGGGCACGACACGCAGCATGGCCTCGACCTTCCGTCAGACGCCGGTCGGTGCCGGGATTCGGCAGCGCCTCACGAAACGCCCGTTTGCCGAAAGTGCCTCATGGGGCACGGCCGAGCGGCGGGCGTTTCGTGAGAGATGCTCAGCCGTGGGTGCGCGCGGCGAGGCGGCTCGCGGCGAAGGAGATCGCGCCGCCGACGACGAACAGGATCGCGAAGGTCTTGACCGCTGCGTAGAACAGGGCCGGCTCGATCCCGGTATCCGTGAAGAGAACGGCGCAGACGGCTGCGATCGGAAGGAGCAGCACGACGGAAAGCGGCACCAGCGGGTTCATTCGACGTCACTCGCGTTCGTTGAGGGACCGCAGCGCGGCCCGAAGAATAATGCGAAGCGGTCTTAGCATCGCCGTTCCGCCGGAGGAAACTCCCGCAGCTTCAGAATCTCCGATCGATCCGCCAGGGTTTCGGTCGCGCAAGTGTTTCGGTCGGGCAAGCGTTTCGATCAGGTGAGCGTTTCGATCAGGCGGGGATGCGCACCGTCGCCCGCAATCCGCCGAGTGGGCTGTCGTGCAGGCTGACATCGCCGCCATGCGCCCGAGCGATATCGCGGGCGATGGCGAGACCGAGCCCGGAGCCGCCGGCATCCTGGCGCGCATCGTCGAGACGCACGAACGGCTTGAACACGTCCTCGCGGCTCTCCGGCGGGATGCCGGGCCCGTCGTCGTCGATCGCGACGAGGAAGGCGCGATGTTCGCGTTTGCCCGAGATCGCCACGGTGTCGGCATAGCGGGCGGCGTTGGCGGCGAGGTTGAACAGGCAGCGGCGCATCGCATCGGGCCGCACCGTGACGAGCGGGCTGCCCTCGATCTCCACCGCCTCGACATGGGCGCCGAGCCGCTCGACGTCGCTGCGCAGATCCTCCAGCACGGTTCGCATGTCGGTCTCGGCGGCGGTCTCGGCGGAATCACCCCGCGCGAAGGCGAGATAGCCCTCGAGCATCCGGCTCATCTCGTCCACGTCGCGCTGGAGATCCTCCACCTCCGGCGTCTGCTCGACCAGGGCGAGCGAGAGCTTGAAGCGGGTGATGATGGTGCGCAGGTCGTGGCTCACCCCGTTGAGCATCGCCGTGCGCTGCTCCATGGCGCGCTCGATGCGGCGCTTCATCTCGATGAAGGCGTGCCCGGCCTGCCGGACCTCGCGGGCGCCGCGAGGCTTGAACTCGATCTCGCGGCCCTTGCCGAACCCCTCGGCCACCGCCGACAGCCGCAGGATCGGCTTGATCTGGTTGCGCAGGAACAGGATCGCCACGCCGAGCAGCACCAGCGAGGATCCGGTCATCCAGAGCAGGAAGATGTGCGAGTTCGAGGCGTAGGCCTGATTGCGCCGGGCGGTGACCCGCATCACGCCCTCGGGGATCGCCACGCGGATCTCGATGAGGTTCGAGCGCCCCACCGTGTCGATCCAGAACGGGCGGCGGATCTGACGGCGGATCTCTTCCGACAAGACCTCGTCGAGAATCGAGAAGAACGGGCGCGGCCCCGGATTCGGCAGCTTGGCGCCTTTCAGGATGTCGATGTCGAGGTTCAGCCGCTCCCCGGCGATGCGCGAGAGCGTCTCCGCGTTCCGGTCCTGCGGATAGGACTCGTAGATGTCCATCAGCGCAGCGACGTCGGCGGTCACGGCCGCCGACAGCCGGCGGGTCACGAGCTGCCAGTGCCGCTCCATGAAGGTGTAGGCGATCACCGATTGCAGCAGCACCATCGGCGCGATGATGATGATCAGCGAGCGGGCGTAGAGGCCCTTCGGCAAGGCGTCGCCGATGGCGCGGCTGAGGCGCCGCCAGATTTTCCGAACGCGACCGAACGCCCCGGCGAGGGTGCCGGTTCGAGACGGTGCGGTCGCGGAGGGGCGGACGGGGGCCGCCATGAAGGCCTCAATCGATGGCGAGGCGGTAGCCGACGCCGCGAACGGTGTGCAGGAAGCTCGGATTGGCCGGGTCCGGCTCGATCTTACGGCGCAGACGGTTGATCTGCACGTCGATGGTGCGCTCGGCTGCCAATCCGCCGTTGCCCGCGAGTGTCTCGCGTTCGACATTGCCGCCGCGCGCCTGGGACAGCATGGTCAGGATTTCGCGCTCGCGCTCGGTGATCTTCACTGGCTCGTTCTCGCGCCGCAGCTCACCCCGGTCGGCGCGGAAGCTGAAGGGGCCGAAGCTGACAGCCCCTTCGCCCGAGAAACGGGCATCCGGCAGGGCAGCGTGGCGGCGGATGATGTTGTTGAGCCGCAGGATCAGCTCGCGCGGCTCGAAGGGCTTGGGCAGATAGTCGTCGGCGCCGATCTCCAGGCCCGTGACCCGGTCGTTGGGGTTGGAGCGGGCCGTCAGCATCAGGATCGGCACGCGTGAGGTCTCGCGCACCGAGCGGGCATAATCGAAACCGCTCTCGCCGGGCATCATCACGTCGAGCACGAGCGCGTCGAACACGAAGCACTGGCCACGGCTGCGCGCCTCGGCCGCGTTCGCCGCGGCGGTGACCCGGAAACCCTGCTCCGAGAGGAAGCGGGACAGGAGTTCGCGCACCCGCCGGTCGTCATCGACCAGTAGGATGTGGGGCGCGTGGTCGGGAAGCTCGGGGCGCGCCTTGAGGGCGCTTTCGGCCGACATCAGGCGCGCCCCGTCGTGCGGCGCGCCATCAGCCGACGGATCGCGGCGCGCTCGGCCGGCTCGATCATCGCGAGCAGGAAATCCTGGGCGGAGGCCGCTCGGGCCTCGCGTCCGCTCTCGGCCTCGTCGTCCACGGAGGGCGCGTCGAGCGCCCGCACGATCCGGCGGACCTGAACCCGCGTCAGGTCGGCCGTCAGCGCCCGGCCGGACGGGGTGCAGAACAGGAGCCGCTGGCGCCGGTCGCTCGTGCCGGTCTGCTGCTCGACATAGCCCTGATCGATCAAATCCTTGAGTACCCGGTTGAGGCTCTGTTTGGTGATGCGCAGGATATCGAGGAGTTCGGCGATGGTGAGGCCGGGATAGCGATCGACGAAGTGAAGCACCCGGTGATGCGCCCGGCCGAAGCCGTACTGCGCCAGGATCCGGTCGGGATCACCGACGAAATCGCGATAGGCGAAGAACAGAAGCTCGATCAAATCGTCGCTGTCACCCCCCGTCTCGTGGCAAGCTGGGCGAGGAGTTTCACAGGAAGCTTGTAGCGCCGTGTCGGCGTCTGGCGTCATCGCACGGCTCACGTCGTGAAAACCTCGTAGGACGTCGGTCGATCGCAAGGCTTCGGGCAGCCCTGGAAGCCTCGGGAAGATAAGTCAGTGTTGTTGACATATCTCAGCCCCGTTGCTACCCGTCAAGCCTGCCGGTATTCGCTCGGTGCGCCGTCCCTCGGACGGTCCACGCGCCCGCGCACCGGCTCCTGCCCCACCCCGCGACCCCGCGCATTGCCGAGGCCGCGCAGAGGAACTTCGAGAAATGTCCGTGATTCCCTTCGATGAGCGCGAAGGCACGATCTGGTTCGACGGCGTCATGGTGCCTTGGCGCGCGGCGAAAATCCACGTGCTCAGCCACGGCCTCCACTACGGTTCGTCGGTGTTCGAGGGTGAGCGGGCCTATGGCGGCCGAATCTTCAAGAGCCGCGAGCATTCCGAGCGCCTGCGCCGTTCGGCCCAGCTCCTCGATTTCGAGGTTCCGTACTCGGTCGATCAGATCGAGGCAGCCAAGGCTCAGGTGCTGGCGACCAGCGGCCTCCAAGACGCCTACCTGCGCCCCGTGGCGTGGCGCGGCTCGGAGATGATGGGCGTCGCGGCGCAGAAGAACACCATCCATCTCGCCATCGCGGCTTGGGAATGGCCGAGCTACTTCGATCCGGCGACCAAGATGAAGGGCATCCGCCTCGACATCGCCGATTACCGCCGGCCCGATCCACGCACGGCGCCCTCCACCTCGAAGGCGGCGGGCCTCTACATGATCTGCACGATCTCCAAGCATCGGGCCGAGAACAAGGGTTATGCCGACGCGCTGATGCTCGACTGGGAGGACAACGTCGCCGAATGCACCGGCGCCAACGTCTTCTTCATCGCCGACGGTGTGCTCCATACGCCTCAGGCCGACCGCTTCCTCGACGGCATCACCCGCCAGACCGTGATCGAGCTCGCCAAGCGCCGCGGAGTCGAAGTGATCGAGCGGCGCATCCGCCCCGAGGAGATGACCGGCTTCTCCGAGTGCTTCATTACCGGTTCGGCCGCCGAGGTGACGCCGGTCTCCGAGATCGGCCCCTATCGCTTCACGCCGGCGGCGCTGACCAAGACGCTGATGGACGACTATCTCGCCGAGGTGCAGCCGCGGGCGGCCGCCGCCTGAGGATCGCATGATCGACGGTTCCGGGCCCGTCAAACGGTGCCCGGAACTTAGCGGAGCGCCCTGCGTTTTTGGAACAATCCATGAACGAAGGGTGTCTCGATGACCGGCAAGACGACCAACAAAACCACCAAGGACCAAGCTGCGGCCGAGAACCCGAAGGTCGATCCGACCGACGAGTCGAACCGGATCAAGGATCCCGACGAGTGGACGACCGGCGCGGAGCCGATGACGGGCGCGCAGGCATCCTACCTCAAGACCCTGTCCGAGCAGGCCAAGGCACCGGAAGCCTTCGAGGCCGACCTCGACAAGGCGGAGGCCTCCAAGCGCATCGACGCCTTGCGCAAGGACACCGGCAAAGCCTGACTTGGGAAGGCCTGAGTTGGGAAAGCCTGACTTGGGCGAGAGCCCCATCTCGTCCCGGAAGGCGTTGGGCGACTTTCGCGACGATGCTCGAACGTTTCGCGGGATGAGGCGGCCCTGGGGCCGCAGGGCGATGGGGCGGGGACACACGTTCAGCGATCCATCGCCCGTCGCTCCGTCAGCGGACGAATCGGCTGTCGAAAGAGACAGGTCGGCGGGGAATGTCCCCGCTTTCTTCGATCCCCTTAAGCTCGCTGCAAGTTCAGGCTGGCAGGATCATGCCATTGCCGAATGTCCGGGACGATGCGCCGTGTCTTTGCTTCCTCCATCCGCGCCCGTCCCGGAACCCACCTCGGGTTTGTCCCGGTCTCTCATCCGCTTCGCGCGTCATGAGTCGGGGGCGACTGCCATTGAGTATGGATTGGTCAGCACCTTCATCGGGATGGCGGTCATCGGCGCCTTCCGTGCGTACGGAACCGTCCTGGCCGACTTTCTGGCGGCGGTCGTCGAACGCATCAAGTTCGAGTAGTGACGCGAAATACAGTCGATCACTTCGGGATGGTGGATTCGGGCTTGTGCGTGATTCCGCGCCGTGTTGGCACGAGGGGGCGTCTCCTGGGGCAGAGCGCGGGCTGAGCGAGTCGGGCCCCGGCTTCGATCAGGCGGAGGCCGTATCCGTTGCCAATGGCCGCGTGAACCGTCGTGGATGAAGCGAGGGCGAGCAGATCCCTGCCGCGCGCCCTCAGATGGCGAGCGTCTGCTGAGCCTGGCGAAACCAGAAGTCCTACGATTTCCTATTTCGGCCCGACCGGCTTGCGCTTGGCGGAAGCCGGCTCCCTCCCGGCGGCCGGGGAGGGGGCCGGAGCAGCTCCGGCTTCGGGCTTCGTATCCTCCGGCTTCGGCTGGCTCCAGAACGCGTCGAACGCGTCCTTCATCGCCTTGACGTTCTGCTCCTGAACCTCGGCTCCGGTCTGGAGCATCTGCTGGATCACTTCCATCGAGGCTTTGGTCGCATCCGGTGCCGGTGCCGCCTCTGCCTTACGGACGGCCGGTCGCGGCTCGGGCTTGCGCGCCGCGGGCGGGGAAGGGGAGGCCATCTGTCCCGCCGCGGCGGTGAGGCCGTTGAGCCAGTCCGTCCAGAGCGTGCCGACTGGGTAGGCGGAGGGCGGGGGCTCGGCGGCCGGCGCCCCGGCAGGCGGATTGAGGAGCAGGTGGACGATGCCGGCCACGATCATACCAGCCATGACCGGCAGCATCTGCCTGAGGGCCTGACTCCCGACGCCGCTCGCCGCCGATGCGTGCTGGATCACCGCCTGAGCGATCATGGGTGAGCCGAACAGCCCCGAAAACAGATCCGCACCGGCCTGTGGCGGCGCTTTTCCCGGCTGGCCGAGCCCGAACATGCGCCCGAACCCCATCGGATCGGCCGCAGCGTTGCGTTGCATGCCCATCGACAGGGCCGGCAGCAGCGCCTCCATGGCGCGGCGGGTCTGCTCCGGCGAGAGACCGAACTGCTGCCCGAAGGCCCGCACGCTCGCGTCGCCCTGGCTCTGCAGGATGTCGAACATCGTGTACATGGCCGGGCGCCTCAGCGAGCAGCAACGATCCGGGTGCCGAACGCCTCTGGGCCTCGCCATGACAACGCGTCCATGATGCGAGCCCATCCTCATTCCGGACGCGCCGGTGGTGACCACCGACACTCACGTCCGAAGGCTCGCCGGAACGGCCTCAGCCGAGAGTGTGTCGCAACCGGGCGAGGCTGGCCAGCGATAACCCCGATTCCGCGGCGATTTCCCTTGGAATAGCGGACGATCAGCCTGCATCGGCTTCCACCGTCGCTTTTCGGGCTACAACGACATCCCGCTCGAGGGGGCGGCCTGCACCGCCTCGTTGGCGGAGGGTGGCTCGGGTGCGGGTCCTGCCGCCACGCTCATGCCGCGTTCCAGCCGGCCCACGGTGCGGAAGGCGAGGGCGAGGCCAGCTACCCCGAAGGCGATCGAGCCGAGGCCGGTGCCGGCGATCACCCCCTCCGGCCCGTACCATGCCGCCCCCACGAGCGCGGGCGGAACGGTGCCCACCGTTGCCCGGCCCCAGTTCAGCAGGGTCGAGAGGAAGGGGAAGCCCAGATTGTTGAACGAGGCGTTGGCGAGGAACAGGAGCCCGTTGAAGAACCAGACCGGACCGCTCACCAGACAGAAGAAGGCGAACAGATCGGCCGCCACGCCCTGAAGTTCGAAGGCACCGGCCAGCGGCGCCCGCGCCAGGGTGAGGAGCAGCCAGACGACGACGACGTAGAGCGCGGTCACCCCCGTGCCGACCCGCAGGACGCCCCGCATCCGGTCGAAGCGCCCGGCACCCCAGTTCTGGCCGAGGATCGGGCCGATCGAGCCCGACATCGCGAACAGCCCGCAGAACGCGACCGGGGCGAGGCGCTCGATCACCACGTTCCCGGCGATCGCCGGAGGCCCGAAGCCGGACAGCGCGTGCGCCACGAAGGCGCTGGCGATCGAGGGGGCGAGGTTGGTGAGCACCGCCGGCCCGGCGATCCGGGTCACCAGCGGCAGATCGCCGATAACGGCCGTGAGGCGGGGCGCTTCGAGCAGCCGATAGCGGCGGACGCCGACCCAGCCGACGGCGACGAAGGTGACGCGGGCCACGCAGACCGCGAGCGCCGCTCCGTCCACGCCGAGTCCGAGGCCGAAGATCAGCAGCGGATCGACGAAGACGGTGATGACGGCGCCGCCGAGCGTCACGAACATCGCCTCCCGCGCCGCGCCGACCGCGCGCAGGAGGCCGGTGAACAGCATGCCCGGCCCGAGCAGCAGGTTCGACGGCAGGCTGATCCAGAGATAGCGCCGGGCGACGTCGAGGGTGTGCCCCTCCGCGCCGATGGCGGAGAGCAGCGGGTCGAGCCCGGCGAGCAGGAGGGCAGCCAACAAAGCCGAGGCGATCACGCAATGGACGGTGACCGAAGTCGCGATCCGCCGGGCGTCGGCCGGATCGTTCGCTCCGATCGCCCGCGATACCAGGGCGCCGGCTGCGATCATCAGGCCGATATTGAAGGCGATGGCGAAGAACTGGATGATCGAGGCGAAGCCGACGGCGGCGGTGAGGGCCGGATCGCCCAGCTTCGAAACGTAGAACAGCGACAGCAGATCGACGGCGAAGATCGCCATCAGGCCGACGGAGCCGGTCGCGCTCATTACGACGACGTGACGCAGGATCGAGCCCGAAACGAAGCGCGCCGCGCCCCTGTCTCGCTCCGGCATGGCGCCTGTGCCCGCCTCAGGCATTCGGCTCGGTATCCTCGGCTTCGAGCGCGCGGGCGGCGGATTCGTGCGGTTGCTGCTCGATCAGGCCGCGGGTTTCGGCGCTCAGCGCTCGCGAGGGGCTTTTGGGGGCGGTGAGCGGCTCGGGCCGCAGTTCCGGCGTGCCGCGCAGCCAGCCGGAGCCGTCCGGCATCGCGCCCGCCTGCTGGAGCACGAGGCGGGCGACGTCGCGCTTGCGCACATCCTCGACGCGCCGCGCGGCGGCCTCGGCGGGCAGTCCCAGGCTCTCCAGGGTGGCGCGGCCGAAGCCGAGGGCGGACTCGACGGTTTCGCGAAGCTGGAAATCGACGTCGCGGTTCATGAGTTCGATGGCGTGCGTGCGGTCATAGGCCCGCACGTAGGTGCGCACGTTCGGGAACTCCTCGTGGACGATGTCGACGATCTTCAAAGCGGCCGGCGCGTCGTCGATGCAGACGCAGATCAAGTCCGCCTTGGCGAGGCCGGAGGCGCGCAGCACGTCGAGCCGGGTGCCGTCGCCGTAATAGATCCGGAAGCCGAAGCTCGTGGCGTTGCGGATCTGCTCGACGTCCTTGTCGATGACGGTGATGTTGATGCCCTCCGCCAGCAGCACCTGCGCCAGGATCTGACCGAAGCGGCCGAATCCCACCACCAGCACGCGGGTGTCGCCGGATTCCTGCGCCTCGCCGACGTCGGAGGGCGGCTCGGCTTCCTTCGGGCGGCGGGCGATGAGAGCGTCGAGGCCCTTGGCGGCGATGGGTCCGACCAGCATGGTGAGGGCGGCGAGCGCGACGCAGAAGCGGGTCACGTCCGAGGCGAGGATGCGCAGGTCGCCCGCCGCCGGCAGGATCACGAACGCGAACTCACCGGCCGGCGCCAGCACTGCCGCGCCGCGCAGGGCGTCGAGCCAGGGCGAGCCGAACAGGCGGAACAGCCCGGCGACCAGGGCGATCTTCACCGCGATCGCGGCCATGGTCGCGGCGAGCAGCGCCAGCCAGTGGTTGGTGAGCAGGCCGCCGTCGATCGACATGCCGACGCTCATGAAGAACAGACCGAGCAGCATGCCGCGGAACGGCTCGATATCGGCCTCGAGCTGATGGCGGAAGTTCGACTCGGCGAGCATCACGCCCGCGAGGAAGGCGCCCATCGCCATGGAGAGGCCGGCCTTCTCCATCACCAGCGCCGTACCGAGCACCACGAGGAGCGCGGCCGCCGTCATCACCTCGCGTCCGCCCGCCGCCGCGAGCAGGCGGAAGAAAGGGTTCAGGCCGTAGCGCCCGACGAGCACCACGCCCGCGACCGCAACCGCCGCGCGGCCGGTGGAGCGCAGGCCCTCGTCGACCCAGCCGTCCTTCGGCGTGGCGCCGGCCGATGCCAGCAGCGGCAGCAGCGCCAGGATCGCCACCACCGAGATGTCCTGGAACAGGAGCACCGCGAAGGAGCGCCCGCCATAGGGTGAGCCGAGATCGCCGCGCTCCTCCAACAGTTGGAGTGCGACCGCGGTGGCCGAGAGCGCGATGGCGATGCCGACGACGCTCGCCGCGGCCGGCGTCAGGCCGTAGGCGAGAGCGGCACCTGCGATGACGAGCGAACACAGCGCCAATTGCGCGGCGCCGAGCCCGAAGATGTCGCGCCGCATCGAGACGAGCCGGGAGATTTCGAGTTCGAGCCCGACGATGAACAGCAGCAGCACCACGCCGATCTCGGCGACGCTGGCCGCCGTCTCGGGCTCGGCGATCAGGGAGAAGCCGGCCGGGCCGATCACGACGCCGGCCACGAGGTAGCCCAGCACCGCGCTCTGGCCGAGGAGGCGCACGAGCGGCACGCCGATCACCGCCGCCGACAGGAAGGTCAGCACCGGCGGCAGGAAGCTGGCGTGGTCCGTGGCGCTCGCCATGAAAGCCCGTTGCCTCGATGGTTCCGGATGGGGGAAGGGCTCCCCTTAGGACATCGTCCCGAAAGGTGGCCACCGGCTTTCGGAAAAAGACGATGTCAAAACAAGAGGCGAGGGTGATTCGCGTGTCGTTCGTCACATGCCCGGCGCCTTCCCTTGCCGTGCCGTCGAGTCGGCACTGTTACCACAGGCAGCGGGATGCAGGCCCCCTGGGCGGATGGCGGGTGTCACGGATCGCGTCATGTATGCTAAGCAAATGACGACGGACAGGCGCAGGCCTGTCGCGGCTTTCGGGCTGGCCGCTGTTGACAGACCCGGCCACCCCTCTCCACATCCGTCGGATCATGAGCGCTGACACCATCAACCTCACCGCCGACCCGAACCGGGTCCCGCATCCGGCCGTGACGGGCGACAAGCCGCCACTGGAGATCCTCCTGTGTGCCCCCCGTGGCTTCTGCGCCGGCGTGGTGCGCGCCATCGACGTGGTGGAGCGTGCGCTGGCGATCTACGGAGCGCCGGTCTACGTCCGCCACGAGATCGTCCACAACAAATACGTGGTCGAGACCCTGAAGCGGAAGGGCGCCGTGTTCGTGCGCGAGCTGGACGAGGTGCCCGATAGCGGCGCCCCCGTCATCTTCTCCGCCCACGGCGTCGCCAAGACCGTGCCGCAGAACGCCGACGCGCGCGGCCTCACCACCATCGACGCGACCTGCCCGCTGGTGACCAAGGTCCACCGCGAGGCCGAGATCCATCACAAGCGCGGGCGCCACGTCCTGCTCGTGGGCCATTCCGGTCACCCGGAAGTCGTCGGCACCATGGGCCAGCTGCCCAAGGGGTCGATCACCCTGGTCGAGGACATCGACCAGATCGATGCTCTGAACCCGCCGGCCGACCAGGCTTTGGCCTGGGTGACGCAGACGACCCTGTCGATCGACGACACCAAGCATATCGTCGAGGCGCTGAAGGCCAAGTTCACCGGCATCCACGGCCCGCACAAGGACGACATCTGCTACGCCACCACCAACCGCCAGGAAGCGGTCAAGGAAGTCGCGCCGCGGGTCGATGCGTTGATCGTGGTGGGCTCCTCGAACTCCTCGAATTCGCAGCGCCTGCGCGAGGTCGCCGAGCGGGCCGGCTGTCCCATCACCCGCCTCGTCCTGCGTGCCGAGGAGATCGATTGGGATGCCTTCAAGGACATCCGCCGCCTCGGCCTCACCGCCGGCGCGTCTGCGCCGGAAGTTCTGGTCGAAGAGATCATCGACGCCTTCGCCGCACGCTTCGACGTGACGGTGGATCAGGTGTCGGTCACCGTCGAGGACATGTCCTTCCCGCTGCCGCGCGAGTTGCGCAGCGAAGCCGCCGAGTAGGGCGGACGACGCGCCGGCCCCCGAGCCAGGCCGGCCGAACGACCTCCAGGGGCGCCCACGGCGCCCCTTTCTCTTGCGCGAAACCGGCAGCGGCACCGTGGCGGTCTACACCGACGTATCCGACGAGGCGCTGCGCGCCTTCCTCAGAGAATACGAACTCGGCGATTTGCTCTCCTACAAGGGGATCGCGGAAGGCGTCGAGAACTCGAACTTCTTCCTGCATACGAGCACGGGCAACTACATCCTCACCCTCTACGAGAAGCGGGTGAACGAGGCGGATCTGCCCTTTTTCATCAACCTGATGGGCCATCTGGCACGGGCCGGGCTCGCCTGTCCGCAACCGGTCCGCAACCGCGCCGGCACCGCCCTCGGGCATCTCTGCGGCCGGCCTGCGGCGATCGTCACCTTCCTCGAAGGCGTGTCGTTGAGCCGCCCGAACGCCGAGCATTGCCGGGCGCTCGGCGCTGCGCTGGCCGGGCTCCACGCCGCCGGCCGCGATTTTCCGATGGTGCGCGCCAACAATCTGTCGGTGGGGGCGTGGCGCCCACTCTTCGTACAGGCGCAAGCGCAGGCCGATACGGTGGCGCCCGGCCTCGCGGCCCGAACCCGCGCCGACCTCGATTGGCTCGAGGCCTCCTGGCCTCAGGGCCTGCCGAGCGGCGTCATCCACGCCGATCTGTTCACTGACAACGTGTTCTTCATCGGCGATACCCTCTCGGGTCTGATCGACTTCTACTTCGCCTGCACCGACGCCTTCGCCTACGATTTGGCGATCGGCCTCAATGCGTGGTGCTTCGAGGCCGACGGCACCTTCCACCGCGACAAGGCGGGTGCGATGATTGCGGGCTACGATGCGGTGCGGACGCTCGAACCGGCCGAGATCGCGGCGCTGCCGATCTTGGCGCGGGGCGCGGCCATGCGGTTCATGCTGACCCGCCTCGTGGACTGGCTCAACGTGCCGCCCGGCGCCCTAGTGCAGCCCAAAGACCCGCTGGAATACGACCGCCGTCTCGCCTTCCACCGCACCGCGACCGATGCGCGGGACTACGGCTGGCAGCAGTAAGAGTGCCTCACAAAACTCCCGGTCTCTGACCGTTCTCGCTCTGGCAATGACAGCGCGGCGGGAGTCGTGTGAGCGACACCAAGGCCGGTCGAACCCTCCCCGGTGCCGGGGAGGGCTCATGTCCGGTGGCTCAGAGCACCTTCAGCAACGCTTCGGCGCCCGAGACCTCGGCCTTGGACGGGGTGTCCTCGACGTTGAGGATCCGCACCACGCCGTCATCCACGAGCATCGCATAGCGCTGGGAGCGCGGGCCAAGGCCGAAGCCGGAGCCGTCCATCTCCAGGCCGATCGCCTTGGCGAATTCGGCATTGCCGTCGGCCAGGAACTCGATGCCCTCGGCGCCGCTCTGCTGCTGCCACGCGTTGAGCACGAAGATGTCGTTGACCGAGGTCACGGCGATCGCATCGATGCCGCGGGCCAGGATCTCCTCGCGTTTGGCGACGAAGCCCGGCAGGTGGTTGCGGTGGCAGGCCGGGGTGAAGGCGCCCGGCACGCCGACCAGCACGACGCGGCGCCCCTTGAACACGTCGTCGGTCGTCTTGGCCTGCGGACCGTCCGGCCCGTTCACCCGGAAGGTGGCCTGGGGCAGCTGATCGCCAACCTGAATCGTCATCCGTGCTCTCCTCGCAAAAGCCACGAACCGTTAGACGCGCTTCGCGCGACTGTCGAGGCACGGCCTCGCCGCGTGCGCGTTTACCTTATGGATCAATGACGGCCGCCGCAGTAGCATAGGCTCCATGCTGACGCCCGATCCCTCGCTCAAAGACTCGGCCTATCTCGACGGCCAGTTCCTCGTGGCCATGCCGGGGATCGGCGACGAGCGCTTCGCGCGCTCGGTGATCTATCTCTGCGCGCACTCGGCGGACGGGGCGATGGGCATCATCGTCAACAAGCCGGTCGCGGATCTGAGCATGCCGGATCTCCTGATCCAACTCGACATCGCCAGCGAGGCGGATGCGATCCGCCTGCGTGAGCGGGTCGGTCACATGCCGGTGCTGATGGGCGGCCCGGTCGATGCCAAGCGCGGCTTCGTGCTCCACACCGCCGATTTCCACATCGATCAATCGACGCTGCAGATCGACGAGGGCGTCTGCCTCACGGCGACGGTGGAGATCCTGCGCGCCATCGCCGATGGGCGCGGACCCTCGAACGCCGTTCTGGCGCTCGGCTATGCCGGCTGGCAGGCAGGCCAGTTGGAGAACGAGATTCTGGCCAATGGCTGGCTCAACTGCCCGGCCGATCCCGAGCTGATCTTCGATCCGGGGCTCGGCACCAAGTACGATCAGGTGCTCAAGGCGATCGGCATCGATCCCGCCATGCTCTCGGCAGAGGCGGGGCGGGCCTGACGCGAGGCCCGCCCGTCGCCGATCATTGCGAGGCGTTTTTACACGCGGCCGTGCACGAGGTCGTGGATGAAGCCGAGCTTCGTCACCACGGCCGGACCGAGCACGAACGGATAGAGGTCGCCCTCACCCATAGCCCGGCTGACGCTGTTCATCGCGAAGACGAAGGGCAGCCACGCGTCGATGATCTGCTCGATCGTATCGGCGCGGTAGGGGTCGAAATCCACCCGCCCGGCGAGTTCGCCCCCGAGATCGGATTTCGGGTTGACCTGCATTCCGAACGCGCTCGCCATCTCCAGCGTGTCGACGATGTGGAGGTAATGCGCCCAGGTCTCGGCGAAGTCCTCCCACGGGTGGGTCGTGGCGTAGGCCGAGACGAACGTGTCCTGCCAGTTCGCGGGCGGGCCCTGGTCGTAGTGGCGCTTCAGCGCTTCGCCGTAATCCTGCGAATCGTCGCCGAACACTGCCCGGCACGGCTCCAGCTTGCCGGCATCGCGCACGAGGATGTCCCAGTAATGGTGCCCGACCTCGTGGCGGAAATGGCCGAGCAGGGTCCGGTAGGGCTCCCCCATCGAGGCGCGGCGCTTCTCGCGCTCGGCCGGGTCGGCCTCCACCAGGGCGATAGTGATGACGCCGTTCTCGTGGCCGGTCATCACCTTGGGGCCGTTCGCATCCGGCGGGTCGGCCAGGAAGTTGAAGATCAGGCCGTGCTCGGGATCCTCGGCGCGGGTCTTCAGCGGCAGGTTCCAGCGCAACAGGGTGTAGAACAGCCGGTGCTTGGCATGCTCCATCTCACGCCAGCGCTCCAGATTCACCGGGTCGTTCACATCCGGCACGGTGCCGTTATGGCGGCAGGCGAGGCAGAAAGCGTCGGTCGTGCCCGGCGGCACCATCCAGTTGCAGGTGTCGTGGGCGGCGTTGGTGCAGAGGAAGCTCGAGCGCTCCGGCGCCGCCAGCGGCGTCCAGGCGTTGTCCCCCGCAGGCTCGAGGGCCGAGATGCGGCCGAGCTGGGGCAGGTAGGCGAGGCGGTGACCGCAGCGCTCGCACGAGCGGTTCTCGAAATAGAGGATGTTGTCGCAGGACTGGCAGCGAAAGAGTTTCATCGGCTCACGGGACGTTGACGCCCTGTCCCGAATCCGGCGCTGGCCGGATCGGGAAACGGGACGCGCCGGGCACAAGGCTCGGAGGCGGCGGGGAGTGGCGGCCAACCAAGCCGCGAACACGCTCACCGTTCCGTGAGCGATGATGTTTTTGTTCCCCCCCGCCGCCTGTGCGCGACGGCCGGTCAGCCCGCGGCCAAGGCCTCCGCGATCGCGGCAAGTGCGGCATCCGCTCCGGCGCCGTCCGGACCGCCGGCCTGGGCCATGTCGCGCCGTCCGCCGCCGCCCTTGCCGCCGAGGTGGCCGGCACCGGCGCGCACCAGCCCGACCGCATCGTAGCGCTCGGTCAGATCCTCGGTGACGCCGACGACCAGCCCGGCCTTGCCGTCCGCGGACACGCCGACCAGGGCGACGATGCCGGAGCCGAGGCGGCTCTTGCCCTCGTCGGCGAGACCCTTCAGGTCGCGCATCTCGACGCCCTCGACCACCCGGGCCATCAACTTCACGCCGTTGATCTCGCGGGCCTCGTCGCCGCCGCCCGAAGCTCCGCCCATGGCGATCTTCTTGCGCGCATCCGTCAATTCCTTCTCGAGCCGGCGACGCTCCTCGAGGAGCGTGGAGAGGCGCTCAGGCACGTCCGAGACCGGCGCCTTGAGCAGGCCGGCGAGCTGGCTCAGCGTGCGGCTCTCGGCGGCGCGGTGGCGGCGGGCGGCGGTCCCGGTCATCGCCTCGATCCGGCGCACGCCGGCGCCGACCGCGCTCTCGCCGAGCACGGTGATCTGGCCGATCTCGCCGAGCTGCGAGACATGGGTGCCGCCGCACAGCTCGATCGAGAAGTTCGGCAGGCGGCCTTCGACTTCGCGGCCCTCGTCGTCCACGGGCCGGCCCATGGAGACGACGCGCACCTCATCGCCGTACTTCTCGCCGAACAGGGCGCGGGCGCCCGATTCGATCGCCTCGTCCACCGCCATCAGCTTGGTGACCACCGGCGCGTTCTGAAGCAGGACCGCGTTGGCGATCTCCTCGACGCGGCTCAACTCCGCCTCGTCGATGGGTTTGGGGTGGCTGATATCGAAGCGCAGGCGCTCGGGCGCGACGAGCGAGCCCTTCTGCGCGACGTGATCGCCGAGCACCTGACGCAGGGCTTCGTGGAGGAGGTGGGTCGCCGAGTGGTTGGCGCGGATCGCGGCGCGGCGCGCGTGATCGACCTTCAGTTCCACCGCCGCCCCGACGGCGAGCGTGCCTTCCTCGACCGTGACGTGATGCACGAACAGGTCGCCGAGCTTCTTTTCCGTCCCGGTGACACGCGCCCGAAGGCCGGGGCCGGAAATCGTGCCGGAATCGCCGACCTGACCACCGGATTCTCCGTAGAACGGGGTCTGGTTGACGACGACGATGCCGTTCTCGCCCGCCTTCAGGGTTTCGACTTCGCTGCCGTCGCGCAGCAGGGCGCCGATGACGGCCTCGGCCGCTTCCGTGTCATATCCCAGGAATTCGGTGGCGCCGGTGCGCTCCTTGATCCCGAACCAGACCGTCTCGGTCGCGGCCTCGCCCGAGCCCTGCCAGGCGGCCCGCGCCGCCTGCTTCTGGCGCTGCATCGCCGCGTCGAAGGCCTGCGTATCGACGCCGATGCCGCGCGCCTTCAGAGCGTCCTGCGTCAGGTCGAGCGGGAAGCCGTAGGTGTCGTAGAGCGTGAAAGCCGTCTCGCCGGACAGGTTCTGGCCGGCCGCGAGATCGCGGGTCTCGGTGTCGAGGATGGCGAGGCCGCGCTCCAGGGTCTTGCGGAAGCGGCCTTCTTCCAGACGGAGAGTCTCGGAGATCAGCGCCTCGCTGCGGGCGAGTTCGGGGAAGGCCTGCCCCATCTCGCGCACCAGGGTCGGCACGAGGCGGTACATGACGGGATCGCGGGCGCCGAGCAGTTCGAGATGGCGCATGGCGCGCCGCATGATCCGGCGCAGCACGTAGCCGCGGCCCTCGTTCGAGGGCAGCACGCCGTCGGCGATCAGGAACGAGGTCGAGCGCAGATGGTCGGCGATGACGCGGTAGGAGGCGCGCGTCGACGGCTCCGGCGCCCGCGACACGGCGTGGGCCACCGCATCGATCAGCGCGCGGAACAGATCGGTGTCGTAGTTCGAGTGGACGCCCTGGAGGATCGCGGCCATCCGCTCCAGGCCCATGCCGGTATCGATCGAGGGCCGGGGCAGGGGGTTGCGCACCCCTGGCTCGACCTGCTCGTACTGCATGAACACGAGGTTCCAGAATTCGAGGAAGCGGTCGCCATCCTCGTCCGGAGAACCGGGCGGTCCGCCCGCCAGCGTCGGGCCCTGGTCGATGAAGATTTCCGAGCACGGGCCGCAGGGGCCGGTATCACCCATCTGCCAGAAGTTGTCGGAGGTGCCGATGCGGATGATCTTTTCGTCCGGGAAGCCGGCGATCTTCCGCCACAGGCCCGCGGCCTCCTCGTCGTCCGCGTAGACGGTGACAAGGAGCTTTTCCGGCGAGAGGCCGAACTCCTTGGTGATCAGCGTCCAGGCCAGCTCGATCGCGTCGGCCTTGAAGTAGTCGCCGAACGAAAAGTTGCCGAGCATCTCGAAGAAAGTGTGATGCCGGGCGGTGTAGCCGACGTTGTCGAGGTCGTTGTGCTTGCCCCCGGCGCGGACGCATTTCTGCGAGGAGGTCGCCTTGACGTAAGGACGCTTCTCGACCCCCGTAAAGACGTTCTTGAACTGCACCATGCCGGCGTTCGTGAACATCAGCGTCGGATCGTTCTTCGGCACGAGCGAAGACGAGGGCACCACCGTGTGCCCGGCATCCCGGAAGTAGTCCAGGAAGGTCGATCGGATCTCGTTGACGCCGCTCATCGGATAGGCTCGAACATCATGTCGCGTCGGGGAGCCGGCTGAGGACAGCACGGCGGTCAGTCTCGCGCCCTCATACGGGCCCAAGCTTTGCGAGTCACGTCGGCTCATGACGCGGCCGAGCGCTACCCCTCAGTTCGGCGAGGTAGCTGCGCAGAAGCGTGACCCGCCGCGGGCGGAAGCTCGTGCCCGCCATCTGCACCGCTTCGATGCGATCCAGCCGGAACATGCGGAACGCCTCGCGCAGGCAACACCACGCCAGCAGTGTCATCTTGCTGTCGAGATAGACGATGGAGAGCGGCAGGATCTTCCGCTTGGTGACCGTGCCGTCCTTGTCGGCGTAACGCAGCGCCAGGGCCTCCTCCCGCCAGCACCCGGCCCGGATCGTCTCCATGTCGGGGATCTTGGAGAAGCGGGCCTCGAAGCGGCGCACCTGCGAGACCGCGTGGAGCAGGTACGTCTCGGATCGGTCGGGCAGGGTAGCGGCCACCTTCGCGAGCGCCGATGCGGCGGCCTGGGCGAGGGCCGGGTCCCCCATCTGGCGGACCTCGGCGAGGCCGAGCACCAGCGCCTCGATCTCCGTCCGATCGAAGGTCTGCGGCGGCAGGGCGACGTCCTCGATCAGACGGTAGCCGTAGCCGCGCTCGCCCTCGATCCGGGCACCGGCGGCGCGCAGGCTGTCGATATCGCGATAGAGGGAGCGCAGCGAGACACCGGTTTCCTCGGCGAGCCTCGCGGCGGTGACCGGCGCGGGCAGGATGCGCATCGCCTGAAGCAGCCGGAACAGTCGATCGGTTCGCGCCATCGCCCAACTGACGGAAACTGACAGGTGCCCTGGGCTACACCCTCGCTTGCCGACCCGCCAGCCAGAGACCCCCGATGATCACGCTGTTCCACGCCCCCCGGAGCCGCTCGACCCGCATCGTCGCGCTCCTCAAGGAACTCGACGCGCACGACGCGGTGCGGATCGAATGCGTCTCGATCCCGCGCATGGACGGTTCGGGCGTGCGCGACGCACTCAACCCCCACCCGGAAGGCAAGGTGCCGCTCCTCGATCACGACGGCGTCCTGGTGCGGGAGTCGAGCGCGATCATCCAGTACCTGACCGAGCTGTTCCCCAAGACCGGTCTGGGCATTCCCACCGGTCATCCGCAGCGCGGCGCCTATCTCGGCTGGCTTGGCTGGTACGCCGGCGTCGTCGAGCCGGTCCTCACGCTCGAGGCGATCGGTCTCGATCATCCCGCCCTCGCGCGCACCTTCCGCACCAGCGCCGAGATCAAGGCGCGGCTCGCCGCGGCGCTGAAGGATCGGCCATACCTTCTCGGTGACCACTTCAGTGCCGCCGACCTCCTGCTGCACTCGCCCTATGCGTGGTTCGGGAAGCCCGGCGAGCCGGCTCTGGACGCCTGGGTCGATCGCTGCACGGACCGGCCCGGCGCCCGCTTCGCGGCCGAGTTCGACGCGCGGCACGCGGCGGCCTGAGCACGGTCCGCCCGCGCAGAAAAAAGCCCGCCGCGATCGCTCGCGGCGGGCTTCGTCCTTCACGTCATGGCGCGGGGCGGTTTAAGCCTCGCCTTCGTCGAGATCGTCGGCGGTCGGCTTGGCGGTCTCGAGGATCCGGTCGGCGACCAGTCCCGAGTTCTGCCGGATCGAGGCCTCGATCTTGTTGGCGATGTCGGGGTTGTCGCGCAGGAAGCCCTTGGAGTTCTCGCGGCCCTGGCCGAGGCGCTGGCTGTCGTAGGAGAACCACGCACCCGACTTCTCGACGATGCCGGCCTTCACGCCGAGATCGATCAACTCGCCGACCTTCGACACGCCTTCGCCGAACATGATGTCGAACTCGACCTGCTTGAAGGGCGGCGCAACCTTGTTCTTGACGACCTTGACGCGCACCGAGTTGCCGATGGCCTCGTCGCGGTCCTTCAGCGTCGAGACGCGGCGGATGTCGAGGCGGACCGAGGCGTAGAACTTCAGCGCGTTGCCGCCGGTGGTGGTCTCAGGGCTCCCGTACATCACGCCGATCTTCATGCGGATCTGGTTGATGAAGATCACCATGCAGTTCGAGCGTGAGATCGAACCGGTGAGCTTGCGCAGGGCCTGACTCATCAGGCGGGCCTGGAGGCCCGGCTGGCTCTCGCCCATCTCGCCCTCGATCTCGGCGCGCGGGGTCAGCGCGGCGACCGAATCGACCACCAGCACGTCGATCGCACCGGAACGCACCAGCGTGTCGGTGATTTCAAGCGCCTGTTCGCCGGTATCGGGCTGCGAGATCAGCAGGTCGTCGAGGTTGACGCCCAGCTTGCGCGCATAGACCGGGTCAAGGGCGTGTTCCGCATCCACGAAGGCGCAGACGCCGCCCTTCTTCTGCGCTTCGGCGATGGTGTGGAGCGCGAGCGTCGTCTTGCCCGACGATTCGGGCCCGTAGATCTCGACCACCCGGCCGCGCGGCAGGCCGCCGACGCCGAGCGCGATGTCGAGGCCGAGCGAGCCCGTGGAGATGGTCTCGACCTCCTGCACCTTGTCGTTCTTGCCAAGGCGCATGATCGAGCCTTTGCCGAAGGCCCGCTCGATCTGCGTCAGCGCAGCCTCGATCGCCTTGGCCTTGTCCTTGTCGGCTGCTGCCATTGTCGAGGAATCCACCATCTTCAGCGCAGGCTGGGCCATCGCAAGGCTTCCTTATGCATGGGAGGGGCACGGCGCTCAATCCGCCGGAGCTGAAGGATTTCGTACTTGTTTTGTTCTCAATGCGCAAGCCCGTCGTCGCGGTTTGAGCCGGAAAGAACAGAATGTGGAAGCGAAGCCGCCGGTCGAGATTCCCTGCGACGGCGCAGGATGCTGACTGTCCTTGTGCCGAAGTCGCTCTGACCAAATTTGGAGGCGGATTCCGCCTCGCGCGCTAGCCGCGCGCCATGTCGCCTGATGGATGCTGACATCCGATATCCCGAAGGGTTTGATCGGATGTCGTACGCTCCCCTCAGGTGCGTTCAACTCGCCATCGTTTGCTTCACCGTCTCGACGAGCTGCTTGAGGCTGAAGGGCTTGGGCAGGAAGTTGAAGGCCTCGCCCTCGGGAAGGTTCTTGCGGAAGGCGTCTTCCGCGTAGCCGGAGACGAAGATCACCTTGAGGTCGGGCATGTGCTTGCGCAGCTCGCGCAGCAGGGTGGGCCCGTCCATCTCCGGCATCACGACATCGGAGACCACCACGTCGATACCGTCGGCATGCTCCTCGATCAGACGCAGCGCCTCGATGCCGGAGGCCGCCTCCAGCACGGTGTAGCCGCGGGCGGACAACGCCCGGGAATTGACCGCGCGGACCGGATCCTCGTCCTCGACGAGCAGGACGGTGCCCTGGCCGGTATGGTCCGCCGCGGGCTTCGGCGGCGGCTCCGGGGGACGGGCAGCGGGAGAGCCGGACTCCGTGCTCGATTCGGCCAATCCCGCCTCGGCATCGTCACCGGTCCCGGAGTTCGGCTCGGAAGCGCTAACTTTCGTCGATCCGGAGGCCGTTCGCGGCGGCGGCAGCGGCTCGGGCAGGGCCTCGATGCCGGGCTCGTGGCGCGGCAGGTAGATGCGGAAGGTGGTGCCTTCGCCCACCGTCGACTGCACGTCGATCGCCCCGCCGGACTGGTTGACGATGCCGAACACCGTCGAAAGCCCGAGCCCGGTGCCCTTGCCGATCTCCTTGGTCGTGAAGAACGGCTCGAAGATCTTCTGGCGCACCTCCGGCGGGATGCCCTCGCCGGTATCGGTCACCTCGATCATGACGTGATCGCCCGCCGGGATGCCGATCGGCCGCTCGCCATCGACCGGGCAGTTGGCGGTGCGGATCGTCAGGCTGCCGCCGCCCGGCATCGCGTCGCGGGCGTTGACCGCGAGGTTCACGATCACCTGCTCGAACTGGTTCACGTCGGCCTTGATCGGCCAGATCTCGCGGCCGTGGCGGAAATCGAGCTGCACCCGCTCGCCGAGCAGCCGCTTCAACAGGAGGGTCAGGTCGGAGAGTGCCTCGCCGACATCCATCACCTCCGGCCGCAGGGTCTGGCGGCGGGAGAAGGCCAGCAATTGGCGCACCAGGGATGCGGCCCGGTTCGCGTTCTGCTTGATCTGCATGATGTCTTGGAAGGCGTGGTCGGTCGGCCGGTGGCTCGCGAGCAGGAGGTCCGAGTAGCCGATGATCGCCTGGAGGACGTTGTTGAAGTCGTGGGCGATGCCGCCGGCGAGCTGGCCCACCGTGTCCATCTTCTGGGTCTGGGCGACCTGCTGTTCGAGCTGGCGCTGGGCCGTCGTGTCGAGGGCGTAGAGGATCACCCGTTCACGGTCGCCGTCGCTGCCGGCCCGGGCCTCGGCATCGGGGCTCGGCGTCCCGTCGGAATCCGCCGGGCTCATCCAGACGCGGGCCGAGCGATCACCCGGCCCGGACAGGCCGACCTCGATCGGATCGAGGCCGCCGAAGCCGTTGGCGGCGCGGGCGAGCGCGCCCTCGATGACGCCACGGTCGCGCTCCAGCACCGCGTCGCGCATCATCGGATCGGGTGCGTCGCGGCCACCCTCCGCCGAAGGCTGGCGCGGCATGCCGGCGAACAGGCGCACGAACGAGGTGTTGGCGCGGATCACCCGGCCGTCCCGGTCGAGGGTGGCGATGGCGATCGGGCTGTTGTTGAGGAAGCGGGCGAGCCGCACCTCGGCCGCGCGCTGCGGCTCGTCGGCATCCGATCCGGCGGAGCGGTTGAGCACGAAGGTGCGCGAGGGGCCGGGCGCCCCGTCCTGCCCGTAGGCGACGCGATGGTAGAGCCGCGTCGGCAGCGGCTGGCCGTTGCGGCGGCGCAGGTCGATATCGTAGCGGTCGGTGCGCACCTCGCCGGGCAGGCCCGGCGAGGCGGTGAGCATGTCGGCGCCGGGTGCGATCTCGAGAAGTTTCAGCCCGCCGGAGCCGACGGTGGCGAGGTCGTAGCCGAGCCAGGAGGCGAGCGTCGCGTTCATGTAGACGATCGAGCCGGCCGCATCGATCGACAGGAAACCCGCGGGTGCGTGGTCGAGATAGTCGATCGCGTGCTGGAGTTCCTGGAAGACGTTCTCCTGGCGCTCGCGCTCGTGGGTGATGTCGCTCACCGTCCAGAGCGCGGCAGAGCCGCGGTGGCGCTGGATCGGCCGAACCGCGATGCGGTACCACGCGAAGTCGCGGTCCGCCGCGCCGCCCGGCGGCGGCGACATCCGGATCTCTTCGGCATAGGCGCGATCGTCGCGGGATGCCTGCGCGAGCCGGTAGACCGCCTCCGAGACTTCCGGCGCGCCGACGAAGATGCGCTCGATGGAGCGGAGATTCGAAAAGCTGTCGCCGCCGGCAAGGCGCATATAGGCCTCGTTGGCGTAGATCATCCGTCCGTTATCCTCGACGACGAGCTTGCCCTCGGGGGCCGCGTCGACGATGGCGCGGGTGATGTCGTCGCGCGAAGCCGGGCCGGCGAGCTGAAGCGCGCCGATCGCCAGGGCGAACAGGAAGAACACGCCCGCCATCGCGAGCAGCGCCAGCAGGGCGAGGATGAGCGGCTGCGCCTGCTCGTTGGCGACGAAGGACAATCCCACCGCCGCGCCGACGAGCAGGCCCGCCAGCATCAGCAGCAGGCCGACCCGGCCGGGACGCTCCGAACGATCGATCGAACCGGACGCCGGCACCGCTGGTCCGCTGACCTCAGCCATCAGGCCCTACCCATCCCTCGCACACGGACGGCACATGGCTGCTTCGAGCCCTGTGGGTCGTCAAATGCCGCACCTTCTGCCCGAGCATTGCCGGACAATGGTGCATAAACCGTGGCGCCTGAACGACTTCGCCGTCCCATGCGGAAGCGGATCGAGCCTCAGGCGGCTCGGCGAAGGCGAAGCACGAAACCGATGACCTCCGCAACTGCGCGATAGTGCTCGGCGGGAATCTCGGCATCGACCTCGACGGTGGCGTGGAGGGCGCGGGCGAGCGGCGGGTTCTCCATCACCGGCACGTCGTGGTCGGCGGCGACGGCGCGGATGCGCAGCGCCAGCGAGTCGACGCCCTTGGCGACGCAGATCGGTGCCGCCATCCCGGCCTCGTAGCGCAGGGCCACGGCGAAGTGGGTCGGGTTCGTCACCACCACGGTGGCGGTGGGCACGGCGGCCATCATCCGCTTCTTCACGCGGGCTTGGCGGAGTTGCCGGATCCGGGCCTTCACCTCGGGGCTGCCCTCGCTTTCCTTGTGCTCCTGCTTCATCTCCTCCTTCGTCATGCGCAGGCGCTTGTGCCAGCGGTTCCGCTGGTAGAGCGCGTCCCCGAGCGCGATGACCGCGTAGACCGCGAGCATGCCGCCCATCATCTTGAGGGCGAGCGTCAGGGTGCCCTGGAGCGCCACACCCGGATCGAGCTGGGCGAAGGATTCCGCCCGGTCGTGCTCGCTCCACAGGATCGTCCCGGCGATGGTGCCTACGACGATGATCTTGGCGAGCCCTTTGCCGAAATTCACCCAGGCATCCATGCCGAGCAGGCGCTTGGCGCCGGCCATCGGCGAGATGCGCGCGAATTTCGGCATCAGGCTCTCGGCGGTAAAGATCGGCCGATGCTGGATCAGGCCGGCGGCGATGGCCGCGAGCATCGCGATTCCCAGCGGCACGGCGAGCGCCTTGGTGCAGACCCAAGCCACGCGCAGCGCCACGCCGAGATAGGTGCCCGCATCCGAAGGCAGGCCGCCGGCATGTTCGAGGAAGCCGCGCATGTCGCGGGTCAGCCCCTCCGCCACAGGGCGGGCCGAGAGGATCAGGGCGAGGGTGAAGGCCGCCAGGATGAAGAAGGTGTTGATCTCAGGGGAGTTGGGGACGTCGCCGCGCTCGATCGCCTGCTCGATGCGCCGTGGCGTCGGGTCTTCGGTCTTGTCCTCGTCGTCGGTCTCGTCGGACACCGGCTCAGGCTCCCCTGTTCCGGATCAGCGCCCGAGGAACGCGCCGAGATAGCGGCCGAGATCGTCGAGGAACAGCCCCATGATGAGGCCGAGGGCCCCGACCAGCAGCATCATGCCGATGATGACCGAGGCGGGGACCGCGAGGAAGAACACCTGCAATTGCGGCATCAGCCGGGAGAGCACGCCGAGCCCGAGATTGAACAGGATGCCAAACACGATGAACGGTCCGGAGATCCGCACCGCCAGGGCGAAGCCGCGGCTGAACGCGTCGAGCCCGAGCTTGGCCGCATCCGCCATCGCCGGCACGCCGCTCGGCGGCAGCAGGAGGTAGCTGCGCCCGATCGCTTCGAGGGCGACGTGGTGCAGATCGGTCGCCAGGATGAGCGTGACGCCGAGCATCGCCAGGAAGTTGCCGATCGCCGCCTGCTGTCCGCCCATCGTCGGATCGACGGTCATGGCGTAGGACAGGCCGAGCTGCTGCGAGATCACCACGCCCGCCGTCTGGAGCGCGGCGACGATCATGCGCACGCAGAGGCCCAGCATCAGTCCGATCAGGATCTCGCCGATCAGCAATCCGATCAGGGTTGGCGCGGCCAAGGCCGCATTGCCGGTCGGCAGCATCGGGCGCACGGTCGGAAACAGCACCAGCGTCACGAGCAAAGCGAGGGCGAGCCGCAGGCGGCTCGCGATGAGCTGCTCGCCCAATCCCGGCATCAGCATCATCAGCGTGCCGACCCGGGCGAAGGTGATGAGGAAGGCCGCCGCGAGGCCGGGCAGCAGCAGGTCGAGCGGCGTGGTCATGCGCGCTCATCCTACACGCTTGGCCCGGCCGGCGCTGCCGCCCCATCATCCGCCCGCGGCGATCCGGGCGGCGATCCGGGCCATGTAGGCGGCCATGGCATCGCCGATGAAGGGCAGCATCAGGAGCATCACCCCGAACACCGCGACGATCTTCGGCACGTAGATGAGCGTCTGCTCCTGGATCTGCGTCAGCGCCTGGAACAGCGACACGATCAGGCCGACGACGAGGGCGACGATCATCATCGGCCCCGCCACCTTCAAGAATACGAAGATGCCGTCGCGGGCGATGTCGAGGATGGCGAGGCCGGTCATGGGACTTTGACTTTTCGTCTGCTCTGCGGGGCATCGCCGGCCTCCCCTCGTCCCGCCTGCGGGCCGAGGGGCCAGAAAAACTAGATCGGCATCCGCATGATCTCTTCGTAGGCGGAGATCACGCGGTCGCGCACGGCGACCAGGGTCTGGAGAGCGGTTTCGCTCTCGGCCACCGCCGTCACCACGTCCACCACGTTGGCCTTGCCGGTGGCCGCCGAGAGGGCGGCGCGGTCGGCCTGCGCACCGGATTGCGCGACGCTGTCGAGGCTCTGCTGCAGGAAGCCGGTGAAGCCGCCCGGCGCGGTCAGGCCCTGGGCCATGCCTTGGACGGGTTTGACGGCGCCGGGGCGGGCGAGGCTCTGGGCCGCGCCGTAGGCGCCGGCGGCGAAGGCGGACGTCGTCATCGGGGCTACGCCTTCAGGATCTCGAGGGTGCGGGAGATCATCCGCCGGGTGGCGGTCACCATGTTGAGGTTGGCCTCGTAGGAGCGCTGGGCCTCGCGCATGTCCATGTTCTCGATCAGCCCGTTGACGTTGGGCAGGCGCACCTCGCCGCGCGCATCCGCAGCCGGGTTGCCGGGATCGTGCTTGGTGCGGAACGGCGTGGGATCGCGCCGCACCCGACCGGCCTCGACGACGCTGGCATTCAGCTCGTTGTCGAAGCGGCTGGTGAAGGTCGGGATCTTGCGCCGGTAGGGATCGCCGCCCGCGGTCTGGGCGGTCGAATCGGCGTTGGCGATGTTCTCGGCGATGATGCGCATCCGGCCGGACTGCGCTTTCAGGCCGGAGGCGGCGATGCCGAGGCTCTTCAAGAAATCCATGACGGTCCCCCGTTCAGCGATGTCAGCGAGCGATGTCAGCGCTTGCCGACGGCGATTTTCAGGGCGTCGAGGCTCTTCTGGTAGAGCGAGGCGACGAGCTGGTAATCGGATTGGTTGTCGCCGGCCTTCATCATCTCCTCCTCCAGGTTCACCCCGTTGCCGGACGGGCGGACCTCGAAGCCCTTGAAGCGGCGCGGGTCGGCGTTCGGACCGGCGCTCGCCGTCATCCCGATATGCGTGGAATCGGTGCGGGCGAGCCCGTCTCCGCCGACCGAGGCGCCGACCGGCGTCGCGAGTTTCACCGAGGCCGCGGACGGCTCGGCCAGATCGCGGGGGCGAAAACCCGGCATGTCGGCGTTGGCGACGTTCTCGGCGAGCAGGGCCTGGCGGGCCTGATGCCAGTGCATCCGGGTGCGCAGCATGCCGAGCAGGGGCAGGTCGGTGAGCGACATGGTGCCTCGGGGTCGGCGCGGCCGGCGATGGATTTCGGAAAGCCACAGGTCCGAACTCGGCAGAATCTGCCGCTCACATGGTTAAGGAGCCGTTAACCGGGCAAAACCTGCCGGGTGTCCGCGAGGCCGCACGTCGCCGCGGATGTTGGAATGGCCGCTGCCGCCTGCACCGAGTTGTTAACGGAGTGTCAACATACGTTGCCGGGGCGTGAAGCGGCGGCGATAATCACCCGGTGTCATGCGTGGGGCCGAGATCGCGTCTCCGCCGGCTTCGGTCACCGCCGGACGTCGCGCGGCGGCGTCGGAGCCCCGACTTAGAAAGACGCGGGTCTTGCAAGCGTTCTTCAGTTCCGAGGGCTCCTACGCCTTGCAGTTCCTGGTGATCTTCCTCGTCATCCTGGTGCTGTTCCTGATCGCCGCGCTGCTGTTCATGCGGCTGTCCGGGCGGGGGCTCACGCTGTCCGCGAGCGCGAGCCAGCGCGGACGCCAGCCGCGGCTCGGCATCGTCGACATCTACGAACTCGACCGGCAGCGCCAACTCATCCTGCTGCGGCGGGACAACGTGGAGCACCTGCTGCTGGTCGGTGGCCCCAACGATGTGGTGATCGAGCGTCACATTCAGCGCGGTGCGGGCACCCGTTACGCGCCGGACGGGAGCGCCCGGCCCGGCGGCGAGGCGGGCATGAACGATCCGGCGCTGGAGCCGCGCACCGATCCCTTCCTCGACTCTCCGATGCCGCCGACCTTCGCCATGCCGGAGGTGGTACCCTCGGCGGTATCCGGCGCCCAGCCCAGCGTCGACCGGGCGCCGCCCCTCGATCCCGGCCTGTTCGAGCCCGAGGTCGTACCGGCCGACGCTCCGGCGAGGCCGGTCTCGCCGGTCAGCCGACTGATGCGGCGCACGGCGCCGCCGGTGGTCTCCCCCCGTCCGGAGGTCGCGTCCGAGCGCCCCGCGCGGCCGGAATCCGCGTCGGCCGAGCCGGTGCCGGAACCTGTGCCGGAGCCACCGGTCATGGCGAGTCGTGGGCCGCGATCGGTCGATCCTGCCGTTCTCTCTGACATGGCCCGGCAGCTTCAGGTGGCGCTGAAGCGTCCCTCGTCCGCGGTCACGCCCCCGCCTGCGGGCCCTGCCGAGGTGACCCCTCCGGCACCGAAACCGGTCGAGCCGGCGCCCGCGCCGCCCGACCCGATCGCTGCGGCGATGGCGGCTGAAGCGGCTCCGCCCGTTCCCGCCGCGCCGCCGCCACAGGGGGCACCGGTTCAGCCGGAGCCAGCTCCCGCCCCGGTGGTGGCACCGCCGCCCCGGCCCGAGCCGAAGCCTGCGGCCCCCGTCAAGCCCGTCGCACCCCCGCCGTTCGTGGCCTCGCCCAAGCCGGACGCGGTGAAGTCCGAACCTTTCAAGGCCGAGCCGCCAAAACCGGCGTCCCCCAAACCCGAGCCGTCCAAGCCGGAGACGCCGGAGCCCGCCGCTCAAACGCAGAACCCATTTTCGGTGGAGGAGATCGAGGCCGAGTTCGCCCGCCTCCTCGGACGCCCGCTCGACAGCAAGAACTGAGACGAGCAAGCTCGTCCGCCTCTTGGCCGTAAGGCCTGTTTTTCCGGGAGCCGCCGAAGCCGCGTCGCGGTGCGGCCACCCGAACGTTCGCGAGGCAGGCCGTAGGCATGGAGGCACTCGTCGTCGGGGCGGGGGTGGTGGGGCTGGCGATCGCGCGGGCCCTCGCGCTGCGCGGCGCCGCGGTGATCGTGGCTGAGGCAGCCGAGGCGATCGGCACCGGCGTGTCCGCCCGCAGTTCGGAGGTGATCCACGGCGGGATGTATTATCCCCCCGGTTCGCTGCGCGCCCGCCATTGCGTCGAGGGGCGCCGCCGCGTCGTCGATTTCTGCGAGAGCCACGGCGTGCCCTACCGGCTCTGCGGCAAGCTGATCGTGGCGACGCACGAGGCGGAGCGCTCAGCGCTCGAAACGATCCTGTCCCGCGGGGCCGAGAACGGGGTCGAGGGCCTGACCTGGTGTGAGCGCGCCGAGGCTGTGGCTCTGGAGCCGGCCTTGTCCTGCGTCGCCGCGCTTCATTCCCCCGCCACCGGCATCGTCGACAGCCATGCCCTGATGCTGGCGCTCCTCGGCGATGTCGAGGATGCGGGCGGCGTGCTGGCGTTGCGGACTCCGATCGAAGCGGCCGGGCGCCGGGATGGGCGCTGGGAGATCCGCTTCGGCGGCGAGGCGCCGAACGTGCTGCAGGTCGATTGTCTCGTCAACGCCGCAGGCCTCGGTGCGCAGGCCCTCGCCCGCCGGATCGAGGGGGCGGCGGCGGACGGCATCCCCCGGCAGGTTCTGGCCAAGGGCAGCTATTTCGGATGCAGCGGGCGGCCGGCCTTCACGCGGCTGATCTACCCGGCCCCGGTCGAGGGAGGCCTCGGCATCCATCTGACCCTGGACCTCGCCGGACGCATGCGGTTCGGTCCCGATGTCGAGTGGGTGGACGCCCCCGACTACGCGGTCGATCCGGGGCGCGTCGATCGCTTCGAGGCGGCGATCCGGCGCTACTGGCCCAGCCTGCCGAACGGGCGCCTGATGCCGGATTATGCGGGAATCCGGCCGAAACTCAGCGGTGCCGGCGAGCCGGCGGCGGATTTTCGCATCGATGGGCCGGGCGAGCATGGATGGCCCGGCTTGGTGCAGCTCTTCGGGATCGAGAGTCCGGGCCTCACCTCCGCGCTCTCACTGGCTGAGGCGGTGGCCGATCACGTGATGGCGTGAGGTTACGCGGCCCGCATCAGATCGGCCTTCGTCCCGTCCGCCACCGCATCGGTGTGAACTGCAAAGTTGATCAGCCGCGCCGCGCCGAAGCTCGTGGAAATCGCGCAATCCGTTGCGTCGCGACCGCGCGCCATGACGATGCGGCCGATCCGCGGCGTGTTGTGGCGGGCGTCGAAGGTGTACCAGCGCCCGCCGAGATAGACCTCGAACCACGCCGAAAAGTCCATCGGATCGGGCACGGGCGGCACGCCGATATCGCCGAGATAGCCGGTGCAGTAGCGCGCCGGAATGTTCATGCAGCGGCAGAACGCGATGGCGAGATGCGCGAAATCGCGGCAGACGCCGACCTGCTGCTGGTAGCCGTCGAAGGCCGAGCGGGTGGCATCCGCCTGCATGTAATCGAAGCGGATGCGCTCGTGCACGTAATCGACGATGGCCTGAACCCGCGCCCAACCCTCCGGCGTCTGGCCGAAGAGCGGCCACGCAATTCCGGCCAGCTTGTCGGTGTCGCAGTAGCGGCTCGCCATCAGGTAGACCATTACCTCGTCGGGTAGGGCCTCCACCGGAATCTGGGCGGCCTCCGGCGCAACCGTGTCGGGCAGGCCCGAATCGGCGACCAGCAGATCCGCCGAGATCGAGAGGCGGCCCGGCGGCGCGACGATGCGGGTGCAGACGTTGCCGAAGGAATCGAGCGTCTGCCGCTGCGGGATCGGCGGATCGAAGACGATCGCTTCCGGGCTGCGCAGATCCCCCTGGCGGGAGGGGTGGAGGCTGAGGAGCAGCGACATCGGCGTTGCAGCATCAGTCTCGAAGGTGATGTCGTAACCGGCCTTGATCAGCATGCGGCAGCTCGTGACTACGATTTTCAATCCCGAAAAATAGAGATTGAGCGGGATCAAGCGTTAATTCTTGTGATTACCAGGCGTTCCGGTATCGCGCTGCACAAATATTTCGCAGTCCGCCAGCACAAAGAGCAGGCGCCGGACGGGACGTTGGCGCGCATTGCTGCTGCAGCGCACTCGGCGGTATGGAGGCTTCCATGTGGACCGCTCTCTGGAACCGCCTCGCCCATCCGGGCCACTTCCTGCGCTGGTCGGGTGCGGCCTTGCCCTGGCTCGCCGCGGCGTCGGCCCTGCTCGTTGCCGCTGGGCTGTACCTGACCTTCTTCGTCGTGCCGCCCGATTACCAGCAGGGCGACACCGTGCGGATCATGTACATCCACGTCCCTGCCGCGATTCTCGGCATGGGCTTCTATGGGGCGATGACGCTCTCGGCGATCGGCACGATGGTCTGGCGCCACCCGCTCGCCGACGTGTCGCAGCGCGCCGCGGCGCCGATCGGTGCGGCCTTCACCCTGATCTGCCTCGTCACCGGCTCGCTCTGGGGCAAGCCGATGTGGGGGACCTACTGGGTCTGGGACGCGCGCCTGACCTCGATGCTGGTGCTGTTCCTGATCTATTGCGGCATCATCGCCCTGTGGCGGACCATCGAGGATCCGAGCCGGGCGGCGCGCGCGGTCTCGATCCTGACGCTGGTCGGCGCGGTGAACCTGCCGATCATCAAATTCTCGGTGAACTGGTGGTCGACGCTGCACCAGCCGGCGTCGATCCTGCGCATGGGCGGCTCGTCCATCGATTCCTCGATGCTCTACCCGCTGCTCGAAATGGTGCTGGCGATGACCCTGCTGGGCGTCACGCTGCATCTTCAGGCGATGCGCACCGAGATCTACCGCCGCCGGGTGCGCACGCTGCTGATCCGGCAGGCGGAGCGTCTCGATGCCGGCGTGCAGGACGCCGCACCGATGACCCGCGCCGCGACGACCCTTCCCGTGGGCCAAGCGATCTAGGTGTCTCCCACAAAACTCCCGCTGCGCTGTCATCGCCGGAACGAGAACGGTCAGAGACCGGGAGTTTTGTGAGGCACTTCAAGACGATCGATGGGACGATCACTCTGAGACCCGCCATGGAATTCGGACCTTACGCCCCCTTCATCATCGGCTCCTACGGCTTCGCGGCCCTGGTGCTCGGTGCCTTGGCCCTCAACGGCTGGTGGGACGGGCGGGCGCAGCGCCGCGCGCTCGCCGAGTTGCAGGACGAGCGGGGAGGTCGCTCGTGAGCGCGCAGGCTCCGCAGCCGACCCCGCCCGGCACCGGGGAGCGCCCCCGCCGCTCGCTCCTCGCGCTGCTGCCGGTGCTCGTCTTCGCCGTCCTGGCCGTCACCTTCCTGGTCCGGCTGCGCTCCGGCGCCGATCCTGCGGCGCTGCCCTCGGCGCTGATCGGGAAGCCGGTCCCCGCTTTCGCACTGGAGCCGGTGCCGGGCCTCCAGGCCGCCGGCCGGCCGGTGCCCGGTTTGTCGAGTGCGGACCTCAGGGGGCAGGTGACCGTCCTCAACATCTTCGCCTCGTGGTGCGCCCCCTGCCAGATCGAGCATCCGATGCTGATGCGGCTCGCGCAGGAGCCCGGCATCCGCCTCGTCGGCATCGACTACAAGGATCCCGGCGACGCCGGACGGCGTTGGTTGGAGCGCAACGGGGTGCCGTTCGCCGCGGTCGGCGCCGACACGAGCGGCCGGGCGGGAATCGACCTTGGCGTTTACGGCGTGCCGGAGACCTTCATCATCGGTCCCGACGGCCGAATCCGCGACAAGCTCGTCGGAATCCTGACGCCGGAAAACTACGCGAGCGTGCTGGAGCGTATCCGCGCCGCCGGACGGACCATCCCCGTGACCAACTGACCGGGATCAGGCGGCACGCTTGGAAACCGGGGATCGGAGGCGTATGCAGCCCGTGTCCGCTTGAAACCGTTCCAAGGTGGTGAGGCGGGGCAGCCGTCTGAAATCACGATCAGAAGAGCGCCATGCGGATCGGACTGTTCGTCCCCTGCTACGTCGATGCCTTCGAGCCCGAGGTCGGCATCGCCACGCTGGAACTGCTGGAGCGCTTCGGCCTCACCGTCGAATACCCCTACGATCAGACCTGCTGCGGCCAGCCGATGACCAATACCGGCTGCCATCAGGAGGCCGCCGCGACCGAGGCGCTGTTCGTCAAGAATTTTTCCGGGTTCGACTACGTGGTCGCCCCGTCCGGCTCCTGCGTGCATCAGGTGCGCGAGCACCTCACCGCCATCCCGCAGACCGACGAGGTCAAGCATGTGCGGGCCAAAACCTTCGAGCTCGTCGAGTTCCTGCACGACGTGCTCAAGATCGAGGATCTTCCCTGGGCGGCGTTTCCGCACAAGGTCGCCTACCACTCGAACTGCAACGCGCTGCGCGGCATCGGCCATGCCCGTCCGACCGAACTGAACCGGCCGTTCTTCTCCAAGCCGCTCAACCTTCTCAAGAAGGTGAAGGGGGTGGAGATCGTCGATCTGACCCGGCCCGACGAGTGCTGCGGTTTCGGCGGCACCTTCTCGGTGTTCGAGCCCGCGGTCTCGGCCAAGATGGGCTACGACAAGGTGACCGATCAGGCCCGCGCGGGTGCCGAGTACGTGGTCTCGGCCGATTCCTCCTGTCTGATGCATCAGAAGGGCTGCGCCGAGCGTCTCGGCGTCGGCCTCAAATACATTCACATCGCCCAGGTGCTGAACGGAGCCGCCGCATGAGCGCCGACGACCTGACCCCGCGCCAGACCGAGGGCGTGCTCCACCCCGAGGTGCGTGCGCCCTCCGACGAGAGCGAGCGCGGCCCCGGCGGCGAACGACTCCAGCACGCCGAAGCTGCCTCGAAGCCGATCCGCGCCGACGCGCCGCGCGAGCCGCAGCCCCGCGGCGCCAAAGTGCGCGGCAACCGCCCGATCGACCAGGCGGAGGCCGCCGAGCGCTTCCTCGCCGCGCCGATGCATCAGAAGGCCCATGACGAGCGCCTCTGGGACGTGCGCCGCAAGCGCGATGTCGCCGCCCACGGCATCCCGGAATGGGAGGAGCTTCGCGAGCTTGCCTCGCAGATCAAGACGCACACGCTCACCCATCTCGACCGGTACCTCGAACAGTTCGAGGCGGCCGCACAGGCCAATGGCGTCCATGTCCACTGGGCCGAGGATGGGGCGGACCACAACCGCATCGTCCTCGACATCCTGCGGAAACACGGCGCCAAGTCGCTGGTCAAATCGAAGTCGATGCTGACCGAGGAGTGCGGCTTCCGCCACTTCATGGCAGCCCACGAGATCGACGTGATCGAGACCGATCTGGGCGAGCGCATCCAGCAGCTCGACGACGAGGAGCCGAGCCACGTGGTGATGCCGGCGGTCCACAAGACCCGCCTCGACGTCGCAGAGGTGTTCGCCCGGACGCTCGGCACCGACCCCGACAACGACGACGCCCACTACCTCGCCGAGAGCCAGCGCGAGACGACCCGTCCGCTGATCCTCAAGGCCGATGCCGGCCTCACCGGCTGCAACTTCGCCATCGCCGAAACCGGAACGGTGGTCACCTGCACCAACGAGGGCAATGCCGACCTCTCCGGCAACGTGCCGCCGCTGCAGATCCACTCGATCGGCATCGAGAAGCTGATTCCCCGCGTCGAGCATCTCGGCGTGTTCATCCGCCTGCTCTCGCGTTCGGCGCTCGGCTCGCCGATTACCCAGTACACCTCGCATTTTCGCGGGCCGCGGCCGGGCACCGAGATGCACATGGTGCTGGTCGATAACGGCCGCTCCGAGCGGTTAGGGATGGAGGAGTTCTGGACCTCCCTCAAATGCATCCGCTGCGGCGCCTGCATGAACACCTGCCCGGTCTACCGGCGGTCGGGCGGCCTTTCCTATGGCGCGACCTATTCCGGGCCGATCGGGCTCATCATCGACCCGACCTTCAACAAGCGGAAATACTCGACCCTGCCGTTCTCCTCGACCATGAATGGCTCCTGCACCAACGTCTGCCCGGTGAAGATCAACATCCACGAGCAGATTTTTGCCTGGCGCAAGGTGCTTGCCGAGGAGCACCGGATCCCGCTCCTGAAGCAGGGCATGATGAAGGCGGCCGGCGCCGTGCTGAGCCGTCCGGCCGCCTACCGCGCCGCGATCCAGACCGCCGACTCGGCCCTGCGCGTCCTGCCGCGCTTTGCCGTCTACAACCCGGCCAACACCTGGGGGAAGAAGCGTGAGATGCCGCACGCCCCGCGCCAGAGCTTCCACGCGTGGTACCGCGAGAACCGGATGAAGAAGGGGCAGGACGCGTGAGCGCCCGCGAGACGATCCTCGCTCGCTTGCGCGCCAACCGCCCGGCCGGCGACTTTCCGCTGCCGGACGTGCCGAGGTTCCCGCCCCTGGTGGGTGACGATCTCGTCGCGGAATTTACCGAGCGTCTGGGCAAGATGGGCGGGCGAGTCGAGCGCGCGGGCAGCCCATCCGATCCCTTCGCCCCGGTGCGGTCGCGCCTGGACGGGGCGGCGGTGATCGCTTCCGCCGTGCCCGAATTCTCAGGGAACCGTGACCTTGCCGCCGTCGCCATGCCGACCGAGGTCAACGATGTCGACGTGGCGGTGGTGCGCGCGCGCTTCGGCGTCGCAGAGACCGGCTCGGTGCTGTTCACGCAAGACGACCTGATCGTGAACGCGGTCGCCTATCTCGCCCAGCACCTGATCGTGCTGCTCGACCCCGCCGACATCCTCGTGAACGTCCAGGCCGCCTACAAGCGTCCGGATTTCGGACAGGCGGCCTACGCCGTGCTTCATACCGGCCCGTCCGCCACCGCCGACATCGAGGGCGTGCTGATTCACGGGGCGCAGGGCGTGCGTTCGCTGACCGTGCTTCTGCTGCAGCGCAAAAAACAAGCAGCCTGAAAGCGGAGCCGAACGGATCTCCGCGCGTTTGCGGCAAAACGTCTCGCGCGATCGGGGCGCTTTCCCACAAAACCCGGAGCCGTCCCCGTGCGATTTAAGCTCGGTTGCAGTCTTGCCTACGACGTCAAGGCGCCCACCACTTTCATTTTCAACGTCGAGGTCGCGAAGCTGCAAAGCCTCGAGATCGCCCGCGAAAGCCTGACCTTGGCGCCGGATCTGGCGCGGCGCGTCTACGTCACGCCGGACCTCAAGAACCGTTATCTCGGGGTGAACGTGCAGCCGGGCCCGTTCTCGCTCGAATACAATGCCGAGGTGGACCTGACCGTCGTTCGGGCCGACCCGGCGACGATCTCCGAGACGCCCGTCTCCGAACTCCCCCTCGACATCCTTCCCTTCCTGCTTCCGAGCCGCTTCGTCTCGTCGGACCGGCTCGCTGCCTTCGCCCAGGCCGAGTTCGGCGACCTTCCGAAGGGCCATCAGCGGGTCAATGCGATCTGCAACTGGATCCACGACAACATCGACTATCGACGCGGCGCGAGCGACGGCGAGACGACGGCCGACGAAAGCCTGCTGATGCGCGCCGGCGTGTGCCGCGACTTCGCCCATCTCGGCGCCGCCTTCTGCCGCGGCCTCGGCATCCCGGCCCGGTTCGTGAGCTGCTACGCCTATGGCCTCGTGCCGGGGGACTTCCACGCCGTGTTCGAGGCCTATCTCGATGGGCGCTGGTGGCTGTTCGACGCGACGCGCCAAGCCCATCTCGACGGGCTCGTACGCATCGGCATCGGACGGGATGCCGCCGAAATCGCCTTTTCGACGCCCTACGGCGACATGCAGCCGACCGGTATGGAGATCCGCATCGATCGCGCCGATGGGGCCCTGGAGCCGATGGAGCGCACGGTCGATGCGATCTCGACGGAGGAGCCGGCTCCGCATGCCGGCGCGGCCTGAACGAAACGCCTCACACTCGGCGGCGCACCCGGTGAATCCGGTCGGCCGAGGGTGATGTGAAGTTTTTTTCGTATCGGACGGATTAAACGGCATTATCGCTCGTCAATCTTATGTTCCAGGCAAGCCTGGACGAATCTCCAAACTCCGCCCGCCCGGCTCCGTCCGCGGCGGGCTTTTTCGTTCGCGCTCGTCGCAATCCCCCCGAGCAACGAACGCCGAGCCGACACATCATATGCGGTATCTAAATACCGTAATCGCAAAAGCCTTCCACGGATTGCGTTTTTCTCTCCGAGGCGTTCGCCGTCCGCCTTGACGAAGACGCAGAATCCTCCTAGTGACCCGGCCGTACGCCGCTGCGTCCTCACCCGACGCGGCGGCGCCTTGTTTCCAACGTCACCGGCACGGGAATCGGCCATGAAGACCACTTCGCTGAAGCCCGCCGACGTCGACAAGAAGTGGGTCGTGATCGACGCCGAGGGCCTCGTCGTGGGCCGTCTCGCTTCGATCGTGGCGATGCGTCTGCGCGGCAAGCACAAGCCCGCCTACACGCCCCACGTCGATTGCGGCGACCACGTCATCGTCATCAACGCGGACAAGGTGAAGTTCACCGGCCGCAAGTACGACCAGAAGGTCTACTACCACCACACGGGCTACCCGGGCGGCATCAAGGAGCGCTCGGCCAAGTTCATCCTCGAGGGCCGGTTCCCCGAGCGCGTGGTCGAGAAGGCCGTCGAGCGCATGCTGCCGCGCGGCCCGCTCTTCCGCCAGATCCTCGGCCACCTGCGCGTCTACAAGGGTGCCGCGCATCCCCACGAGGCCCAGCAGCCGCAGGCGCTCGACGTCGGCTCCCTCAACCGTAAGAACGTGAGCGCTTGATCATGGCGACCCTTCAGTCCCTCGCCGACCTCAATCGGGCGAACACCCAGACGAGCAACCCCGAGAACGAGGCGCCCGTCCACATTCAGAAGCTGGACGCCCAGGGCCGCGCCTACGCGACCGGCAAGCGTAAGGACGCGGTCGCCCGCGTCTGGATCAAGCCCGGCAACGGCACCGTGGTCGTCAACGGCCGCCCGGTCGAGACCTACTTCGCCCGTCCGGTGCTGCGCATGATCCTGCGCCAGCCGCTGGAGATCGTGTCCCGCGTCGATCAGTACGACATCACCGTCACGGTGAAGGGTGGTGGTCTCTCCGGTCAGGCCGGCGCCGTGCGCCATGGCCTGTCCAAGGCGCTGACCTACTACGAGCCGGAGCTGCGCTCCTCGCTCAAGCGCGAAGGCTTCCTGACCCGCGACCCGCGCGTCGTCGAGCGCAAGAAGTACGGCCGCAAGAAGGCTCGCCGCAGCTTCCAGTTCTCGAAGCGCTAAGGCTTTTCATCTCCGATGGTGCAAAGGGTGGAGCCGCAAGGCTCCGCCCTTTTTCGTATCTTGGATCGACGCGAGGCCGTCGCATGAAAAGGGCAGGGAGCCCGGACCGTCCGAGAAATGCAGCGCCGCCCACGGACCGCCGGGCGGTTCTGGCCGAGGCGTTGGCCCGTCTCGCGCCGCGCCTTCCGGATTTCGAGGCGGAAGCGGTGCTGGACCGGGCGTTGCGCAGCCCTGGCCTGCGCGGCGCGGTGCCGGAAACCGCGGCATGGCTCGCCCTGACCGCGCTCACCCGGCACAGCTTCACCGAGTACGACGACCTCCTCAACGAGGGCTACGACCGCGAGAGTGCCCGCCACTTCGTTCTCGAAGAGATGAACGTGCGGCTCGCCGAATGGGGCTGCCGCCGACGCGTCTCCGAAGAGGCTGACCCCGGCGAGGACGACTTCCCCGAAGCGTGAGGGGAAAGCGGGCGGCGTCCGCTTGCCGGTCTGCGGACGCTGGGGCAGGGAGGGGCACCTCAACAGCGGAGACACCCTTCGATGAAGCTCAGTGCGCGCAACGTCCTCAAGGGCAAGGTCGTTTCGGTCGAGAAGGGCTCGACCACGGCCCATGTGAAGATCGAGATCGCCAGCGGGCAGATCATCACTTCGGCCATCACCAACGAATCGGTCGATTCGCTGGGTCTGAAGGTCGGCGGCGAAGCCTATGCCGTGATCAAGAGCTCCGACGTCATCATCGCCGTCGACTGAGCCGAGCCAGGCTCACCCTTCCAGGCTCAACCTTCGATCGCCAGCGCGATCCCGTGCCGGGCGGTCGCGCCCGGCGCCAGAAGGCGCTGCGAATCACGGTTCTCCAAGGCGCCATCGAAATCGGCCCAGTCGGCATGTCCGGTCCAGGCTTCGAGCGACAGGAACGGCGCCGTCGGCTTGGTCCAGACCGCAAGATGGGGGAAGTCTTCCATCCGCATGGCGATGGCTCGGCCGCTCGGCGACACGAAGCGCATCGCCCGGCTCCGCGCGTTGAGGAAGACCAGAGCCTCGCTGAAGAGGATGGGATCGAGGTCGAGGCGTGCGCCGTCGAGGGTCAGCTCCCGCTCGCTGCGCACCAGAAGCCCGCCCGCGCCGACCTCCGGGACGAAGGGCCGCTCCGCCTCCTCGAACAGAACCGCGTAGCCGCCATCGGCGCGCCGCTCACCTCCGGCGAAAGGCCAGGGAAAGGCGGGGTGGAAACCGAGGGCGTAGGGCAGGGCGCCTTCACCCGGATTCTCGACCCGGATATCGAAGGCGAGGGTCTTTGCTGCGATGCGAGCGGCGATCGTCAACTGGAACGGGAAGGGGTAGTGCGTCCGCGTCGCCGCGCTGTCGGTCAGGCGCAGGGAAACCGCGTCCTCGCTTTGGCTGACGACCGCGAAAGGCAGATCGCGGGCAAAACCATGCTGGGCCATCGGGTAGCGCTGCCCGCCCACCTGCACGCTGCCGCCGGACGAGGCGCCGACGACGGGGAAGAGCCAGGGTGCATGCCGGTTCCAGTGCTCCGGATCGCCGCTCCAGAGATATTCGCGGCCATCGACCTGCCACGAGACCGGCTCGGCGCCGTTCAGCGCGATCCGCGCCATGCTGCCGTCATCCGCACGGATCTCGACCGTCCCGTCCATCGCTCCTGCCCCCCGCACGCTTCTGCTTCGCTTCGAAGCGATAGCCGGGCCGGGGCGGAACCGCTACCGGGCCGGTGCCACGACGGCGTTCGCAGGGGGCGGCGAAGCGGCCGGCTCCGCGATCACCTGCGAGGGCGGCCCCGAGGCGACGATCCGTCCCTCCTCGACGACATGGACCGTGTCGGCCCGGCGCAGCGAAGTCAGGCGGTGGGCAATCATGATGATCGTGCGCGTGCCGCCCAGCGCGCCGAGCGCCTCCATCACCGCGGCCTCGGTCTCGCCGTCCAGCGCACTGGTCGCCTCGTCGAACACGATGACATCGGGATCGTGGTACAGCGCGCGGGCGATGCCGATGCGCTGGCGCTGGCCGCCGCTGAGCCGGGCACCGCGCTCGCCCACGCCGGTCTCGTAGCCCGCGGAAAGGGCCGCGATGAAATCATGCGCACCCGCCAGCCGCGCGGCGCGCTCGACGGCTGCCCGGTCGAGACTGTTCGGCGGGATGCCGAGAGCAATGTTCTGCGTGATGCTGCCATCGATCAGGAACACGTCCTGCGGCACGTAACCGATCCGGTTCTGCCAGGCCGGCAGGCTGTCGGGATCAAGTGGACGGCCGTCGATCAGAATGCGCCCCCGCGTCGGCGTGAGAATGCCGAGGATCAGGCCCACCAGCGTCGACTTGCCCGACCCGGTGCGTCCGACGAGGCCGACCGTGGTGTGGGCGGCGATCGTCAGGTCGATGCCGCGCAAGGTCGGACGACCGGTTTCGTAGTCGAACGCGACATCCTCCAGACGGATCGCCTGCGCGAAGGGCAAGCGCTCGGTGGTGCGAAGCGTGCGCTCCCGCTCGCCTGCCAACGCATCGACGATCAGGCGCACGCCGGGCAGGTGGAAGCGCAACTGCGAGACGGCGGTGAAGATGTTCTGGAAGGCCGGCAGCATGCGGTAGCCGGCGAAGGCGAACAGGCCGAGCAGCGGCAGCATGCCGGCGGTGTCGATCCCTTGCGTCAGCGCGAACAGCACCACGGCGATCACGCCGCCGAAGGCGAGCGATTCGATGACGAAGCGCGGCAACTGCCCGGTGACCAGACTCGAGGCGAGGGCGTGGGCGTAGGAGCGCGCCGGCGCATCGAAGCTGCTCGTGAACGTCTCGGCCCGGCCGTAGAGCTTGAGTTCGGTCAGCGCGCCGAAGGTCTCCTGCACGACACGGTAGCGGCCCTCGTTGTCCGCCACCGCCCGGGCGCCGAGCCGGGAAAGGCGCGCCCGCATCACGATGTAGATCGCGACGTAGAGCCCGCCGAAGCCGCCGCCGAGGATCAGCGCGAGCCGGGGCTGGTAGGCGATCAGGAAGATCACCACCGCGAGGGCCGAGGCGCCGCGCGAGGCGATCACCATAGCCGGGGTGAGCACGCCGACGACGAGGCGGTCGGTCTCGCTCAGCACGTTCTTGGCGAGTTCGGCGCTGTTGGCATGAGCGAAGAACAGGCGCTCGCGATCGACGTAGCGGGCGAGCAGGCGCTGGGCAAACCCATAGCCGACAAGGTGGGCGAACAGGAGTTGCGCATAGGCGAAGGCGGCATTCACCGCGCTGGTCAGCAGGATCGCCGCGAGCGCGGCAAACCCTGTCGCGAGCAGGAAGGTGCGGTCGTCGGCGAGGCCGAAGGCATCGCGGAGGTTGCCGAGATACGGAATTCGCGCTGCCGCATCGGGATCGCCGACCAGCGTGAGGAAGGGGAGCACCGAGGCGACGCCGACCACTTCGAGCAGGGCCGCGAGCCCGAGCCCGAGCCCCAGCAGCAGGAGCCGCCTTCGGTCGTGTCGCCGCATCACCCGCAGGAGATCGAGGAGGGTCCTCAAACAGTCACCGGGGCGAGAGGGGCTGCCATCCGAAGGACCGACGCGAAAGCGCGACGACGCCTGGACAGGTGGACTCCGGGCCGAATGCTTTCGGAGCGTTGCTTAAGTGGTTGATGACAAACGGACCCTGGACCCATTTGTGTCGAGCGCGGTCTCTAGCATGGCGGGCGGAGGGGGCGTCAAGCGCATGCAGGCCGAGCTGCAGGAGCTGGTCGCCGGATCGAACCCCTGGCCGAACGATCGGGTTGGCGGGAGCGGTTCGGAACGTCCTGCCGGGGTCTCTCCGGGCTCCGGGTCGTGCGGGAGGTGGACGATTCGAATCGTGGGATGACAGATTCGAGCCGGGGAACCAGAACCTTGGCGGTACGTTTCGCAAGCATGGAACACTATAGATCCGTCTTCGCGACCACCGCCGTTATGGTGTTTGGTCTTCTTGCGACCTCTCCTCTCGTGAGAACGCAGAATTCGGCGCCGTCGCGCGCTGCAAGCGTGGTCGTCAGCAGCGCGGAGGCGGCCGATGGTTCCACCTGGGCCGATCCGCCGCGATACAGCGCCGGTATGGATGCGGTGCCCGGTGCGGCGAAGCCGAGCATGGACGAAAGCGGCGGCGTGCCGGCGCCGAAGCCCGCGTCCTTCACTCTGCTGTCACCAGAGACGGTCGCGCTCCTGGCGGCCGACGACCTCGCTGGCGCCGACACGACGCAGCGGGTGCAAGCCGTGCGGCGTCACCGTGCTGCAAAGATCGCGACGCGCGTACGGCCGGCTCCGATTTCCGAGAATTCCGCTGCATTGCCGGCTTCCATCGCGGAGACGGATGCGACCCAGCCGCAGCAAGCCGCGCGGATCGATCCGATCGGCGACCTCCTGCGAGGGCTGGGAATCGGCCGGGATAGCTGAGGCCTCGGTTCAAGCCCGGTTCCGGCCCAAACCCTTTTCGGGCAAGTCAATCTGCCGCACGGCACGCGCCATCGTCCCCACTCGTTGATTCATAGGACGCCTCTGAATCCACGTCGTGGAGCAACCGTTATGATTCTCGCTGCCGCCATCATGATGATCGGTGCCGTTGGTGCGATCGCTATCACCGTCGCGGCACGGCCGAGCGCCGACCGCTTCCTGAAGTGGTGACGGCCCTGTGAACGCCCCTCGCGTGCCATTCCAAGGCGGTGAAACTTCCCAAGCTCCTTCCGCGTTATGGCTGCGAAGAGATGACGCGGGGATCCGACGGTGGCGGCGATAGTGATGGTGGCAGGCGTGATCGGCGCAGCAGGAACACTGATCTGCCTGATGCCGCGGCTGGACTCGTTTTTCGAGTGGTAAGGCACTCGCCCGGCATAGCTCTTGTTTCCGTAGTATTGATTCGAACGTGTCAGTAGCTCCAGCTGTAGCGTGTTTATACATTTATTATACAATGAAATCTCTCAGTAATTTTTTCAATTGCCTCCATACCTAGCTTCTTCTGGTGAGCGACGTCAGCTGTTGGTGGGCGAAACCTAGTTTCGGCTCAATACTGACGCATCGCGCAGGCCTGCGCATCAAGTTTGTCATGCCATTTTTAATGCTAAGACTGGCAAAGTCGCCATCCTGCATTAGGCCCGTGCAGATAGGCATGGGAGCGAACTTGAATATCGGCCCATACCATCCGACCATGGCGCGGCTTGCGGCGGATCGAGGTGCGTCATGTCCGGTAGCCCGACTTGGTACTCATGGTTCACGTTTCCCTTTTTCGTACCGCTGAGCGGCGGCGTTAGTCAGGACATCTCGGCAGGGCCCTATCAAGGGGTCCCGGAGATTGAAGTGGCGGTCATCAAGGAGGTCGGAAGTTTCGGCCAGCAACTCGGGATCATTTCCGAAGCCGTCCGTGAACTCGCCGGGAAGGTCGGCGCGATGCCGCCCGCAAACTCGGTTCAGGAACTGGCAAAATCGGGCGAGGCATCTCGGGAGCTGACGCCACTCGAAAAGCTCGACGTTCTCATCGAACGCGTCAATCGGGTGAAAGCGGCCTACCATGAATCGGTCGAACGGGATGCGCTTCGCGCGCTGGAGCGGTTGCACCGTGTCGATCCCGAAGCTTCGAGCAAGCTCGCGGGACGCTTCAGGTGATGGGGACTGGCCGCTGTCTTGATGGATCGCGCGGAGCGGAAACGCGCGAATCCCCGCAGGTCTCGTTGACTGCCAGGAGATCGTCCCTCGAACGACTCCGCCGTCGGCCGCTTAGCGAGCGCGCCGACCAAGGGTAAGGTGATCTAAGACATTGGGCACGGGCATGAACCCCGTCGGAGGGCCAGTGCGACACCGCCCAAAGCGAGTGGAGAGTGGACCGTAGAACGGTCGGCTCAACGCTATTGATCAGAAAATCCTGACTTTCCGAGGCAAACTGCTCTTCAGAAAGATGGTGCCCAGGGACGGAGTCGAACCGCCGACACTGCGATTTTCAGTCGCATGCTCTACCAACTGAGCTACCTGGGCATCCGCCGCGTCGCACCGCGTCGTCGGCTGGCGGGGGTATAGTGAAGGGTTTTGGGCCTGTCCAGCCTTCCGGCAACCGAAGGCGAAGCTTTTTTGCCGGGTGCATCTCGGTCTCAGCGCGAACGATTCTCGTCGTCTGAATGGGGTGAGTAGGACATCTCGTCCTCCTCCGGACCCGGAATGACGTAGCGCTCGCCGAGCCAGCGTCCGAGGTCGATATCGGCACAGCGGGGCGAACAGAACGGCTTGGTTTCGGTCCGAGCCGGCTTGCCGCAGATCGGACAGGGAGCCAGTGGCTTGTCCGCCGCCGTCCTCTTGACCGGCCGGCTCATGTTGCGGCTCCCCAGGCGCCCCGCACAGGAAAGCCCTCACCTTCGAGCAGGCTCATCGTCTCGTACAAAGGGAGGCCGACCACCGCGCTGTGCGAGCCGACGAGCTTCACCGCAAAGGCAGCCGCCAAGCCCTGGATGGCGTAGCCGCCGGCCTTGCCGCGCCACTCGCCCGAGGAAAGATAGCCCTCGATCTCGCGGTTCGAAAGGCGCTTGAAGCGCACGCGGGTCTCGACCATGCGCTCGCGGCGCCGATCCTTCGGGGACAGGATGCAGACGGCCGTGTAGACGCGGTGCGCCCGCCCCGAGAGCAGCCGCAGGCAGTCGGCAGCCTCGTCGAGCAACTCCGCCTTGGGCAGCACGCGGCGGCCGACGGCGACGACGGTGTCGGCGGAGACGAGATAGGCGTCGCGCAGGTCGTCCCGACGCCGCGCCGCAGCCTGGGCTGCCTCCAGCTTTTCCCGGGCGAGGCGGCGGGCCAGATCGCGGGGCGATTCGGATTTGCGCGGGGTCTCGTCGATATCGGCGGGCAGCAGTGCATCCGGCTCGATACCAACCTGTTGCAGCAACGCCAGCCGGCGGGGAGAGGCCGAGGCGAGCACGAGAGGCGGTCGCGCAGGCCCCCCGGAAACCTGCGGCTTCAGGGCGTCGGAGGTGAGAAGCTCGTTCATCGGCGAGGTCTTAAGCCCAAGCCCGGTGGCACCGCAACGCGGTGTCGCCCATCAGACGGCATCCGAGGCTTGCCAAGGGCAAAGCGGCCGTCTAAGACCCGGCACATTCCATCGGGCGTCGCTGCGACGAACCGGATGTGACGCCGCAATAGCTCAGCTGGTAGAGCACCTCATTCGTAATGAGGGGGTCGGGGGTTCGAATCCCTCTTGCGGCACCAGCTTTCTCAAGCATTTTGCCCTTCCCTGGTGTGAGATTTCACCCTGGACACCGCTTGATGGGTTCAGTGGGGGCGCAATCGAAAGACGATCACTGCGTCGCTCGGATCGCGGGGGTTTAACGCCCCATCGAGGCGGGATGCTGAGATGATTCGGCTCTCATGCGCGCTGATACGCCAAGGCGTGTTGACCGTGGTCGGCGTACCCGCGCCTGGATCAGGCGGGTAGAAACCATGGTTCGACGGTGTGTCGGGTGAATGGTGAGGCCGGACTTGTCGGCAGAGAGCCACGCGCCGAAGCAGGTCGGAACTCACATTGCCAATCTGCTGCCTGTCCAGTCCCCCGCTGTCGTCGGGCAGGCCGACGGCACCAAGTTCACAACGGACCCTGTGAAGGCGGGATTTACCAGAAGCGCCCGGTCGGCGACCGGCGGCTTCAGCTTGCTGTTCTCATCCTCCAGTTGCTTGAGGCGCGGGATTTCCGGGACGCCTATGCCGACGAACTGATTCTTCCGGTGATAAAACGTCGGTTCGGACACGCCCATCTTCCGGCAGACCTCGTCCATTGAGGTACCGCTCTGCGCCTGTCGCAGGGCAAGGGCGATCTGCTCGTGCCTGAAGAGCGTTTGCGAGGCAGGGCATCCCCCTCCTTCAGGCTTCAGGATGCCCGAGAAACTTGCGCTCAGCGCGAACCTGTTTGGCGGGTCATGGTCACGGGGCAGTCGATCCGCGGGCGAACGCACTCTCACTCGGCGGCGCCGGATCGGCTGCTCTGCAGCGAGACGCAGGTTCGCACCATGTCGCTCAGCGTGAGATCCTTGGTGTCGCCGATGTTGGCGACCTCTTCCAGGCAACGCATGAAATAGCCGCTGTCGAGTCCCGGCGAGAGCGTGCTCATCGATTTCCCGACGCGGTTGGTGAAGTCGATCTTCTCGCTTGCTCCGGCGCGCGGCCATAGCGACGCCTTGTCGTCCATTTTCAGCCGGGTTGCCGCCAGCGACGGGCTGAAAAGAGTCAGCGCCGTCAGGATACCCATTGCTGCCGCTCGGCCCATCGTCGCGCTCCCTGTCGTGGCGTCGGCAGGGTTGCCGACCGACCGCGGGCCCAACGCGGCGACGTTCGCTGACGTTGCACCGGGCCTCAAATGCATGAGGAAATTAAGCTACTTCTCAGAGACTTATCCGCCGTCAGAGTCGGCACGGCGCGTCCGGGTATCGTCGGCGCCGGGCCAATTTCCTAACGCATCGTCCTGGATACTCGATCCAGGACGATGCTTGAGGCTCTTGTTTTCGCATCATCATTTTTTTCGAAAGCCGGCAACCACCTTTCGGGACGATGCTCTAGCGCGAGCTGCCACCCCCGCTTCCGCCACCCGCGCTGCCCTGCGGGACGGCACGCTCCGGCTGACCGGCATTGCCGCCGGCTGCCGAGTTGGTGGTGATGGTGTCGGCGCCCGTGGCGCCGGGCGCGATGATATAGTCGACGGTGTTCCCGGTCGTGTTGGTCTGGCGCTGGATAATCGTGCCCGGTGGGAACGGCCCTCCGGGGAGGCCCGGGGGGCCAGCCTGCGCGATGGCCGCGCCAGAGCCGAGACAGCTCAGAACGGTGACGGCGAGAGTGATGCGGTGCATCGACGAGCTCCTGAGCGAAAGGGCGCCTTCGCACATCCCGAGGGCGGGCGAAGGATCCGCTATCCGCAAGGCAAGTCCTCTATCGGCCGTGCGGTTTCCCGTGAGGCCTGCGGCGTGGTGGCGACACGCGCAGGCGGCCCTGTGCGGGCGTCCCGGTGCGTGGTTCACCACGCGATCGTGTAGGCGACCTCCAATGAGCGCGGGCGCCCGAGAACCCAGGCGGTACCGATGCCGTTCACGGCGCTGCCATCGACCGGGTAGACTTTGTCGAACAGGTTGAAGATCCGCAGCGACAGGCGGGAGCCGGCGGTGACTTGGTGGTCGAGGCCGAGATTCACCAGCGTGTAGGCCGGTCGCCGCGCGGTGTTGCCGAAGTCGGAAAAGACTTCGCCGACATGCTGGAGGCCGACGCGCCCCTCCCAGTCGCGGGCGAAGGCCCAGTTGACCCAGAGATTGGCCACCTGCTCCGGCACGTTGATCGGCTGATTGCCGGCATAGGAGACGGCAACCCCGCCGACATTCTGGGTGAAGTCGTCGTACTGCGCGTGAAGCAAGGCCAGGTTGGCATCGATGCGCCAGCCGGGGGCGGGGAGCCAGGAGAGCGCGGCCTCCGCGCCGAGAGAGGATTGCTGGCCGACCTGAGTCGAGACCGTCGGCTGGCCCGGAACCGCCGAGATCAGGTTGTCCTTGACGATGCGGTAGCCGGCCAGGGTCCACTCGACGGCGCCGCCGAAGACGAGGCCCTTGGCGCCGACCTCGACCTGGCGACCGGTCGAGAGTTCGAAGCCGGCCAGCGATTGCGAGAGGGTGATCAGGCTGTTCACCGGATCCGTCGCGGTGGCGTATTGCGCGTAGAGCGATGTGTCCGGCGTCGGCTCGTAGAGCAGCGCGAAGCGGTATCCCAGGGCGCGGAAGGAGCGCTCGAAGGTCGCGCCGCTGCGCAGATCTTCCCGGTAGAGACGCGGCGCGTCGAAGCGCACGCCGGTGAGGAACGACAACCGGTCGCTCAGGAACAGCCGATCCTCGGCGAAGACCGAAGCCTGGTTCGTGCGCGTGGCGTAGCCCGGGCTCGCCCGCCCTTCCGGCGGAAAGAAGCCGGGATCGTAGCCGTTCAGGGGCACGCTCGTCGGCGTTTCGGAGAAAGTGAAGTTGTTGGCGTGGCGGAAGCTGACGTGATTCACGTCGAAGCCGGCCGAGAACGTGTTGGCGAACCCGAAAAGGGCACCGCGGAACGTCGCGTCGAACCGATTCCCGACCTGTTCCTGGCTATGATAGATTTCGAGATAGTCGGAGCGGTCGACGAGGCCGGTTGCCGGGTTGAAGCGGTACTGCTCGACGTCGCGCCAATGCCGGCGGCTTTGAAGACGGTAGGCAGTGTTGCGCACCGTCACATCCGCCGAGGGGGTCCACTCCGTCCGGAACTGCGTCCAGTTGTCGGTCCAGGCGATCTTAGAATCGCGGACGTTGTAGTTGTTGAAGCGGATGGCGTCGGGGACACGCCCGTTCACCAGCGGTGTGCCCCAGTAGCGGGTAGGCTCCTGGTAGCCGAGATCGTGGCTGAGCGTGAAGGCGAGATCCGGATTCGCTTGGAGCGTCAGTGCGCCCGAGACCGCGAGGTTGCGGAAGTCACCCTCCGGCGTGATCCAGCCGTCGGCACGGTTACCGCTGACATTGAGGCGATAGGCCAGGGCTTCGCCGATCGGCCCGGTCGAATCGACTGCTGCGCGGGCGATGCCGTCCTCGCCGAGCCCGAAGCGGGCGACGTTGAGCGGCGTGAACAGCGGCTTCTTCGAGACGACGTTGACGATGCCGCCGATGGCTCCGTCCCCGTAGAGAACGGAGGCTGGCCCGCGCAGCACCTCGACGCGCTCCACGTTCCACGTATCGAAGGGGAAGGTGACGGTGTTGGCGCCGACGTAGAGCCGGGTGCCGTCGAACAGCGTCTGGATCGAATTCTGCCCGGCAAAGCCGCGAGCGGTGAAGAAGCCAAGTCCATTGCCCGGCGAGCCGAAGGCCGTGATGCCAGTGCCGTTCTGCGACACGGCCTCCAGCACGCTGGTCTGACCGCGCAGACGTATGGTCTCGCCCGAGATGATGTCGAGACTTGCGGGCGTTTCCAGCGGCGTGAGACCGAGCCGGCTCGCCGAACGCGACGGCGTGCGCAGGTTGAGGCCGACCGGCGAGGACTGCGTCAGACTCGGCGTCCGCAGGGCTGCGGCGGCGTCCGCGCCGACGGCGTCGGCCGGTGGATTGGCGGGCAGGCCGATCCCGGCGCCGCCTTGCACCGCGATCTCATCGAGATGCGTCAGCGGTGCTTGGGCCCGAACCGGACCGGGCAGAGTGAGGGGGAGGGCGGCGAAGACGGACAGGAAGGGCCGGCCGCAGGAGCGGCGGTGAAGGGGGGACATGATGGAAACGATGCCTCGGCAACGACGGTGGCACGTCACCGCGACCAAGGCCGATCCACTGCCGGCCATGGGCCTTCAGCGTCTCGACACCTGCTGGGACACCCCGCCCGGCATGGCTCGCGTGTGACCACGGCTGACGGCAGGTCTCCTGGCTCGCGGGTCGTCGCCCTCCATCGTCTTCCCAGGCGAGGCGCGCCCAGTGACGTGGTGATGAAGGACTCTCCGCTCACAGTTGCGGGGGCAGCCGCGGGATCGAGCTCGAAAGCCCTCCACCGCGTTCCCTTTTGATCCCTCACGGGAACCGTCAACGGTCAAGCTAAGGCCAAGGCTACGCTTCGGTCAATGCGCCCGGCGCGTTTCGGGAGGCCGGTGTGAGGGGCGATCCACAATCGCGGACCATGCGCGGACCATGCCGCGAGCGAAATGGAACGGCAGCCGAAAAGAAAAAAGGCCGCCCCGAAGGACGGCCCGAAGTCTAGGGAGGAAACGCCCAAGAAGGGCTGCAGGACCGCGACGCCATCGCGATCCGGCATGGCCCTGATTTCTCAGTTTGCAGTGCACAAAGCAATCGCTGGCGCGTCGGATCGGGCATGCATTCCTCGCATATGTTCGGTTCCGATCTCCCCCGGTCCGGCGGAGCCATTCGGCCGCCCAGGGGTTTCGGTCCTCCGAATGCTTCCTCATGGATGCCAGAGATGCCCCGTTGGATGCTCGCTTTCCCCGTCGTGCTGATGATCCTTGCAGGGCTCGTCGTCTTCGCCTTCACGCGGACCGGCCCGACCGACAACCAGAATACCCACGCTCCCCAGACTGGACAGACCCGCTGACGCCGCCGAGGTCCGGAACGCGCCGGCCCCGGAGCCATTCCGGCCCACAAATTGCGAGGATCGGTGCGGTCAGAATCGTTCGGTGGGGTCCTCCATGCGGATCGGATTCGTTCTCGTCTCGAGCGCCCTCCTGCTTCCCTCCGGGGCTTACGCATTCGAGGCGCATGCGGACGCAGCGGCCTTCGCGGTGGCGGCCCGTCACCATGTCGGTGAGCGCGTCACGCTCGATCATTGCCACCTCGTCCAAGCGACCGACGACGAGATCACCTGCATCGGCCTGTTGCCGGAGGATGCGGCCGGCAATGTCCGCTTGGCCGGCAAGCTTCTGATCCGGGTTGCGGCCGCGGAGACGCGGGGCCGCACACGTGCCCTCGCGCTGTGCGCCGGTGGCGCTCTGGACGAGGTCTGCGAGGTGAGCGTTGCGGGTGAAGTGTTCGACGCCTCCCCTTCGTTCGGACTCGGCGAGGCCCATCTGATGGGCCTGCGCGAAGCGACGATCTGCTGGCCGGACTGAGTGTTTCTCACAAGACTCCCGCCGCGCTGTCATCGCCGGAGCGAGTACGGTCAGGGACCGGGAGTTTTGTGAGGCACTCTGAGTCCGGCGAAGGTCTATCTAGCTAGCCTGATCCTGCCAGCGCGGTACGCGCGCACCGATGTGAGGCCGATCTCTAGCGGTGGACCCGCGTGAACCCTCGAGGATCTAGTGCGTTCGAACTCCAAGGGAGTTTGTCGATGATCACTCGTCTCTCGTTCGCTGCGGTTCTGGTCGCGGCTCTCGCCACCTCCGCCGCCGCCCAAGGGCCGGCGCAGACCGGAACCGGAGGTGGTCCGACTTCAACCATCTACGCGCCGAACACCTCTGCCGTCGGCCAGACCATGCCGCCCGCCGGGGCGGGCGGCGTGCAGCGCGACGAGGGTAATCCCGATCGCGAGACCGCCATGGAGAAGAAGGACGACAAGATCGACACCGGAATCTGCATCGGCTGCGACAAGTAGTTCCCGCACGCCGAGGCGCGGCCTCCTGAGCGTTTACGCCCGGTTCATTCCGACCAGCGCAAAGCCGCGGCGGCGGCCAGGGTGCCGACCACCGCCGCGATCAGGCTCAGGGCGGCCAGCACCGTCAGCGGGGTCGTGAACGGCACCGTGCCGCCCAGTGCAGCCTCCGCGGCCGAGACCCCGAAGATCAGGGTCGGGACCATCAGGGGCAGCACGATGATGGCCAGGATCAGGCCGCCCCGACGGATGGTGGCGGTCAGCGCCGCGCCGACCGCGCCGATGAAGGCCAGCGCCGGCGTGCCCAGGGCCAGCGTCAAGGCCGTGGCACCCATGGCTTTCGGGGAGAGGGCCACCAGCAGGCCGAACAGCGGCGAAGCGAGCGCCAGGGGCAGTCCGGTGGTGAGCCAGGAGGCCAGGACCTTGGCCAGCACCACCACCTCCAGAGGCACGGCTGCGCCGGTCATCAGGTCGAGGGAGCCGTCCTCTTCGTCCGACTGAAACAGCCGGTCGAGACCGATCAAGGTGGCCAGCACCGCCGAGAGCCAGAGGATCGCGGGGCCGATCCGCGACAGCAGGTTCATGTCGGGCCCCAGCGCGAAGGGCACCAGCACCACGATCATCAGGAAGAAGACGAGCGAGAGCGCGCCCGAGCCACCGACCCGCGCGGCCAATTTCAGATCGCGGGCGAGGAGGGCGGAGAAGGCACGGATCACAGCCAATCCTCCGCCTCGGACGCTGCTTCAGAAGCTGCCTCGGGTGCTGCCGGGCCGATGCGCAGCTCGCGGGCATCCTCCAGGCCGAGGGCTTGGTGTGTTGCAGCGACCACGAGCCCCCCTTCGGCCCGGTGACGTTCCATCAGTCCGGCGAGAACCGCCTGCGAGGCGAGGTCCAGGGCAGCGGTCGGTTCGTCGAGCAGCCAGAGGGGGCGGCGGCAGACGAGGAGGCGCGCCAGCGCCACCCGGCGCCGCTGCCCCGCCGAGAGATAGCTGACCGGCAACCGCGCGACGTGCGGCAGGCCCATCGCCTTCAGGGCGACCTTCGGTGAGGCGGCGGGATTGCCGAGGAGGTCGCGGGCGAATTCGAGATTCTCGGCGGCCGTCAGCGCCGATTTCAATCCGTCCCGGTGCCCGACGACATGGAGGCATTCCGGCAGGTTCGCCTCGCCGATGCCCTCGGCGCGAATGGTACCGGCATCGGGCTTGAGGCGGCCGGACAGCATCGTGAGCAGGCTCGACTTGCCCGCGCCGTTGCGCCCGGTGACCATCAGGCCTTCGCCGGGTCCGAGCGCGAACGAAAGGCCGGAGAAGATGCGGCGTCCCGAGCGGCGGCAGGCCAGATTCTCGACGATCAACCGCACGGATCGGCCTTCGATGAGGGAGAGGTCCGCACGCTTCGTCTCGGTCCTGGCTGTCGGATCGCCTCGCCTGGCGCGAGGGGAATACCGGGACATCTCGCGGGCGGAGAGGCCGGTCTCGTGCGGCCTATAGCGGATCGTTCGGCGCCGCGCGAACCGCTCGGGCCGCCGACGCATTGATCGGTGATGCCGCACGGCAGTTTCACGGGACGGGCTTCCATGGATGCCGAGACGACCGCGCGGGCTCCGCCCCACCCGTCCGAAGAGGATTTGGCCCACGATCCCGCCGCCATTGCCGGGCGCGCGCAATGGAAGGCGCGACTCGCACGCCTGCCTCCATACCAACGCGCCGCGTTCTGGGACGCGGTGCGACGCTGCTGCGCCCTGGCCGCCGACGGGCAGGGGACGCATCGATCGGGCGCGGCCGCGATATCAGTCGCGCGCCTGTGTCATCGGACCAGTAGCGGCCAATTTCGAAACGTTCTATAGACCGGCCCAGGCTGCGCCGCGCGATCATTCAAGGGCGTCCAAACCGCCCCTCGCGCACCATCCTGAGTGTCATTCGCGGGCCTCCCGGCCGCCGGGAGTTCCCCGAGGGCACTCGCTACCCGGGCACCCCCGGGGCGGCGCGCGCTCCTTGGAGCGCCTCCGGCCGAACACCTCTCGTGGCGCAGGTTATGCCTGCTCCGTGTTCGCTAACGCCAGCTCAGGACCCGACTCGCCGTGGCATCCCTCGACAGCTTCAAAGCTCGCCAAACGCTTCAAGCAGGCGGCAAGACCTACACCTACTACTCGATTCCCGAGGCGGAGAAGAACGGCTTGGCCGATTCGACCGCCCTTCCGTTCTCGATGAAGGTCATCCTCGAGAACCTCCTGCGCTTCGAGGACGACCGCTCGGTCAAGCGGGCCGATATCGAGGCCGCCGTCGCGTGGCTCGGTAACCAGGGCAGGGCCGAGACCGAGATCGCCTTCCGCCCCTCCCGCGTGCTGATGCAGGATTTTACGGGTGTGCCGGCGGTCGTCGATTTGGCGGCGATGCGCGACGCCATGGTCGCCCTCGGCGGCGATCCCCAAAAAATCAATCCGCTGGTCCCGGTCGATCTCGTCATCGACCATTCGGTGATCGTGGACGAGTTCGGTACCCCGAAGGCGCTCGGCGACAACGTCGCCCTCGAATACGCCCGCAACGGTGAGCGCTACACCTTCCTGAAATGGGGCCAGTCGGCCTTCGATAACTTCTCCGTGGTTCCGCCGGGCACGGGCATCTGCCACCAGGTGAACCTCGAATACCTGTCCCAGACGGTCTGGACCCGGCAAGATACGGATTCTTCGGACGGCTTCGAGATCGCCTATCCGGACAGCCTCGTCGGCACCGATTCGCACACCACGATGGTCAACGGTCTGGCCGTGCTCGGCTGGGGCGTCGGCGGCATCGAGGCCGAGGCAGCGATGCTCGGCCAGCCGCTTTCGATGCTGATCCCCGAGGTCATCGGCTTCAAGCTGTCCGGCAAGCTGCCCGAGGGCACCACTGCAACCGACCTCGTGCTCACCGTCACGCAGATGCTGCGCAAGAAGGGCGTGGTCGGCAAGTTCGTGGAGTTCTACGGCCCCGGCCTCGACGACATGCCGGTCGCCGACCGCGCAACCATTTCCAACATGGCGCCCGAATACGGCGCGACCTGCGGCTTCTTCCCGATCGATCAGAAGACCATCGACTTCCTGAAGGTCACGGGCCGGCAGGACGACCGCATCGCGCTGGTCGAAGCCTATGCCAAGGCGCAGGGCATGTGGCGCGACGCCAAGACCCCCGATCCGGTCTTCACCGACACGCTCGAACTCGACATGAGCACGGTGCGTCCCTCGCTCGCCGGCCCGAAGCGCCCGCAGGACCGGGTTCTGCTCGATTCTGCAAAGGTCGGCTTTGCCGATTCGATGGAGAAGGAATTCAAGAAGGCGGCCGATATCGCCCGGCGCTACCCGGTCGAGGGCACGAACTTCGACATCGGCCACGGTGACGTGGTGATCGCCGCGATCACGAGCTGCACCAACACCTCGAACCCGAGCGTGATGATCGGCGCCGGTCTGCTCGCCCGCAACGCGGTCGCCAAGGGCCTGACCTCTAAGCCGTGGGTGAAGACCTCGCTTGCGCCCGGTAGCCAGGTTGTCGGCGAGTATCTCGACAAGTCCGGCCTCCAGGCGAGCCTCGACGCGCTGGGCTTCAACCTCGTCGGCTTCGGCTGCACTACCTGCATCGGCAATTCGGGGCCGCTCCCGGCGCCGATCTCGAAGGCGATCAACGACAACGACGTCGTCGCGGCGGCCGTGCTCTCCGGCAACCGCAACTTCGAGGGCCGCGTGAACCCGGACGTGCGGGCAAACTACCTCGCATCGCCGCCGCTGGTGGTCGCCTATGCGCTCGCCGGCTCGCTCCAGATCGACATCACCACGGAGCCGCTCGGCCAGGGTTCGGACGGCAAGCCGGTCTACCTGAAGGACATCTGGCCGTCCTCGGAGGAGGTGAACCGCTTCATCGAGGAGAACATCACCTCGGAGCTGTTCAAGAGCCGCTATGCCGACGTGTTCGGCGGCGACGAGAACTGGAAGGGCGTCGAGGTTACCGAGGCCGAGACCTTCGCCTGGGATGCGGGCTCCACCTATGTGCTGAACCCGCCCTATTTCGAGGGCATGACCAAGACGCCCGACCCGATCACCGACATCGAGGGCGCGCGTATCCTCGGCCTGTTCCTCGACTCGATCACGACCGACCACATCTCGCCTGCCGGCAACATCCGCGCGGCCTCGCCCGCGGGTGAGTATCTGCAGGAGCATCAGGTGCGCGTGCAGGACTTCAACCAGTACGGCACCCGGCGCGGCAACCACGAGGTGATGATGCGGGGCACGTTCGCCAACATCCGCATCAAGAACCAGATGGTGCGGGACGAGGCCGGCAACGTCGTCGAGGGTGGGTGGACGCTGCACCAGCCCGACGGCGAACGGATGTACATCTACGACGCGGCGATGCGCTACGCCGAAGAGGGCACGCCGCTGGTCGTCTTCGCCGGCAAGGAATACGGCACCGGCTCGTCCCGCGACTGGGCGGCCAAGGGCACCAAGTTGCTCGGCGTGCGCGCCGTGATCGCCGAAAGCTTCGAGCGCATCCACCGCTCGAACCTCGTCGGCATGGGCGTGGTCCCGCTGGTCTTCCAGGGTGAGGAATCCTGGGAATCGCTCGGTCTCAAGGGCGACGAGACCGTGACGATCAAGGGGCTGTCCGGCGAGCTGAAGCCGCGCCAGACGCTGACCGCCGAGATCACCTCCGCCGACGGCTCCAAGCGGGAGGTCCCGCTGACCTGCCGGATCGATACGCTCGACGAGCTGGAATACTTCCGCAACGGCGGCATCCTGCCCTACGTGCTGCGGTCCCTGGCGGCGTAAGGCCGAGCGACTTCGACGACAGGAAAGCCTCTCCCGCAAGGGAGGGGCTTTTTTGCTTGGTGATTGTGTAACTCGCAGACCAAGCGGCGAGCTACGTGGATGCGGGGTCCGAAAGCGGGGAAGCCGGCGCCACCTCCTCGACCTCGCTCCCGTCGAGGATGGCGCGCAGAGCCACGACGTGGGCGCGATATGCGGCCGAGCCCGCCGCCGTCACGGCCAGCCGCGTCCGAGGCCGCTTGCCTACGAAGTCTTTCGTCACCGCGACGTAGCCCGCCCCCTCCAGCGTGGCGAGGTGCGCCCCGAGGTTGCCGTCGGTCAGGCCGAGTAGGGCGCGCAAGCGCGTGAACTCTAGCAGATGCCGCTTCGGTCCGGCGGCGAGCGCGGCCATGATCCGCAGGCGGGCAGGCGCGTGAATGATGGGATCAAGGCCCCGGGTTGCCGGACAGGCCATCAGGTCGGATCGCGCCGGGCCAGCACCAAGCCCGCAGCGATGAGCCCGCCGCCGCCGATCAGTCCGGCGTAGAGGGGGAACTGAGGGGATGGCACGGCGAAGCCGGCCGCAAACAGCAGCGTCACGGCTACCCCGAGCCCAACGAGCAGCCGCCCGCGCCACAGGCCAGCGACGAGGTAGGCGAAACCGGTCACGGTGCCGGCGTAGATGCCGTGGGCGTTGGGGTGCCCCGACAGCAGGACGACCGCCCACAGGCCGGCGTAGGCGCTCATCAGCGCGGCCGAGGCGCCGTAGCGCGCGCCGGCGCCGAAGCCACGCTCCCGGTCGCGGCGGCGTTGGGCGAGCACCAGGGCGACCGTCGCCGCCCAACCGAGCGCCACGACGGCCGACCACGCGGGCGCGGCGTGATCCGGGGCCCAAACGGCGCTGGTGAACCCGGCTGCCCAGATGAGGCCCCAGAGGATGAGGAAGGGGGCGGCGCGCCCGTAGACAAGCGCGGCGAGCAGGCGTCGTTCGCCATCCTCGGCGGCCCGGAGGGAATGGTGCGCGTGATCGCGGGCTTGGATCCGATCGTGGGCCGACATGCTGGACCTCCTTTGCAGAATACTCTGTATCACAGAGCTAATCGAAGGCCAAGTTCGTGTCGAGTGCCTCTCGCCCTTCCGATTGCGCGATGGTGCGCAAAGCATACGATCGCGTTTCGTTCATCGTCGCGAAGGGCGTTGTGAGAGCGATGAAGCGAGGCTCAAAATTCGTCCTCCTGGGCGCCGGTTTCACAATTCTCGTCATCCTCGCGTTGTTTGGCGGCCCCTGGCTCGCCCTGTGGTACGCGAGCAAGCCGTCGCCGGCCTCACGCCCACCGCTGGCCGAAGGACTGCCACCGAGTTTTCAAGAGGCTGATCATGCGTTCTCGGCGCGTATTCTGTCCAAATTTCCAGTCGGCTCGCCAGAGGCGAATCTGATCCAAGCGCTTGATGCGCAAGGTTTTCAGCGCCGCGATAACGGAAAAATTCGAAGTTCGAGCTTCGTTCGACAAGCGCTCCCCTGCAAGCTTATGTGGGAGATCGATTGGAGCGCGAACGAAGGTGGCGAAATCACCCGCATAGAGGCGCGCTATCACGGTGTTTGCCTTTGAATAATCTGGCGTGAGCCGACTCTTTCTCGGCGCCGTCGCGACCGGTATAGGCCGCAGCGAACGCTCGCCCGAAGGCTTTGGCGGGCAAAGACTGGGAAGCGGCGGACATGATCCTCGAAATCGCGCAGATCGACGTGAAGCCCGGTTCGGAAGCCGAATTCGAAGCCGGCATCGCGAAGGCCGCCGAGATTTTCCGGGCCGCCGCCGGTTGCCGCAGCTTCGCGGTGCGCCGCTCGATCGAGAAGCCGCAGCGCTACCGCCTGCTGATCGAGTGGGATACGCTGGAGGCGCACACCCAGGACTTCACCGGCTCGCAGGCCTGGAAGGACTACCGGGCGATGGTCTCTCCCTATTTCGAGGCTCCGCCCCAGGTTGAGCACACCGAACTGACGCTTCAGGCATTCTGAGTGTCTCGCACGGAACGCCCGCCGCACCGTGTTGCCAGAGGCGAGACGGTCGCAGGCCGGGAGTTCAGTGAAGCATCCTAAAACGGCCGCCGAAGGCTGGACGACAAAAGGGGGAGACGGCCTCGTGAAGATGTACGGCAACTGGCGCTCGGCCGCGGCTTTCCGCGTGCGCATCGCCCTCAACCTCAAGGACATCGCCTACGAGGAGGTCTTCCTCGACCTCGATGCCGGTGACCAGCACAAGCCCGACTTCCTCGCGATCAATCCGCAGGGCGCGGTCCCGGCGCTGTTCGATGGTGAAGGCCCGCCGCTGACGCAGTCGCTGGCGATCCTCGATTATCTGGAGGAGACCCGGCCTGGGATCTCGCTGCTCCCCGAAGAGCCGCGCGCGCGAGCCCGCGCCCGCTCGCTCGCCCAGGTCGTCGCCTGCGACACCCATCCCCTCTACGTGCCGCGGGTGCGCACCTTCCTGATGGAGAATTACGGCCTGCCGCGGGAGCGGATGCTGGAATTCCTGCGCAACGCCTTCACCACCGGTTTGAGGACGCTGGAGACGCGGCTCTCGACGGAGGCCGGCACCGGCCGCTTCTGCCAGGGTGACGCGGTGAGCCACGCCGACCTGTGCCTCATCAGCCTGTGGGTCGGCACCGGCATTTTCGGGATCGATACCGTTCCCTACCCGACGGTGAAGCGCATCAGCGAGGAACTCTTGTCGCTCGACGCGGTCGCCCGCGCCCACCCGCTGCGCCAGCCCGGCGCCCCCGGCGCGTAGCCGAAAATTTTTTACGAAACACTTCCTCCAGTAATGTCCGATTTGCGTCCTACTCACGCGGCGAACGTGTGGGTGCCTGCACGGTTACTAATGTAAGATCATTCCAAACAGAATGGCTGCCGAGCGAGGCGGCCTGCGACGGGATTGGGGGCGAGGATGGTTCCGAGCGAATCGGTCACGGATCAGCACAAGATCGTCGTGGTGGGGGGAGGGGCCGCCGGGCTGGAACTGGTGACCAAGCTCGGCAACAATTACGGCAAGCGCGGCAAGGCCCACATCACCCTGGTGGACCGGGCGCGCACCCATATCTGGAAGCCGCTGCTGCACGAGGTCGCCGCCGGCTCGCTCGATGTCGGCCACCATGCGGTCGATTACCTGCACCACGCCCATGCCAACCACTTCCGCTACCGCATCGGCGAGATGACCGGCCTCGATCGCGAGAAGCGGGTGATCCATCTCGCCGCCAGTCGTGACAGCGAGGGGCGCGAAGTCACGCCCGTGCGCACCATTCCCTACGACACGCTGATCATGGCGGTGGGCTCCACCACCAACGATTTCGGCACGCCGGGCGTCGCCGAGCACGCCATTGCCCTCGACACCAAGGAGCAGGCGCTGCGCTTCCATCAGCGCCTCGTCAACGGCATGCTGCGCGCCCACACTCAGGAGGGTCCGGTGCGGCCCGGGCAGCTCCATGTGGCGGTGATCGGTGCGGGCGCGACCGGCACCGAGCTGGCGGCGGAACTGCACCGTACCACCCGCGAGGTCGCTCGCACGGGCCTCGACCGCATCGACCCGGCCAAGGATCTGAAGATCACCCTGATCGAGGCCGCCGACCGCATCCTGCCCGCCGTGCCGCAGAGGCTCGCGGGTGAGGTGATGGGCCAACTCGCCAAGATCGGCGTCGAGGTCCGGGTGCAGGCCCGCGTCACCGAAGTGCGGGCCGACGGCGTCCAGCTCGCCGATGGCGGCTTCATCCCCTCCGAACTCGTGGTCTGGGCTGCGGGCGTGAAGGGGCCGGCCTTCCTCAAGGATCTCGGTGGGCTCGAGAGCACCCGCAACAACCAGCTCGTCATCACGGCGACGCTGCAGACCTCCCGCGACCCGGACATCTTCGCCATGGGTGATTGTGCCTACCTCGTCGAGGAAGGCTCCCAGACGCCGATCCCGCCGCGCGCCCAGGCGGCTCACCAGCAGGCCTCGCACCTCTACGGGCAGATGGCCAAACGTCTCGCGGGCCGGCCGCTGAAACCGTTCAAGTATCGCGACTTCGGCTCGCTCGTCTCGCTCGGAGAGTACACGGCCGTCGGTAACCTGATGGGCTTTATCCAGGGGAAGAACATGTTCATCGCCGGATTGTTCGCCCGGCTCATGTACCGTTCGCTCTACAAGATGCACGAGACGGCCGTGAACGGCTGGTGGAAGACGAGCCTCGATACCCTGGCCCGGGCGCTCACCCGGCGCACCGAGCCGCGGGTGAAGCTGCACTGACGACGCCCGAGACTTGATCCGGCGGGCGGGCGCGACATGTTCCCGATCCGTCGGCTCGATGAAGAAGCCGGCGGAAGGAGACGCCATGATCCTCGTCAGCGTAATGTACCCGAGCGGCGCCGGCACCCGTTTCGACATGGACTACTATCTGAACAAGCACATGCCGCTGGTCAGTGAACGCTGGACCGCGAAGGGTCTGCATGACTACACGGTCGTGACGGGGACCGGCACGCCGGATGGCGGCGCGCCGCCCTACCAAGTCGTGGCGCTGCTGCGCTTCGAGTCCGCCGACGCGTTCAAGGCCGCCGCGTCAGCGGATGGGACGGAGATTTTCGGGGACATCCCGAACTTCACCGACACGCAGCCGACCGTGCAGCTCAGCGAATTTGCGGCGTCTGAAGTGAGAGGTTGATGATCGACATCATCAAGCAGATCCAGGCCTCCAATCCGGGGCTCGGCACGACGATCATCGTACTGCGTGCCGATTCGCGGGCGCTGGCCGATCCGGCGACGCTGACGCCTGAGGCGAAGGCGTGGATCGATGCGAACGCACCGGAGGCACGCCTCTCGCAGGAGACGGTGCTTCTGGCGCCCTATCCCGGTGGCATGCCGACGGAGCGCACGGTCACGGTGCTGGCCTTCTCCGACGCGCGCCACCTTGCCGCCTTCGCGACGGCCTGGACCGGCGATCCGACGCTCGATGACGACGTGGACGCCGCTTGATCACGGCCGGGTCCGCGCCTGCCCGAGAGGCAGGGGCGGCCTCGCTTCAGCGTGAGAGTGCCGCCGCGATGGAGCCGCGCGGTGCTCAGTCCGCGTCGATGATCCGGGCGGCGGCGGTGATCATGTCCTTCATCGCCGCGTTCGCGGCCTGATAGGCCGGGGTGCCGACATCCCAGTTGCTCTGGGCCAGGGCTTTCACCATCCGCTCGGCCTCGTTGTGGGCGGTTGCCTCGGCCTTCAGGAAGGCTTCGGCCGCGTTCCGGCGGATCGGATCGGAGGTCAGGCCTTCCACCGCCTGCCGGGCGGCCCGGCCCCGCAGGATCGCCGCCGCCGGATCGGCGGGCGCCGCGCCGAGCAGGATCGTCGCGAGACCGCGCTTCCACAGGCCGAGATCGGCCGGCAGACGCACCAATTCGTACAGCTCGACCCCACTCGGATCCGCCAGCGCCGTCTGTGCCACCGTCTCGGCCTTCACGAGGCGTTTGGTGATGGCATCGATCTCGGTGCGGGTCTTGGCGGCCTTGGCGGCGATGCTCTGGACGCTGCTCGAAATCTCAGCCGTCGCGCTGCTCTGCTGCGTGATGGCCGCCGCGAGGGCCGTGGTCATCTCGCTCGTGCGGGCGATCCGTTCGGCCGCGCTCTCGACGCGAGCGCCGAGGCTGTCGACGACGCTGCTTCCTGTGGAGACCGCTCCGCGGCTCTCCTCGACGGCACGGGCGATCTGGCTCATTTCGCCCTGGAGGGTGTTGAGCCACGTGCGGATCTGCTCGGTCGAGCGCGCGGTCTGGCCCGAGAGCGATTTCACCTCGGCGGCGACCACCGAGAAGCCGCGTCCCGCCTCACCCGCGCGGGCCGCCTCGATGGTGGCGTTGAGGGCGAGCAAATTGGTCTGGCTCGAGATCGTGGCGATGGTGCCCGCCATGGTGCCGATCTCGGCGATGGCGTTCTGGAGAAGCTGGAGGCGCTCGTCGATCTGGTGGGTGCGGTCGCGGATCGCGTCCATGGCCGAGCGGGCATTGCCGACGTCGGACATGCAGGCCGTCATCGCTTGGCGCGCCTCGGCAGCGTTGGAGCCGGCGACCTCCGAGGTCTCGGCGACCTCGGCAATCGAGGCGCCCATCTCTTCGATCGCGCTCGCGATGGTCTGCGTCGATTGCGCGACTTCGCCCACGTCGTAGGTCGTCCAGCCGATATTGATCGCGCCTTCCGAGGCTTCCCTGGCGACGGCGGCGATGTTGGCTCGTTCGGCACGCAGATCGTTGCGCCGTACCCGCTCGAGGTCGCTCAGGGCGGCACCCACCGCGTGACCCGGCACGGTGGTTTCGTCGAATCCGGCGCGATTGGCGAGGCGCTGAATCGCCGCGATCAGACGCGCGTCGTCGGAAGGGCCGGCGGTCGGGATCTCGGATGAAACAGGTGCGGACGATGCGGCAGTACGGCCGAGCTTGAGAGACAGCATGGCTTCAGAGGCCCCCAATTACTTTTTTTGCCACTTATTATGGAGAGGCCTGCCCAGAAAGGTTTCGCTCGGTGGCAAAGACACAGCCATCGGTTGAGTAAGATTGGGCGCAGCACTCTCTATCATGTCGCCGCCGACTATTAGCGATGCCCAGTTAACGTTGGATTTAAGTGATTTGGAGCATGCATCTAAGGTGTTGATGAAAATTATCGAATGACACATTTCGTCTGTTGATGCTTCAGCAAGGTTGAGGTTTCTTGCATGTCATGCCGGGCGCACCTGTGCGGGTGCAGCAAAATTTTGCGTCGCAAAATCGTTATGCTCAGTCTCAGCATATCTGGACATTGCCACAGGCGGCGCCTAACTTAGGCGGCACAATGCTCATTTTGAGCATAAAGGAGACCGCGATGTCCGAGGCAGGATCCGCCCTTCGCGAGCCGGCCGACCGGGCCTTCCCGCTGCCCGATCTCTACGCGCGCGTCAGCCGTCACGTGCCCGCGATCGAGTGGCCGGCGCTGGCTCCCGACGTCGAAGCCATCCTGCGCCTGAAACGCGAGCGCAACGCGGTGGTTCTGGCGCACAACTACCAAGCGCCGGAGATTTTCCACACCGTGGCGGACATCGTCGGCGACAGTCTCGCTCTGGCGCGCGAGGCCGCGCGGGTCGATGCGGACGTCATCGTGCTGGCCGGTGTCCACTTCATGGCCGAGACCGCCAAGCTGTTGAACCCCGGCAAGACCGTGCTGATGCCCGATATGGCCGCCGGCTGCTCGCTCGCCGATTCGATCACCGCAGCCGACGTGCGGGCCCTGCGTGCCAAGTATCCGGGCGTGCCGGTCGTGACCTACGTCAACACCTCCGCCGCGGTGAAGGCGGAGTCGGACGTCTGCTGCACCTCCGGCAACGCCGCCGACGTCGTGCGCGCCCTCGGCGTGCCGCGGGTTCTGATGATTCCGGACGAGTTCCTGGCCCGCAACGTCCAGAAGCAGGTGCCCGAGGTCGAGATGCTGACCTGGGCCGGACATTGCGAGGTGCATGAGCGCTTCACCCCGGCCGACATCGCCGACGTGCGCGAAAGCTATCCCGGCATCACCGTGATCGCCCATCCGGAATGCCCGCCTGACGTGGTCGAGGCCTCGGACTTTTCCGGCTCGACGGCGATGATGATGAACTACGTCACCGAGAAACGACCGTCCCAGGTCGTGCTCGTGACCGAGTGCTCGATGGCCGACAACATCGCGGTGGCCAACCCCGACATCGAGTTCATCAAGCCCTGCAACCTCTGCCCGCACATGAAGCGGATAACCTTGCGCAACATCCGTGAGGCGCTGGAGACGATGACGCACGAGATCACCGTCGAGGAAGGGCTGGCCGAGCGGGCGCGCCTCGCCGTCGAACGGATGCTCGCGGTGAAGCCGACCCAGACCGTCTCACCGCGGCAGGCCGCCTGATGAGCGTCTTCGCCCGGAGTCCTGCCGACCGGGTGGTCGTGGTCGGCGCCGGGGTCGCCGGGCTCGCCACGGCCCTACGGCTCGCGCCGCGCCCCGTCACCCTCGTCACGGCCGCGCCCCTCGGGGCCGGCACTGCCACGGGTTGGGCACAGGGCGGCATCGCCGCCGCGATGGGGGCGGACGATGCGCCCTCGCTCCACGCGGACGATACGCTTGCCGCGGGCGCCGGCCTGAGCGAGCCGGCGGTCGCCCTGCGCGTCGCCGAGGCGGGGCCGGGCCTGATCGATTGGCTCGTTGCCCTCGGCACCGGCTTCGACCGGGAGGCGGACGGCGCCCTGGCGCTCGGGCTGGAGGCCGCTCATAGCCGCCGCCGGATCGTGCGGGCGCGGGGTGATTCCACCGGCCGTACCGTGCTCGATGCGCTGGTGCGCGCCGTCCAGGCGACACCCTCGATCGAAGTCCTCGTCGCCGGCCTGCACGGCCTGATGCAGGATGCCGATGGCCATGTCTGCGGTGTCGTGTGTGAGCGCGACGGCGCGGCCTTCCGCTTGCCCGCCCGCGCCGTGGTGCTGGCGACCGGCGGCACCGGTGCGCTCTACGCCTCGACCACGAACCCGCGGGGCGCCCTCGGGCGAGGGCTTCTCGTCGCCGCGCGGGCGGGTGCAACTTTGCGCGACCTCGAATTCGTTCAGTTCCACCCGACTGCCATCGCCGCTGGCCGCGATCCGATGCCGCTCGCGACCGAAGCACTCCGCGGCGAGGGGGCGGTGCTGATCGATGAGGACGGCGCGCCCGTGATGGCGGGGATCGAGGGTGGCGATCTTGCCCCCCGCGACGTGGTGGCCCGGGGCATCTTCCAGGCGCTCGGCCGTGGCCGCACGGTCTATCTCGATACCCGCGGCCCGCTCGGCGCCCGCATGCCGCAGCGCTTCCCGACGGTTTTCGCGCTCTGCGCCGAGGCCGGCATCGATCCGGCGGTCCAACCGATCCCGGTCCGTCCGGCGGCGCACTACCACATGGGTGGCATCCTCGTGGACGCCGCCGGCCGCAGCACCGTGCCGGGCCTCTGGGCGTGCGGCGAGGTATCCTCGACTGGTCTGCACGGCGCCAACCGCCTTGCCAGCAACTCGCTTCTCGAAGCGCTGGCCTTCGCGCCGCGCATCGCCGAGTCGATCGATGCCGTCTCGGCCCCGGTGAGCACGGATCACCCGGCGCCGCTGCCGGAGATCCCGCCGCAGGATGCCGCGGCGCTCGCCGAGGTTCGCGGCATCATGGAACGCTGCGTCGGCGTGGTGCGCCATGATGCCGGCTTGTCGCAGGCCATCGCCCGTCTCGCCGATCTGTCCGAGCGCGGCAGCGATGCGGCCGCCACGGGACTGATGATTGCTCGCTCCGCCCTCGATCGGTGCGAGAGCCGCGGCGCCCACTGGCGCAGCGATCATCCGGCCCAGTTGCCGGCCCGGCACTCCGTCGTCACGCCCGCCGCAGCGGTCGCCTCGTGCGCGCTTCAGGAACTCACCGATGCCTGACGACATCCTGCTGCCGCTGCCGCGCCTTCTCGTGGAGCCCGTGGTGCGGGCGGCCCTTCTCGAAGATCTCGGTCGGGCCGGCGACATCACCACCGATGCCATCGTGCCCGCGGGCGAGCGCATGGAAGCGGTCATCGCCTCCCGTCAGGACGGAGTGATCGCCGGCACGGATGCCGCCGCCATCGCGTTCGAGTTGATCGATCCGAGCCTGACGGTTTCGGTCGATCGGCCCGACGGATCCCGCGTCGTGCCGGGCGATACCGTGATCCGTCTCTCCGGCCCGGCTCGCGCCGTGCTGACCGCCGAGCGCGTTGCCCTCAACCTGCTCTGCCGGCTCAGCGGCGTCGCTACGGCGACGGCCTCGCTGGTCGAGGCGGCGCGGCCGCACGGCAAGGCGCGGATCGTCTGCACCCGCAAGACCACGCCGGGCCTGCGGGCGCTCGAGAAGCACGCGGTGCGCGCCGGCGGCGGCTCGAACCACCGCTTCGGCCTCGACGACGCGGTGCTGATCAAGGACAACCACGTCGCCGTCGCGGGCGGCATCATCCCCGCCATCGAGCGCGCACGCGCGAGAACCGGGCACCTCGTCAAGATCGAGGTCGAGGTCGACACCCTGGCCCAGCTCGAAGAGGCGCTTTCGGTCGGCGCCGACGCGGTGCTTCTCGACAACATGAGCCCCGACACGTTGCGGCAGGCGGTGGCGATGGTCGACGGACGCGCCGTGACCGAGGCCTCGGGCCGGATCATTCGGGAGACCGTCGGCGCCGTGGCGGCGTCGGGCGTCGATCTGATCTCGGTCGGCTGGATCACCCACAGCTCGGCGATCATCGATTTGGGGCTCGACGCGGCGTAGCGGCCGGCGCAGTCCCCAGGATTCCGCGACCGTGATGACGCGGCCAAGCCGGCTTCGGCATGAGGGCGGACGGTGACACCATCCGCCGAAGCAAGGCTCGGGAAGGTTCCGGCCACCACGAAAATCCTTGCCCGCACGGCCGAGCTGCCACAGTGTGGCCACACGGTCACGAGGCTGGCCGAAGCGGTGCTGCACTGCAAATCAAGCTTGGCTTTAGACGGGGAGCGTTTACGCCTTGGCGAGGGTCCGCACGGCATCGTGCGGCGGTTGTTCCACCGCGTCCCCTGTTCTTCGCCTGCCCCGAGAGGCCCTGATGCGCCGTTTCGTCGTTGCCCTGAGCGGGCTTGCCTGCGCGACGTTCGCGCTGGCAAGCCCCGCCGCAGCCTATGAGATCGACCCGCTCACGCGTCAGCCGCTGACCGAGGTTCTGACGGTGCGCGTGCGCCCGCAGAACACGTTGCCGACCGCCAACGCAGCTCTCCCGGCGGATGTCCCGGGCGCGCCCGCCTCGGCCGCTGACCCGCTTGCATCGACCGTGCCGCAGATGACCGCGATTCCGCGCGATACGGTTCCCTATTCCGGACCCTACGCCCCCGGCACCATCGTCGTCTCGACGGCCGAGCGCCGGCTCTACCTCATCCAGCCGGGCGGCGAGGCCCTGCGCTACGGCGTCGGCGTCGGTCGTCCCGGCTTCACCTGGGGCGGCACGCAGACCGTCACGATGAAGCGCGAATGGCCCGATTGGCGCCCGCCGTCGGAGATGCTGCGCCGCCGTCCCGATCTGCCGCGCTACATGAAGGGCGGTATCGAGAACCCGCTCGGCGCGCGCGCGATGTATCTCGGCAACACGATCTATCGCATCCACGGCTCCAACGAGCCGGAGACGATCGGCACGGCGGTTTCCTCCGGCTGCATCCGCATGACCAACGAGGATGTGACGGATCTCTACAGTCGCGTGAAGGTCGGCGCCCGGGTCGTCGTCCAGCGCTGATCGTCCGTCCGAGACGTCAATGAGAAAGGGCCGGCAGCGATGCCGGCCCTTTTCGTTTGGGTGAGGTCCAAGTTGGTCTTGGTTCAAGTTGGTCTCGGTCCAAGCGAGCGACGCGTCAGCCGATCAGCAGGAGATCCAGCACGACCGCGGCGATGCCGCCCGCCACGGCCAGTCCGAGGATGACGACGCTGCTGAGCTGATCGACGGAATCCACGTCCTGACCGACGCGGTGTTGGAACTCGTTCGCTGACACGCGCTACCTCCGTTGAAATACCGCACGGCAACGGACGGGGCGGGGTATCGTTCAATGGCGGACCGTCGCAGGTCCTCCCCCGAGCTGCGTGGATCGCCGACGCGGAACCTCCCCACGCAATGCCGGTTGGCTCCCTCAACAGGGAGGACAGCCATGGTCGATGCCAGCCAGATTCGCGAGCATGCCACCGTCGTCGGTTCCGATGGCGGACATGTCGGTACGGTGGATCACGTCGGAAAAGGCGAGATTAAGCTGACGAAGAGCGATGCCGACGCGGGCGGGCTCCACCACTACATCCCCCTCAACCTCGTGATCGCCGTCGAAGGTGATCAGGTCCGCCTCGATCGGAGTGCCGACGAGGTGAAGAAGGAGTGGAGCACGTCGGGCGCCGCGTAAGCGAATGTCAATTTGCCCCGTCTGAGCACGGCGTTCGGCCTTGCCACTGGCCGATAGCCGACGCCCCGTCCATGGAGAGAACCGTGACTGCACAGAATGATCGGCCGAAATCAGAGTCCGAGCCGAAGCCGATCGGTGATCCAGCCCCCGCTCCTCAGCCGCCGGCTGGGGATCCCCCGCCGCATCGGCCGGATGCGATCCCGGATGAGGATCTCGACCAAGTCGAGGAGCAGCCGAGCTGATGCGTCTGGCGGGCCACCTTCAAGCGTGGCCCGTCTCACGTTCGACGATCTCAGCGTGATCTCAGTGGCAGCCGCAACCGCCGCTTCCGCAGCTCCCGCCGCCATGGCTCGGTTTTGCGGGAGCGCTGGCCACGCGATCCCTGGTAAGGCCGCGCTCCTCCAGCTCGCGAAGGTAGGTCGACCAGCGGTTCCGATACTCGCGGCCGAGGTCGAACAGGTAGTCCCACCCGTAGATGCCCGTATCGTGCATGTCGTCGAAGAACAGCTTCACGGCGTAGTTGCCGATGGGCTCGACCGAGAGGATTGCGACATCGCGCTTGCCACCCAGCACCTTGCGCTCGGCCGGAGAATGGCCTTGAACCTCCGCTGAGGGACTCGACACGCGCAAGTATTCGGCAGGCAGCTCGAAGCGACCGCCGCCATCGAACGCGACGGTCAAAATGCGCTTGTCACCCGACAGGCGGATCTCGGTGGGCCAGCGCTCACTCATGACGGTCGATTCCACGCTCTCATGCCGGCGTTGCGCTCCCGCGCTTGCCGGGGAATGCCACCGCCCTCATATGGATGGCCATGTTGGATCTGTCAGCCGACAAAACCACCCATGCCGGCACCGAGTCGAGTTCAGAGGCGCGTATGTGGGGCCCCGCCGACGATACCCTCGCGCCCGTGCGGCCGGCGCCGCTGATCGACCCTTTCCAAAGGGCGATCACCTATCTCCGGATCTCGGTGACGGATCGCTGCGACTTCCGCTGTGCCTATTGCATGTCCGAGGACATGCAGTTCCTGCCCAAGCGCGATCTGTTGACGCTGGAAGAGCTCGATCGGCTCTGCGGCGTGTTCATCGATCGCGGGGTGCGCAAGCTGCGGATCACCGGCGGCGAGCCGCTGGTCCGCCGCGACATCATGCATCTGTTCCGCCGGCTCTCCCGCCACCTGGAGAGCGGCACCCTCGACGAGCTGACGCTGACGACCAACGGCTCCCAGCTTGCCCGCTTCGCGCCCGAGTTGGCCGAACTCGGCGTTCGGAGGATCAACGTTTCGCTCGACACGCTGGACCCCGACAAATTCCGGGCGATCACCCGGCGCGGCGATCTGTCGGTGGTGCTGGCGGGGATCGAGGCGGCGCGCGCGGCCGGTATCAAGGTCAAGATCAACGCCGTGGCGCTCAAGGGCGTCAACGAGGATGAGATCGCCGACATGATGACCTGGGCCCACGGGCTCGGCATGGATCTGACGCTGATCGAAGTCATGCCGCTCGGCGAGATCGAGGGCGACCGCACCGACCAGTTCCTGCCGTTGTCGGTCGCGCGCCAGCGCCTCGAGCAACGCTTCACGCTGACCCCGCTGCCCGACCGCACCGGTGGGCCGGCGCGTTACGTGCGGATCGAGGAGACCGGCGGGCGGCTCGGTTTCATCACGCCGCTGACGCACAATTTCTGCGAGAGCTGCAACCGGGTGCGTCTCACCTGCACCGGTAAGCTCTACATGTGCCTCGGCCAGGAGGATGCGGCCGATCTGCGCGCGGCCCTGCGCGCCTCGCCCGACGACGCGCTGGTGACGCAGGCCGTCGTAGAGGCGATCTCCCGCAAGCCCAAGGGCCACGACTTCGTCATCGAGCGCGCGCGCCCGGCGGCCGTACCGCGGCATATGAGCGTGACTGGGGGCTGACGATTTTCAGCCCGCGACCGGGACGAGACTGTCGCGAATCTCCCGATTCGCGAGCCAATTCTGAACGCGATCGCACTGCGTGGCGATCTTCGGCGTGTGCGCGTAGATCGCCAGCGATCCCTCGACCATCGTCCGCAACTCGATGCAGCGGGCGGCATCCACGAGGAAGTTCAGGCCGCCGAGCGGCGGCTTGAAGGTCGTGCTGCCGGTGACGCCGAGCCGAGCCGCGATCTCCGGATAGACCGGCCAGATGCTGCCGCTGAGCGGATCGGGCAGGTAATCCTCGCAGGCCGCCGATCGCGCCGGGATCTCGGCGCGGTGAAGCGCGTCGCGCGCGAGATCCGCGAGCACGAACAGCTTCGGGTGATTGATCGTGTGCATGAAGCAGCCGCGGCGCATCCACCCGGCGAACAGGCGGTCGAGGTTGCAGCCGTGCGCGTGGCTCATCGCCAGCAGGGCGTCGCGATTGGGAAACCAGCCGTCGAGATAGCCGACGCGCGAAAAAACTTCGGCCCGGAACAGCGAGACGATGTCATCGGCCGAGAAGCCGCGGGCGAAACCGTAGACGATCAGCGCCGAGTGGTAATCGCCCATCGGCGAGCCGAACAGGCCGCCCTTGTGGGTGATGTAGACGATATCCGGGTGGAAGGCCGGGAACACGATCGTCGGGACGGGCACGACGAACCGAGCGGTTTCGAAGATCCGCGCGGGCGTCACCTCGCCGAACGGACCGGCCTCGAATGGAAAGCACACGGTCAGGTCGGCGTCCCGGACCGCGTCCAGCAGCCGCGCGGGACTTGAGTCGAACTGCGAGAACGTCGCCGGCTCTACCGACGCGATCTCAGCATCCGGCGCAAGGAACCCCAGGCACCCCGCAAGGACGGCGACTTGGCAGTTGTTGCCGACGACGACGATTCGCCTAGCCACGGCCGCGTGCCTCCGGCTGCCAGCAATTCCTCGTCGCAGACCACGGCGGCCTGCCGGGCGAATTCATGGCGCGCCTCGTGCAGGCTGCGGCTGGAAGCGGGGAGGGCGTCGTGGTCCCCGCCCTCGGTGAGATGGCGGAAAAAGACCCGCATGACATGATCGACACCGTCCTTGCTGACGGACCTGAGATCGCTCTCGAGATAGCGGAAGGCGCCCTCGGGCGAGGTGATGATCTCGTAGGATGGGAAGTACAGCGTATCGTCGCGGGTGTCGGCGAGACGCTGGGCGGCGACCCGGAGCACCGCCTTGCTGTGTACGGTCGATTGCAGCACGTGGCGCCCTTCATAGGTCGCGACAAGCGGCACCGGCGAGACCGTTAGAATCAGGCGCGCCCTCGGATTGACCGCTTTCAGGGCGTCGGCGAAGGCGGAGAGATCCGCGATCACTTCCTCGACCGGCTGGTTCCTAAAAACGTAGGCCTCCGAATCGAAGGTGCCGGCGGCTACGCCCGGGCAGAGCGGGAAAGCCGCCCCATCGGCCGTTGCCTGCCAGCCCTCGGTGAGGCCGAGGGTGAAGACGAAGACGTCGAGGTTTTCGAAGAGCCGGCGCATCTGGGCGAAGTGCGCTTGCCGTTCCGCCTCGATCGCTTCGGGGCCAGCAAAGCCCGCAGGCTCGATGCGCGGCCGGAACGGGTCGGCGAAGCGCCCATCCGCTCTTTCCCAAACGGTATCGGCGGGGGTGAAGCGGCCATAGGCCCGCTCGATGAGCTGCAGGAGCTGGCGCGCGGTGTAGACGTTGCCGTAGCGCGCCGAGAACAGGCGGTAGCCGCGCGCACGCGCTTCGTCCGTCGTGACGCCTTCGGGTGCATCCTCCGTGACGAGGTAATGGTAGCCGCTCGCCTGGAGTCTGTCGGCGATGTGCTGGGCAAAGCAGCTACCCGCCGTGGCGATCCGGGTCTGCCGGGTCAGACGGAACCCATCCGGTATCGGCGGACCGGCCATCGGGTCGAGGGCGAACAGCGGCAGCGAGCCGACGGAGCGATCCCAGAAGGCGTGGTCGGCAAGACCGGTATAGGGGTTTCGGGCGCGGTCTTGCATCTGCGGGCGGACCCTAGCTGAGCGGCTCCGCAGCGGCAACGGTCGTCACTCGAGCCGTATCCAACCGGGTTGCATCAGGCCGGCGTCTCTCGGAAGGCGTTTCAACGCGCATTCTTTCGCTGAGCCGGCGTCCACTTCATCGGAAAGCGCTCGCGCGCTGCTGCGCTTTGCATTTTGAATGTCATGCGCGCGAGGCTAGAGCTCGCCCTGAGACGATCGGATACCGGAGACACCAAATCCATGGCGAAAGTCGCGTTCCTGGGCCTCGGCGTGATGGGCTCGCCGATGGCGGGGCACCTTGCGAGGAAGGGCCATGACGTCACCGTCTTCAACCGCACCGCTGCCAAGGCCGAGGCGTGGGTTGCCGGCAACGGAGGCCACGCCGCCGCAACGCCTCGCGAGGCGGCGGCCGGATGCGCCATCGTGTTTGCCTGCGTCGGCAACGACGACGATTTGCGTTCGGTGGTGCTCGGCGCGGACGGCGCCTTCGCCGGCATGGAGAAGGGCGCGATCTTCGTCGATCACACCACCGCCTCGGCCGAGGTCGCCCGCGAACTGTCCGCTGCGGCGGACGCGGCCGGACTTCGGTTCATCGACGCCCCGGTCTCCGGCGGCCAGGCGGGCGCGGAAAACGGCGTGCTGACCGTGATGTGCGGCGGCGAGGAGGCGACCTACGCCGAGGCCGAACCGGTCATCATGGCTTACGCCAAGTCCTGCCGTCTGCTCGGGCCTTCCGGATCGGGCCAGCTGACCAAGATGGTCAATCAGATCGCCATTGCTGGGTTGGTGCAGGGGCTCTCGGAGGCGATCCACTTCGGCAAGCGCGCCGGCCTCGATGTAGAGGCCGTGCTCGACGTGATCTCCAAGGGCGCGGCCGGCTCCTGGCAGATGGAGAATCGCGGCCGGACCATGAACGCGGACAAATTCGATTTCGGTTTCGCGGTGGAGTGGATGCGCAAGGATCTTGGCATCCTGCTCGCCGAGTCGCGCCGCAACGGCGCCCGGTTGCCGGTGACGGCGCTGGTCGATCAGTTCTACGCCGAGGTCGAGGCCATGGGCGGCAAGCGCTGGGACACCTCGTCCCTCATCGCCCGATTGGAGCGCTGAGCCGGGTCTGCACCAGGGACCACGCCTCCTCCGGCGTGGTCCAGTGCCAATCCTCGCCCATCTGGTGGCGGAACCACGTGAACTGGCGCTTCGCGTAGCGGCGGGTGTCGCCCTGACCACGCTGGATCGCTTCTTCGCGGGAGATCGTCCCATCGAGATGCGCGATCAGCCCCGGCACGCCGTGGGCGCGCATCACCGGTAGCAACGGATCGAGATGCCGCTCCCGGAGCGCGGCGACCTCTTCCAGGGCGCCTTGCTCCATCATCGTCACGAAGCGCGCGTCGATACGCTGGCGCAGCGTCTCGCGCTCGGTGGCGAGGAAGAGCTTCAGCATCGGCTTTCCGGCGAGCGGGCCCGGCACACGGACCTCGTGAAACGAGCCGATGGAGCGGCCGGTCGCCGCGTGGATCTCGAGCGCCCGCATCACGCGCATCCGGTCCGAGGGCCGCAGCCGCTGGGCGCTCTCGGGATCGCGCAATGCGAGCGCGGCGTGAAGCGTCTCGGTCGGCTGTCCGTCCGCCTCCGCTCGGATCCGGTGCCGGACGTCGTCGGGCACCTCCGGCAGATCCGAGATGCCCTCGTCGAGGCTGCGAAAGTAGAGGCCGGTGCCGCCGACGAAGACCGGCAGGGTTCCCGCGTCCATCTTCGAAAGAAGCGCGGCCGCGTGCCGCTGGAAGTGCCCGACGGAGAAGTTCACCGCCCCGTCGATGCGGCCGTAGAGAAGATGGGGAGCCAGCCTTTCCTCCTCGGCGGAGGGCCGCGCCGAGAGCACGCGCAGGTCCGCGTAGACCTGCATCGAATCGGTATTGATCACCGTGCCGCCGAAGGCGCGCGCGATCCGCAAGCCCAGCGCTGACTTGCCCGACGCGGTGGGCCCTGCAATGAGGATGGCAGCCGGACGCCCTGTTTCCTGCCCGTCCGGACTCCGCACGGCACATCTCCATGACCCTCGTCGCGACGCTGATAGCAAACCCCGCTCGGCCCGCCATCACCGATGCGGTGCTCGCCGAGGCGCGCCGCGTCACGCGGACGGAGCATCAACCGCGAACGCTCCATGGTGAGGTCGCGGCCGAACTTCTGGTGCCGGGCACGCCCGACGACGCGCCGGCTCTCACCGAGGCCCTGCGCGCGGCGTTCGGCTCCGAACCGATCGACGTTGCCGTGCTCCCCCACGATCAGCACCGCCGCAAGCGGCTGTTCCTCGCCGACATGGACTCGACCATGATCGAGCAGGAATGCATCGACGAACTCGCCGACGTCGTCGGCATCAAGGATCAGGTGGCGGCGATCACCGAGCGGGCCATGCGCGGCGAGGTCGCCTTCGAGCCGGCCCTGCGCGAGCGGGTGGGCCTGCTGAAAGGCCTATCCGTCGGCGTGATCGACGGTCTGATCCGCGACGCCATCCGCCTCACACCGGGCGGCGGCACCCTCGTCGCGACGATGCGGGCGCATGGCGCTTTCACCTGCCTTGTCTCGGGCGGCTTCACCCTGTTCACCGGCCCCATCGGCACCCGTCTCGGTTTTGACGAAACCCGCGCCAACCGCCTCGATGTGGCGGACGGACACCTGACGGGACGGGTGGTCGAGCCGATCGTCGGCGCGGAGGCCAAGCGCGCGAGCCTCATCGAACTGCGCGAGCGGTTGGGCTTGAGTGGCGCGGAGACGATCGCCGTGGGTGACGGGGCGAACGACCTGCCGATGCTCGGAGAGGCCGGGCTCGGTGTCGCCTTTCGCGCCAAACCGAAGGTGGCGCAGGCGGCGCAGGTGCGAATCGAACACGGCGACCTGACCGCGCTGCTCTACCTTCAGGGTTTCTCGGCCGCAGAGTTCGTTGCCTAGATTCTTCCGACCACAGCCCGAAGCTTCGTGACGCAGCCCGACCGCGTACCCATCCCCTCTCCCCCGGTTCGGGAAGAGAGGATGGTAAAGGCGTCGATCGGGTCGCCGCTTACTCCAGCCCGATCGCCACGAAGCGCACGTCGCCGCTGGCACTGGCGACCAGCAGCAGCACCGACTTGCGGCCTTCCTTCTTGAGCGCCTCGACGCGCTTCGTCACGTCGGCCGGGTTCGCGACCGCCTCCTGCCCGACCTCGACGATGACCTCGCCGGGCTGGATGCGCTTGTCGGCGGCGGTCGAGTTCGGATCGACCTTGGTGACGACCACGCCGCTCTTCACGCTCTCCTTGATGCCGTAGCGGCGGCGCGCCTCGTCGTTGAGGCCGGAGAGGTTGAGGCCGAGGATCTGGCGGTTGACGGATTCCGCCTCCGGCTGCTTGACGTTGGCGACCTGGGTCTTTTCGCCGTCCTCGAGGCGGCCGAGCAGGACGGACTTCGTCTGCTCCTCGCCCTTGCGCACGATCTGGACATCGACGGTCTTGCCGACCGGGGTCGCGGCGACGATGCGCGGCAGTTCGCTCGAAGACTTCACGGGCACGCCGTTGAACTTGACGATGACGTCGCCGACTTCGAGCCCGGCGGTCTTGGCCGGGCCCTTCTCATCGACGCCGGCCACCAGCGCGCCCTTGGCGCCGCCCTTGAGGCCGAGCGCCTCGGCGGTGGCCTCGTCGACGTTCTGGATGCGCACGCCGAGCCAGCCGCGGCGGACCTCGCCGAACTGCCGGAGCTGATCGACGACTTGGCTCGCCGTGCCCGACGGCACCGCGAAGCCGATGCCGACCGAGCCGCCCGAGGGCGAGAGGATCGCGGTGTTGATGCCGATCACCTCGCCGTCCATGTTGAACAGCGGGCCACCCGAATTGCCCTTGTTGATGGCCGCATCCGTCTGGATGTAGTTGTCGTAGGGGCCGGACTCGATGTTGCGGCCGCGTGCCGAGACGATGCCGGCGGAGACCGAGCCGCCGAGGCCGAACGGGTTGCCGATCGCCATCACCCAGTCGCCCGGGCGCATCTTGTCGGAATCGCCGAACGGCACGGCCTTGAGCGGGCGGTCGGCGGTGGGCTTCACCCGGAGCAGGGCGAGGTCGATCTTCGAATCCTTGCCGATGATCTCCGCCTTCAGCTTGGTGCCGTCGTGCAGGATGACCTGGATGTCGTTGGCGTCGCCGATGACGTGGTTGTTGGTCACGACGATGCCCGACGCATCGATGATGAAGCCGGAGCCCAGCGAGTTCGACTTGCGCGTGGGACCGCGCGGGCTGTCCTCGTCGCCCTTCGGCGCGCCCTGGCCGCGCCGCTTGAAGAATTCCTCGAACAGGTCCTCGAACGGCGTGCCCTGAGGCAGCTGCGGCAGGTTGCGGCCGCCGCGGTTGCTGGCCTCCACCGTGGTCGAGGCCGAGATGTTCACCACGGCATCCGTCACCTTCTCGGCGAGGTCGGCGAGCGATTCCGGGCCACGGGCGAAGGCGGGCATCGGCAGGGCAGTGACCGTGACGCTGACGCCCAGCACCGCGGCGGCCAGGGCCGATGAGGCGCGCCGGGCAAACGACGGCGTTCGGCCCCGGACGGCGTTCGCGGCGACTCTCATGGACGTTCCCTCAAGCTCCGAGCGTGCCTGTTTCAGGCCGGCTTATAAATTCGGCGGCCGGCATCCCTGATCAAGGGCGCCGGCCGGGATGGTCCTATCGGCCGCAGGCTCAGCGCACGGCGCCGGTGGTGGCGCCGGCACCCGAGGCCGTCGGCTCGGTGCCGCCGCTGCGGGCACCCTGCGGGCGACGACCCTGCGGATCGTTGAAGTAGCGGAAGAAGTCCGAGTTCGGGCTCACCACGAGCCGCGTGTCCTGACCCTTCAGCGCCTGCTCGTAGGCCTGCATCGACCGGTAGAAGGCGAAGAAGTCGGCATCCTGCCCGAAGGCTTCCGCCAGGATGCGGTTCCTGTCCGCATCGCCCTGACCGCGCAGCTCTTCCTGCTGCTGGTTGGCTTCGGCCAGGATCACGACGACGTCGCGGTCGGCCTTGGCGCGGATCAGCGTCGCCGCCTGGTCGCCGTTGGCGCGGATGTCGGTGGCCTCCTTTTTCCGCTCCGACGTCATGCGATCGTAGACCGCCTGGCTGTTCTTGGCGGGAAGGTCGACGCGGGTCATGCGCAGATCGACGATCTCGATGCCGAGCCCCTTGGCCTGCTTGTTCACGTCCTCTTGGATCGTGTTCATCAGGTCGGCGCGCTCGGTCCGCACGATGGCGTCGCGGCTGGTGCGGGCCAGGACGTTGCGCAGCGCCGAGTTGGTGAAGCTCGCCAGACGCTGGTTCGCCAGCGCGGTCGTGCCGACCGACTGATAGAACTTCAGCGCATCGACGATGCGGTAGCGGACGAAGGCGTCCACTTCGAGGTTCTGCCGGTCGGCGGTGAGCAAAGTCTGCACCGGCAGGTCGAGGTCGAGCACGCGCTTGTCGAACAGCACGACGCTGTCGGTGAACGGCACCTTGAAATAGAGGCCGGGCTTGTTCTGGCCCACCGGGTTCAGCACGTCGCGCACGCGGCCGAGCTGGAGCACCAGCGCCTGCTGCATCTGCCCGACGGTGAAGACCGAGGCGTAGAGCCCGATCGCGACCGCGGCCGCGATGACGATCAGGCCTGTCCGAATCGCTGGATTGTTCATCGGCCCGTCGCTCCGCTCGTCTGCGTCCGCCCGTTCTCCATCAGCGGCAGCACCGGCAGCACGCCCGCGCTGTTGGCGCCGGCCACGCCGCCGTTCTGGTCGATAATGACCTTGTTCACGGAGCCGAGCACCTTCTCCATCGTCTCGAGGAAGATCCGCTCGCGGATCACCTCGGGCGCGACCTTGTAGGAATCGTAGACCTGCCGGAAGCGGGAGGCCTGACCGGTCGCCTCGGAGGTCGCCTGCGAACGGTAGGCCTCGGCCGCCTGGACGACCTTGCTCGCGTTGCCTCGGGCCTCGGGCACCACGCGGCTGGCGTAGGTCTCGGCCTCGTTGCGCACCTGCTGGGCGTATTGCTGGGCCGCGTTCACGTCGATGAAGGCGGGCCGCACCTCGGGCGGAGGGGTGACGCTGGTGAGCTGCACGACCTCGATCCGCACGCCCGCGCCGTACTCGTCGAGCGCGCCCTGGACGATCTCTTTGACCTCCTGGGCGATGCTCGACTGCTCGTTGGTCAGGATCGCCTGGATATTGCGGCGGCCGATGACCTCGCGCATCGCGCTCTCGGCGATGGCCTTGATCGTCCCGTCCGGGTTGGCGAGGTTGAAGACGTAGTCCTCCGCCTTGAGCGGATTGACGCGCCACTGCACCTCGAAATCGATATCGACGATGTTCTCGTCGCCGGTGAGCATCAGGCTCTCTTCCGGCACGTCGCGCTGGCGGGTGGTGTTGCCGGCGTTGATGTAGCCGATCGGAATCGAGTTCACGATGCCGACGTTGGGCTTCTGCACCGAGCCGATCGGGTAAGGGAAGTTGTAGCGCAGGCCCTCGCCGGACTGGCCGGTGTAGCGCCCGAAGATCGTGTTGATGCCGACCTCGTTGGGCTTCACGATGTAGAAGCCGGTCAGCAGCCACGCGCCGAGCACGAGGCCCGCCGCCACGAGGATCCCCTTGCCGCCGCCGAAGCCTCCGCCCGGCATCACGCCGCGGAGTCGATCCTGGCCGCGCCGGAGCAGATCCTCGAGATCGGGGGGCGTCTTGCCGCCACCCCCGCCACCCCAGGGGCCGCCGCCATTGCCGCCGCCGGGACGGCCCCAGGGGCCACCTCCGCCGCCGCTCTGATTGCTCCAAGGCATTCTCGACGTGAACTCCTGCTGAAGCCGGCCCCCGCGGATGCGGAAGACCCTCGACCTAAACCCGATCCGATCCCGGGCCGCCCTCCGGCCATGAGGCCGGAAAAGCCGGTTTCCCCAAGCGCCAGAACGCGTTTGCGGTGCCGCATGGACGCTGCGCACCTGAGTGGCGCCGCGCGGTCCTGTCAAGGCTGGCAGGTGGGTCCGCACCGCGTCAACCGCAACGTCCGCTTCGGCCCAGAAACTTCGCCCGCCCCTGCGGCCAAAGCGCCTGATGGCTGCTCAACGACCCTCCAGCCGCTCCAGATCGACGAATTGGAAGGCGAATTCGTCGCGCTCGCCGGGGCCGTGGGCCTCGCGCAGCGTCTCGCGGAAGGCCGCGCGGTCGAAGGGCGGGAAGTACGCGTCGCCCTCCGGCGCCGCATCGACCTCGGTGAGGTGCAGCCGGTCGGCATGGGGCAGGGCGAGCCGGTAGATCTCGGCGCCCCCCACCACCATCAGCTCGTCACGTCCGGCCGCGGCGAGCGCCTCGTCCCAGTCGTGCACGACGGTCACCTCGGGAAGGTTCAGGGCGCGGTCGCGGGTGAGGACGAGGCTGCGCCGACCGGGCAGGGGGCGGCCGATCGAGTCCCAGGTCTTGCGCCCCATGAGGATCGGCTTGCCCATGGTCAGCGCCTTGAAGCGCTTCAAGTCGCTGGAGATCCGCCAGACGAGATCGTTGTCGCGGCCGATCACGCCGTTGCGGGCGACGGCCGCGATGAGGGAGACGCGCGGCGGCCCCATCAGACGGCCACCGGCGCCTTGATGGCGGGATGCGGTTCGTAGCCTTCGATCACGATGTCCTCGAAGCGGAAATCGAACAGGGAGCGCACCTCCGGATTCAGCCTCAGCCGGGGCAGGGGGCGCGGCGCGCGGGAGAGCTGAAGGCGGGCCTGATCCAGGTGGTTGGCGTAGAGATGCGCGTCGCCGAAGGTGTGGACGAAATCGCCGGGCTGGAGCCCGGTCACCTGCGCCATCATCGCGGTGAGCAGGGCGTAGCTCGCGATGTTGAACGGCACGCCGAGGAAGGCGTCGGCCGAGCGCTGATAGAGCTGGCAGGACAGCCGGCCCTCGGCCACGTAGAACTGGAACAGGCAGTGGCAGGGAGCGAGCGCCATCCGGTCGAGATCGGCCGGGTTCCAGGCGGAGACGATGAGGCGGCGCGAATCCGGGTTGCGGGCGATCTCGTCGAGAATCCAGGCGATCTGATCGACGGTGCCGCCGTCGGGCTTGGCCCAGGAGCGCCATTGCCGGCCGTAGACGGGGCCGAGATCGCCGTTGGCGTCGGCCCACTCGTCCCAGATCGTGACGCCGTTCTCTCTCAGATAGGCGACGTTGGTGTCGCCCTTGAGGAACCACAGCAGTTCGTGGACGATCGAGCGCAGGTGAAGCTGCTTCGTCGTCACCAGAGGGAATCCCTCGGACAGATCGAACCGCATCTGGTGGCCGAACACCGAGAGCGTGCCCGTGCCGGTGCGGTCCTCCTTGCGGACGCCCTCGGACAGGATGCGGGTGAGCAGATCGTGATACGCGCGCATGGCCGCTCAGGTCTGCCGGGCGTCCGGGCCGATGTCGAGTCGGGCGCCTCCGCCGTCCCGCTTTTCCCGGTGTCTTGGTTACGCGGGATCGGCTCCTACCGGAGGAGGCTCGGGCCGAGCTGGTAGGCGAGCAGACAGAAGTTGCTCCAGCCGTGGAGCAGGATGCAGGCCCAGAGCCGGCCGGTGCGCCAGCGCAGCCAGCCGAGCGTGATGGCCAGCGGCAGCAGGGTCAGCGGCCGGGCGAGCGCGCCCTTGGCACCGGGATCGAGGGAAACGTGGGCGAGGCAGAACAGGAGGGCGGTCGCCACGATCGTCCCCGCCGGACCGAGGAAGGCGCTCGCCCGGGCGAAGGTCTCGCCTCGGAGCAGCAATTCCTCGGCAATCGGTGCCAGCAGCACCACGAAGGCGAACCACAGCCAGAGCATCGCCGGGCCGAGGAAGGGTGAAAGGCGGACCCCGTTTCCGAAATTCATGTGGAGCGCCGCCGCGGTGGTCGTCACCCAGGTGATGTGGATCAGCGGCCACAGCGGCAGCAGCAGCCAGAGCCGCCGCATCGGCGCCCGTGGCTCGACGGGGCGTGCCAGTCCGAGCCGCCGGCGCCAGTCGCCGCCGCCGGCCCAGGCGGCGAGCCCGACCACGAGCAGCGCCATCACAACCTGCCGCAGGGCATCCATCACGACGCCGCGCCCGGCGATCTCGGCGAGCGGCAGCCGCGGGCGCGAAGCGGTGCTCGTAAGGGGATCGATCCCGAGCCGCAGGTCGCCGCCGACGCGGACGATGACGAGGGCGAGCCCGCTCGCCAGGAGCAGGATGGCGAGCGGGACGGCGATGAGCAGCAGCACCCGGCCGAGCCAGAAAATCCCCGCCGAAATCCGGTCCTGGGGCAGCCTCGGCGGGCGTGCATCGGCGGCGACGGGCGGCATATCGGCCACGCTCGCAACGCAGAGCGGGTCTGAGCGCGGATCGCTCTTCAAAACCGCCGTCGGCCTCTCTATATTCGCCTTGCCGGTCGCAAGGCCGGCTATGGCGATAAACGTTCTTCGCAATAAACCTATCGGACCCGGGGGCGGTACCCGGCGCCTCCACCCGAACCCAGGACCGATGGCCGCACGGCCGAATGTGTTGGGTTCCGGCGGGGGCGAAATAGGATCGACGAGGGCGTAAAGGGTGAGCTTTCGCTCGGCATGGTTCCGCCGTTATCGGGCCTTTGCAATAGTTGCCAACGACAACTTTGCTCCGGTGGCTGTCGCCGCGTAAGCGGTGCCAAAAACCGACCTAAAGTCCTAGCGGGTAGCACCGCATAGGCGGGGTTCGGAGGTACCTGGCAACAGAAACCTCCACTCAATTTCCACGACCCGGCGCAGCCCAATCCCGGCCGTGACCGGTGAAGCGAGCGCCGATGGCCGAAGATCTGATCCGTTACGATCTCCTGGTTCAGGACGCCCTGCGCGGCGTCGTGCGCAAGGTGCTGACCGATGCCGCCCGCGAGGGGCTTTCCGGCGAGCACCACTTCTACATTTCGTTCCGCACCGAGGCGCCGGGCGTGCGCATGTCGCAGCGCCTGCGCGAGAAGTACCCGCAGGACATGACGATCGTTCTGCAGCATCAGTTCTGGGATCTCGGCGTCACCGAGCACAGCTTCGAGGTCGGCCTGTCCTTCTCCGGCGTGCCCGAGCGGCTTCTAATCCCGTTCGACGCGCTGTCGGGCTTCTTCGACCCTTCCGTGCAGTTCGGCCTCAAATTCGATCTCAACGAAGGCGCCGAGGGCGAGCAGGCGGAAGAGACGCAGCCGAGCGCTCCGATCAAGGCTGGTCCGCGCGGGGCGGCCTCCGAGCCTGCCGAGATCAAGCCGAAGAGTACCGGTCTCGCCACGGTGCAGAACGGCCCGAAGATCGTTCCGGCCCTCCCCGCCGCGGGTAAGGCGAAGACGGATCTCAAGCCGGACAGCAAGCCCGAGGACGGCACAGAGGCCAAGCCCGAGGCCGCCGAGAAGACCGATCGCGACGGCACCGCAGAGGTCGTGAGCCTCGACGCCTTCCGTAAGAAAAACTGATTTTTTCCGCACGACCGCTCCTCCTGCGGGGGAGCGGTCGCCCGCATCAGGCGCGCCGCTGGGCCAGCATCCGCAGGCCTTCCTTCGGCCGCAGCGTGACGCGGTGGAGCGGCGTCACCGGCGGATGATCCGCCGGCAAGGTGAGCCGCACCGCGCGCGCGACGTGGGCCAGCACCAGCGTCGCTTCCTGAACAGAAAAGCTCTGGCCGATGCAGACCCGCGGACCCGCTCCGAACGGCAGGTAGGCGAAGCGTTCGACGCGGTCGCGCCGCTCCCCGAGGAAGCGCTCGGGGATGAAGGCATCCGGCTCCTCCCACAGCTTGCGGTGCCGGTGCATCACCCAGGGCGCGATGATGACGGTCGAGTTGCGCGGAATCTTCACCCGCCCGATCCGGTCCTCGCGGAGTGCCTGGCGGCTGAGGAACGGCACCGGCGGGAAGAGCCGCATCGTCTCCTCCATCACTGCCTTGGTGAAGGGCAGCCGGTCGAGTTGCAGCGCGCCGTCCGGTCCCGCGGCGGCATCGACCTCCGCTTCCACGCGGGCGCGCGCCGCCTCGTCCTGCGACAGGCAGTAGAGCGCCCATGTCAGGGCGTTGGCCGTGGTCTCGTGGCCGGCGGCAATGAAGGTGACGATGTTGGCCTTCACCTCGAGGTCGGAAAGGCCGCGACCGGTCTCCGGGTCCTGAGCCGCGAGCAGCAGGGTCATCAGGTCATGGGGGGCCTCGCCGCGGGCGAGCGCGGCCTTGCGCTCATTGAGGAGCGTGTCGACCACCTCGGCGAAGAACCGCAGCGCCGGCCGGGCTCGCAGCCGGCCGAGCCGCGGCACGAAGGCGGGGAAGCCGAACACGTCGAGGGGGTCGATCGGTCCGATCGATTCGAGCAGGCGGGTGATCGCGCGCCCGAGCGCGTCGGGATCGCCGGGCAGGCCTTGCGTGAAGATCGTCTGCTCCAGCACGTCGAGCGTGGCGCGGGTCATCTCCAGGGCGATATCGACCGTGGCGCCGTCGCGCCGGGCCAGCCGCCGGCCGAGCCGTGCGCCGGCGGCTTCCATCTGCGCGACGAAGCCGGCGACATGGCGTGCGGAAAAAATCGGCGCCAGCGTGCGACGCTGAAGCCGCCACTCGTCGCCTTCCGCCGTGAGCAGGCCGTTGCCGAGGCCCGGCGCCAGCACGCGCTTCTGCAGGTCGTCCTTGCGGTAGTGAGCGGCGCGCTCCACCAGCAGGTAGCGCACCAGGGCCGGGTCGCTCACGACGGTGATGCGTCCCATCGCCGTCTCGCCCGCGACGACGAATTCCTCGAAATGCACGTCCATCCAGGTGGCGATCGGGTTCTCGCGCACCTTTTTCAGGAAGGCGAAGAGACCGAGCGGCCGCGTGAGCGGCGGCGGTACCTTGGGCCGGAAAAGCGGTGTGTCCGTCGGAGGCGCGAGGGGCAGCGTATCCAGCATCGGCAGGCGAACAACCTCGGCGGTAACGGAGTGCACGATGCGTCATCCCCCGTTCCGGGCCGGCATCGCGCTTGTCATCGTGCTTCGTTAAGTAGGGCCGCATCCGAGCCAACGAAGAGGCCACGATGTCGCCGCACGAGAACCCTTCCGTCGAGACGCGCACCGAGTCCGATACCTTCGGCCCGATCGAAGTGCCCGCCCACCGCTACTGGGGCGCCCAGACGCAGCGCTCGATCCAGAACTTCAAGATCGGCACCGAGCGCCAGCCGGCACCGCTCGTCCACGCGCTCGGCACCGTCAAGCAGGCCGCCGCGCTGGTGAACAAGGATCTCGGCGGCCTCGATCCGAAGATCGCCGACGCGATCGCCGAATCCGCCGCCGAAGTCGTCGCCGGACAGCACGACGACGAGTTCCCGCTGGTGGTGTGGCAGACGGGCTCGGGCACGCAGTCCAACATGAACGCCAACGAGGTGATCGCGAGCCTCGCCAACGAGCGGCTTGGGGGCAAGCGCGGCGGCAAGTCGCCGGTCCACCCCAACGATCACTGCAACCGCAGCCAATCCTCGAACGACACCTTTCCCACCGCCATGCACATCGCGGTCACCCGCGAGGTCCACGAGCGGCTGCTGCCGGCGCTCTCCCACCTGCACACCGTGCTCGACGCCAAGGCCCAGGAGTTCGAGAGCATCGTCAAGATCGGCCGCACCCACCTTCAGGACGCGACGCCGGTGTCGCTCGGCCAGGAATTCTCCGGCTACGCCGCGCAGGTCGCGCTCGGCGGCGCGCGCATCGCCGCCACGCTTCCCGGAGTGCTGGCGCTGGCGCAGGGCGGCACGGCCGTCGGCACCGGCCTCAACGCGCATCCCGAATTCGCGGAGCGGTTCGCGGCCAAGGTCGCCGAGCTGACCGGGCTGCCCTTCACCTCGGCCGAAAACAAGTTCGAGGCGCTCGCCACCCACGACGCCCTCGTCTTCCTCCAGGGCGCGCTGACGGCTTTGGCCTCGGGCCTGTTCAAGATCGCCAACGACATCCGCCTGCTGGGCTCCGGACCGCGCTCGGGCCTCGGCGAATTGTCGCTGCCGGAGAACGAGCCCGGCTCGTCGATCATGCCGGGCAAGGTCAACCCGACCCAGTGCGAGGCGCTGACGATGGTCTGCGCGCAGGTGATCGGCAACGGCACCACGGTGAGCTTTGCCGGCTCACAGGGTCATTTCGAGCTCAACGTGTTCAAGCCGGTGATCGCCAACGCGGTCCTGCAATCGGTGCGGATTCTGGCCGACGCCTCGGTCAGCTTCACCGACAACTGCGTCGTCGGCATCAAGGCCAACACCGACCGGATCAGCGACCTGATGAGCCGCTCGCTCATGCTGGTGACGGCACTCGCTCCCTCGATCGGCTACGACAAGGCCGCCGAGATCGCCAAGACCGCGCACAAGAACGGCACCACCCTGAAGGAGGAGGCGCTGCGGCTCGGCTACGTGACGGACGAGGAGTTCGAGCGGGTCGTGCGCCCCGAAACCATGCTGGCGCCCAGCGCGGAATAAGCGCTAGTTTCGCTTCCCGGCGCGGACTCTCCGCGCCGGGTCGTCCGGAGGGCTGACACGGTGGCCGAGATCATCAACCTGCGCCAAGTGCGCAAGGACCGTGAGAAGGCGGGCAAAGAGGCCAAGGCCGCGGAGAACCGCATCCTGTTCGGCCGGCCGAAAAAGGCGAAGACGCTGGCCGAGACGCGCAAGGCGATCGAGCAGTCCCGCCACGAGGGGCACCGCCTCGCCGATCCCGACAAGGAATGACGCGCGCGCCCCTGCGGGAGAACGCGAAACGCTCGGTGATGATCGCGGGCCACCGCACCAGCGTCTCGCTGGAAGCGGAGTTCTGGACTGCGCTTCAAGAAATCGCGCAGGGGCGCGGGCAATCGGTGCAGGCGCTGATCGGCGCCATCGATTCCGAGCGCGGCGCGCGCAACCTCTCCTCGGCGATCCGGGTGTTCGTGCTCGGCGTGTTTCGTGACGAGCGCGCGCCTTCAGAGGGCCCCCTCGCGAATCGCGCCGGGATCGGCCAGAGCGTGCAGGAGGCCGGCGGCGGAGTGGGCGAAGCGTAGGGTGACCGACTTGCGCCGGGCCGGGCTCAGCGGATGGTCCGGCGGCTCACGCAGGATCGCCGCGCCGAAAGAATCGGCGACGATGAGGCCGCATTCCTCCGGGATCAGCGATTCCGGCACCGTCTCGGGGATCGCGAAGAAGAAGCGGTCGCAATAGTCGCGGTAATCCGGCCATTTCCGGTCGGCGCGAAAGTCGGCGACGCTCGATTTGATCTCGACGATGGTGAGCCGTCCGGCGCCGCAGAGCGCGATCACGTCGGCGCGGCGCCCGTTGGCGAGCGAGAATTCCGGCAGGCTCACGCAGCCCATTTCGGCGAGCAGGCGTCGGACCCCGCGCTGGATATTGAGCGCGGTCGGTGACTGGCGCCGGTCCGGCGGCAGGACGATGTGGGCGAGGGCTGTGGACATGCCGGGGCGTTGGCTTGCGGATGAGGCCGAATCGAGTCCGCGCATCCTGCCAGCGCGATCACCTCGGTGTCACCGGCCGCTTTGCCGCACGGCGCAGTCGCCGACATCAGGTCACGGCTCGCCCGAGAAGTAGCTCTTGTAAAACGGATCGTCCCCGAACCACTCTCCATAGCGATAGTTCGCATTGCTGATTCCGCATACGTCCATTTGCGGAGGTCCGATATCGAATTCTATGGCATCTAGGGGGGTCGATGAGACATGTTCCGCAAAATCGGTTCGCATTGGCGTTTTGGCGGGACAGCGATGAGACATCTGGGTGACATCGAGGGGACAGTGATGGGACAGAGGCTGTCTCAATCTCGATAGTCCGCATTGGGTTTTGAGGGGACGGTGAGGTGACACTCATGGGACAGCCGTGAGACACCGGACCGTGGCCTGCAGGAGCCTGGACCGAGCCTCAGTAGAGCCAATACCAGTCCATGCCCTCGGTGCTCAGGGCGCCGTAGTTGGTCACGCCGTTCGTGTAGACGCAGGTTCGGTCGTAGGAGCTCGGAGGCTGTCCCTTGAAGCGCACGCAGTCGTAGCGGCCTATGCGCTTGTGGACCGTCACCACGGTGCCCTTGGGGATCATGAGGCAGCGCCGGCCTTCCGTGGCTCTGACGGTCGGCCCCTCGGCGAGCTCTGCGAAGGCACGCTTGGCGCGGGCGCGCTCCAGCTCGTTCCCGCGGTTGGTCGCCATCAGCATGATGCGATCGAAGTCCGCGGGGCTCTGGCAGCCCGGCTGGGCGCGCTTAAGGGTATACGGACCCGGAGCCTCGACCTCGGCATGGGCAGCCGTGGAGAGGAGCAGAAACGCGAAAGCGAGAGCATGGTTCTTCATGCCCTCGCTCATAGCTCTGGTTCGTAGGGGTGTCAGCGGGCGCCGGTGGATTCGGCGCTAGATGCGGGGATCCTGGAATAGGTCGGCCACATAGTCGAGCTCCGAAGGTGTCCCGGAATTGAAGCCGTTGCTACCCAGGATCAACTTCGTCTTCATCCGGATGGCTTCCAGCCTCTCTACCGCATGATGACGATGCCGCCTGTCGCTTCCAGGCGAACGCCCTGCTCCGTTTCCGCGCGGAGGCCGAGGCTTTCATAGCCCGATGACAGGACGTTGCAGATCGCATCGACTGCGGAGCGGATCTCGAAGTAGGCTTCGGTCGGACGAAACTCTCCCGACGCTACGCCCATCCCCGGATCTGACGCGAAGAGATCGGCATGGCCGATCAGGCGGTCGTTGCTGAAGATGCGCACGGGCAGCACAGGCAAACCTCTTGGTCGGGTTCAAAGATCGCCACCGCGAGCCGCTGGGTATCCGAACCATGATCTTGCCAGGAGATGGTCCAAAAAACGGATTAGGGACGATGCTCCAGTAAATCAGGCGTTGCTTGGCAGCCTGCTTCTGCCCGAGGTCCACTCCTCCCATCGGTCGAGCAGGCGCTCGAACGCCTCGCGAGCGAAGACTTCACGGCTCCTTTGGTAGGACGGCTCGATGGACAGCGTCGAAACTTTCCACAACTCGCCGATCAGGATTGTTGCCATCGATTTGCGTTTGACGACGAACTCCATCTCCCGCCTTCGATTGAGGGGGGGCGAGTTGAAGTCCCAGATTCCATCAAACTCATCAACGGTGAAAAACATCGTATGCCGCTGTACAGCAACTGGAGTGAGCGACCAAATATATCCACCGGGCTCATCTTGAAGCAGGATCTCTCCGCCACGGTTGTCGATCAGCATGCTGCAAAAGCAGATAAGTTTCTCGATGACATCAGTAAAAACTGCGGAGACGCGGCAATTTAAATTTTTTCGAGAGGTTATGATGTCTAAATCACTCCATCCGTATGAGCGAAATAGTAGTGAGATGGTGAATTCGTCGAAAACTTGAGACGGCTCTCTAGTCATTTCGGATCCGGGTTTTCGAAGAATTATCTGTATGATTTGCCTTAAAATCACGATGCGACTGATATTTTTCATGGCAAATCTTATAAATTTACTTTAACTCAGTGCAAAAGCAATATATAAGGTCAAATGCAAATTCTGCAGATTATCGACCTGTCGTCAATGACAAAGCCGCCCGGATCGCCGCGAACCCGTCCGTGAGGGCCGCCGGGCCCGGCTGGAGGATCAGCGGCGACTTGATCTCGTGGATGCGCCCCGCCGCCACGGCGGGAATGGCGTCCCATCCGGGCCGGGCGCGGATGCGCTCGATGTTGACGCGCTTGCCGCACCAGGAGGCGAGGATCACGTCGGGCGCGGCCGCGATCACCTGCGCCGCGGTGACGATCCGGTCTTTCGCTGCTTGCGCGCGGCTCAATTCCGGAAACACGTCCTGCCCCCCGGCATAACCGATCAGGTCGGAGACCCAGCCGATGCCGGAGATCATCGGCTCGTCCCACTCCTCGAAATAGACCTTCGGCCGAACGCGTCCCGCGCTCTCGGCGACGGCCTCGGTGAGGTGGGCCGCGTAGGACTGCGCCAGCACCTCGGCCCGCTCCGCCGCGCCGACGAGGGCGCCGACGGTGCGGATCATCGCGAGGCAGCCGGCCACATCGCGCTGGTTGAACAGGTGGACCGCGACGCCGGCGCGGGCGAGGCTGGCGACGATCTCGGCCTGGAGATCCGAGAAGGCGAGGACGAGGTCCGGCTCGAGGGCGAGAATCTTGGGCAGATCGGCGCTTGTGAAGGCCGAGACCCGCGGCTTCTCCCGGCGCACCTGCGGCGGGCGTACGGCGTAGCCCGAGACGCCGACGATGCGGCGATCCTCGCCCAGCAGATAGAGCGTCTCGACGGTCTCCTCGGTGAGGCAGACGATGCGTTCGGGCGGGAAGCGTCGCATGGCGCGTCAGTAATGAAGCCACGTCAGCAGGCCCGCGCCGGGGGCGAGCAGCACGAAGGCCCAGACGAAGGCCGAACTCCAGTTCGCGAGCTGGAACGGAATGCGCGCGAGGCCGAAGCTGCCGGCGACCAATGGCACCACTGCCCGCGCCGGACCGATGAAGCGGCCGATGAGGATCGCCCCCGCACCCCAGCGCCGCAGGAAGGCTTCGGCCTTGGCCGTCATTTCCGGGTACCGGCTCATCGGCCAGAGACGCTTCACGCCGTCCTTGTAGTAGTGCCCGACTTCGTAGGAGACCCAATCCCCCAGCCCGGCGCCGATGCCCGCCCCGATCACCAGGGGCCAGAACGGCAGGCCGCTGCTGCCGATCAGAGCGCCGATGCCGAGCAGGATCGCCGTGGCCGGTACCAGCAGCGACAGGACCGCGAGCGATTCGCAGAAGGCGATCACCCCCGTCACCAGCGGTGCCCACGCCTTGTATGTCTCGAGGAAGGTGAGGATGGATTGGCGGGCGGCGTCGAAATCCATACTCACTCCGGAAGATGGGCCGAGAGCCGTATCCACCCTGATGGCATCCGGCCGGCGTCTCTCAGTCTTTGTTTTGATGCACATTCCTTCGACGAAGCGGTGACCGCTTCGTCGGGATGCGCTCAAGGTCGGCCGAGCCCTAACGCGCCGCTGCACCGATCGGATGCGCGCGGGGGCCCGCCGGGCTATCACGATGCAGGAGCGGATACCGGAGCACCATGAAGGTCCTGTCGATCCAGTCGCACGTCGCCTACGGCCATGTGGGCAATTCGTCCGCCGTGTTCCCGATGCAGCGGCTCGGGGTCGAGGTCTGGCCGGTGCACACGGTGCAGTTCTCCAACCACACCGGCTACGGGCAGTGGCGCGGGCGCGTCTTCGACGGGCCGGCGGTGGAGGAGGTGGTGCAGGGCGTGGCCGAGCGCGGCGCGCTCAAGGAATGCAACGCCGTGCTCTCCGGCTATATGGGCTCGGCCGATATCGGCACCGCGATCCTGCGGACGGTCGCCGCCGTGCGGGCGGCCAACCGCGAGGCGCTCTATTGCTGCGATCCGGTGATCGGCGACACCTACTCCGGCGTCTACGTCCGCCCCGGCATCGCCGACTTCATGCGGTCGCAGGCCGTTCCGGCGGCCGACATCCTCACCCCGAACCAGTTCGAACTCGACCTCATCTCGGATGCGCCGAGCGACACGCTGGCGGCCGCCAAGGCGGCGGCCGCTTCGGTTCAGGCGCTCGGCCCGCGTGTCCTGCTCGTCACCTCGCTCGTCACGGCGGAGACGCCGCCGGACGCGATCGACATGATGGCGGCCGAGGGCGGCTCGTTCTGGCGGGTGCGCACGCCCCGGCTCGACCTGAAAGCGGTCTCGGGCGCGGGCGATGCGGTCGCCGCGCTCTATCTCGTGCATTACCTGCGCACCGGCTCGGCGGCCCTGGCGCTCGGCATGGCGGCGGCCTCGATCCACGGCCTGCTGCGCCGGACCGCCGAGGCCGGTTCGGACGAGTTGCTGACCGTCGCCGCGCAGGAAGAATTCGTCGCGCCGAGCGCGGCCTTCCCTGTCGAGATCGTTTGAACCTTCTCAAGGAGTCATGATGCCGGACCGCCGCTTCGCCACCCTCGACGTGTTCACCGACGCGCCGCTGGCCGGAAACCCGCTCGCGGTGGTGCTCGACGCCGACGGGCTCAGCGCCGAGGCGATGCAGGTGATCGCCGGCGAGTTCAACCTGTCGGAGACGGTGTTCGTGCTGCCGCCGGCCGAGCCGCGCCACCGGGCCCGCCTGCGTATCTTCACACCGGCCCGTGAACTGCCCTTCGCCGGCCACCCGACGGTTGGAACGGCGGTGCTCCTCGCCCTCCGCGACCGGGCCGAGCGGCAGGCCGTGGCACAGGCGGATGCCGCCGCCTTCGGGCTCGAGGAAGAGATCGGCATCGTCTCCTGCGTCGTCGAGGCGGCGGAGGATGGCAGAAGCGGCCGTGCCCGCTTCAAGCTGCCGGTTCTGCCGACCTATCTCGGCGAGGCTCCGGCCAACGATGCCCTGGCCGCGGCCTTGGGGCTGAAGCCCGGCGATCTCGGCTTCAACCGCCATCAGCCAAGCCGGCACGGTGCCGGTCCCGCCTTCACCTTCGTGCCGGTCGCGTCCGGCGAGGCGCTGGCGCAGGCCCGGCTCGATCCCGCCCGGTTCGAGCGCCTGTTCCGACATGCCGAGCCGGACGCGCTCTACCTCTACGCCCTCGACGCGGAGGGCCTTGGGCAAAGCTACCAGGCACGGATGTTCGCGCCCCATTTCGGCATCACGGAAGACCCGGCGACGGGCGGCGCTGCGGCGGCCTTCGCCGGCGTGCTGATGCAGTTCGAGCCGCTGGGCGAGGGCACCCACGACGTGGTGATCCGCCAGGGCGTCGCCATGGGGCGGCCGAGCACGATCGACCTTCAGGTCGTCATCGCGGAGGGCGCCCTGCGCTCCGTCGAGATCGGCGGGCAGGCCGTGGTGGTGAGCGAGGGCGTGCTGCGTGTCGATTGAGATCGCGGGCGACGCCGCGCCCGGTTTCAGCCTCACGCCGCTGGAGCGGATCTCCGCGCGGCGCGTCGAGCACGATTGGGCCTGGGCGCGGGACAACGCCGAGGCGATCGACCGCAACTGGGAGCGCCGCCGGGCGGAGACGCCGGGCCTTTTCGACGGGCCGGTCTACCTCGCTAGCGGCTGCACCCTCGCGGACGGGGCTTGCGAGGCGAGCCTGTTCGAGGTGCGCTACTCGCGCTTCCTCGCCTTCCGCGATGCGGGCGTGCCCGATGCGCTGGTGGCCAACGCCTTCGCGGCGATCGTCCCGCACAGCCATGACGGGGCGGTTCTCCTCGGCGTGATGGGCGCCCAGACCGCCAATGCCGGACAGATCTACTTCCCCTGCGGCACGCCCGATCCCGGCGACCTGCGCGACGACGGCACGGTCGATCTCGCCGGCAGCGCCGCGCGCGAGCTTTTGGAGGAGACCGGCCTGACGCTTCCCGACGGGGCGGAGGAGGAATGGGTGCTCCTGCGCGGCGACGGCCAACTCGCCTTCCTGCGCCCGGTCCGCTTCGACTGCGCGGCCGAGACGCTGAAGGCTCGCATCGAATCGCATCGCGGCCACGAGGAGGAGCCGGAACTCGCTCGCAGCATCATTGCCCGCTCGCGCTCCGATATCGACGCCGCCCGGATGCCGGGCTTCGTGCAGGCCTATCTCGCGAGCATCTTCCCGGCCTGAACGCCCGGCTTTTACCGGTAGCCGTAGCGTGCCTTGGCCGCCGCGAGCAGGCTCATCGCCTCGCCCTCGCGGCCGGCGGCGCAGGCGCCCGCCGCCTTGTCGAGGTCGGCGCTGAAGCGCGTGCCGACGGCCGCGGACAGATCACCGGTCTTCACGTCGCCCGCGACGATGGCCTGCGTCCGAGCGATGGTCGGGCCGCACCCTGTGCCGGTCGGCAGGGTCGTGACAACCGGTGCTGCGGCCACGGCCGCGACCGGAGGCGGCGCGCTCGACTGGCAGGCGCTCAAGGCGCAGCCGAGGACGAGGAGGGAGATGGCACGGGGAAGCGGCGCGGGCACGACGGGTCTCTCCGGTTGCGAGAGGAGGTTCGCTGCAGCCAAGCTTGGCCGCCGGTTTGTGCCCTCCGCGCGTGGGCCGGTCAATCGTTGGAGAGACGCGGCACAGGCATGTGCTTGTCACGATCCCCGCCAATCGGTACATACCGCCACCCTGGTCTCGTAACGGTGTTCCGGCGAGTCAGCCTCTTGAGGAGAATCGAGCGTGGCCCCTGGCCGCCCTGCGCAGACGAACGATGGCGCCGCTCTCGCGGCCGCTTCGTCGTGCGCGCTCATTCTCGCAGGCCTGCTTCTTAGCCGCCCCTGAGGGCCGTCCGGGCGCGATCGCCTGGGCTCTCAGGGGATGCCCATCGACCGGAAGACAGGCTTTTCCGGCGCCGCTCCCAGAGTGTCGAGCGCGCCGGCTGCGAGGAACGAAGACCCATGGCGAACACGACTCAGAGCGCGAAGGACCGCGTCGTCATCTTCGACACGACGTTGCGCGACGGCGAGCAATGTCCCGGCGCCACCATGACGCTCGACGAGAAGCTGGCGGTGGCCGAGCTGCTCGACGGGATGGGCGTCGACATCATCGAGGCCGGCTTCCCCATCGCCTCCAACGGCGACTTCGAGGCCGTCTCCGAGATCGCGCGGCGCACCAAGCGGGCGACCGTGGCGGGCCTCGCCCGCGCCATCCCGGCTGACATCGCCCGGGCGGGCGAGGCGGTGCGGCATGCCGAGCGCGGCCGCATCCATACCTTCGTCTCGACCTCGGCGATCCACCTCGCCCATCAGATGCGCAAGACGCAGGACGAGGTGATGGAGATCATCCTCAAGACCGTGGCCCAGGCCCGCGACCTCGTCGAGGACGTGGAATGGTCGGCCATGGACGCGACCCGTACCGACATCGATTACCTCTGCCGCTGCGTCGAGGCGGCCATCCGCTCGGGCGCCACCACCATCAACCTGCCCGACACCGTCGGTTACGCCACGCCGCAGGAATACGGCGCGATGTTCCGTCAAGTTCGCGAGCGCGTACCGAACGCCGACAAGGCGATCTTCTCCGTGCATTGCCACAACGATCTCGGGCTGGCGGTGGCGAACTCGCTCGCCGGCCTGGAAGGGGGCGCCCGGCAGATCGAGTGCACGATCAACGGCATCGGCGAGCGCGCCGGCAACGCGGCGCTCGAAGAGATCGTCATGGCGATCCGCACCCGTGCCGACGTGATGCCCTACGACACCGGCATCGACACGACGATGCTGACCCGCGCTTCGAAGCTCGTCAGCCATGCGGCGAACTTCCCCGTGCAGTACAACAAGGCCATCGTCGGCCGGAACGCCTTCGCCCATGAGAGCGGCATCCATCAGGACGGCATGCTCAAGCATTCCGAGACCTACGAGATCATGACCCCGGCCTCGGTCGGGCTCGCCAAGACCTCGCTGGTGATGGGCAAGCATTCGGGCCGGGCCGCCTTCAAGTCGAAGCTCGGCGAGCTCGGCATCTCGCTGTCCGACAACCAGTTCCAGGACGTGTTCGAGCGCTTCAAGGCTTTGGCCGATCGCAAGAAGCACGTCTACGACGAGGATATCGAGGCGCTGGTGGACGAGAAGCTCGCCACTGCCCACGACCGCATCAAGCTCGTTTCCCTGTCCGTGATCGCCGGCACGCGGGGCCCGCAGCGCGCGACGATGAAGATCGAGATGGACGGCCGCGTCTTCACCGCGGAGGCCGACGGCAACGGCCCGGTGGACGCGGTCTTCAACGCGATCCACGAGATCGTCCCGCACGACGCGGTGCTGGAACTCTATCAGGTCCACGCCGTGACCGAGGGCACCGACGCCCAGGCCGAGGTCTCGGTCCGGCTGAAGGCCGGCGAGCGCTCGGTCACCGCCCGCGGCGCCGACCCGGACACGCTGGTGGCCTCGGCCAAGGCGTATCTCTCGGCGTTGAACAAGCTCTCGGCCGCCTCCGTTAGGCTGCACGCCCAACACGCCGCGGTGGTCTAGCCAGCGCTCGTCCCCTCCGATCCCCTCATCCTGAAGCGGCCGCCTTGGCGGGCCTCGAAGGAGGGCTCCAGGGATGGCGAGACTTCTGGAGGCCTCCTTCGAGGCTCCGCTTCGCTTCGCACCTCAGGCTGAGGGCGCGTTCTGGAAGATCGGCCTTGCGGCCGATCCGGCTCGAAAAGTCGATCAGCAAAAATGCCCGCTTACCGCTCCCGCACCACCACCCATGGCCGCAACATGGCCGGCGCCCGCGGCCTGTGGCGCGCCACCGGCATGAAGGATTCGGATTTCGGCAAGCCGATCATCGCGGTGGTGAACTCGTTCACGCAGTTCGTGCCCGGCCACGTCCACCTGAAGGATCTCGGCCAGCTCGTGGCCCGCGAGATCGAGCAGGCGGGCGGTGTGGCCAAGGAGTTCAACACCATCGCGGTCGATGACGGCATCGCCATGGGCCATGACGGGATGCTCTACTCGCTCCCGTCCCGCGAGCTGATCGCCGATAGCGTCGAGTACATGGTCAACGCGCATTGCGCCGACGCCATGGTCTGCATCTCGAATTGCGACAAGATCACCCCCGGCATGCTGATGGCGGCGCTGCGCCTCAACATCCCGGCGGTGTTCGTCTCCGGCGGCCCGATGGAGGCCGGCAAGGTGGTGATGAACGGCGTCACCCGTAAGTTCGACCTCGTCGATGCCATGGTGGCCGCAGCCGACGACCGGGTGTCGGACGAGGATGTCGCCGTCATCGAGCGCTCGGCCTGCCCGACCTGCGGTTCGTGTTCGGGCATGTTCACGGCCAATTCCATGAACTGCCTGACCGAGGCGCTCGGCCTGTCGTTGCCCGGAAACGGCTCGACGCTGGCGACGCATGCCGACCGCAAGCGCCTGTTCGTCGAGGCCGGCCACCTCATCGTCGATCTGGCCCGCCGCCACTACGAGCAGGACGACGCCAGCGTTCTGCCGCGCTCCATCGCGACGATGGCCGCCTTCGAGAACGCGATGACCCTCGACATCGCCATGGGCGGCTCGACCAACACGGTGTTGCACCTGCTCGCCGCCGCGCATGAGGGCGAGGTGCCCTTCACCATGGCCGATATCGACCGGCTTTCGCGCCGGGTGCCGGTTCTGTGCAAGGTCGCCCCGGCGGTCGCGAACGTCCACATGGAGGATGTGCACCGGGCTGGCGGCATCATGGGCATCCTGGGCGAACTCGACCGCGCCGGCCTGATCGACCGGTCCGTCGGCAATGTCGGCTCGGGCACGCTGGGCGCCGCGCTCGACCGCTGGGACGTCACGAAGACTCAGAGCGAGTCGGTCCAGACCTTTTTCCGCGCCGCGCCCGGCGGCGTGCCGACCCAGGTCGCCTTCAGCCAGGCCTCGCGCTGGGACGAACTCGACCTCGACCGCGAGGCCGGCGTCATCCGCGCGGCCGAGCACGCCTACTCGAAGGATGGCGGGCTGGCCGTGCTCTACGGCAACCTCGCGGAAGACGGCTGCATCGTGAAGACGGCCGGCGTCGATGCCTCGATCCTGACCTTCACCGGCACCGCCCACGTCTTCGAGAGCCAGGATGCGTCGGTGGATGCCATTCTCAAAGGCCGGGTGACGGCCGGCGAGGTGGTGCTGATCCGCTACGAGGGCCCCCGCGGCGGCCCCGGCATGCAGGAGATGCTCTATCCCACGAGCTACCTGAAATCGAAGGGCCTCGGCAAAGCCTGCGCGCTCGTCACCGACGGCCGATTCTCCGGCGGCTCCTCCGGCCTGTCCATTGGCCACGTCTCGCCGGAAGCCGCCGAGGGCGGTCTGATCGGCCTCGTCGAGCAGGGTGACCGGATCGAGATCGACATCCCGAACCGGCGCATCCACCTCGCGGTGGACGAGGCCGTGCTGGCCGAGCGCCGCGCCGCCCGCGACGCGGAAGGCTGGCGTCCGGCCACGCCCCGCAAGCGCAAGGTCAGCGCGGCGTTGCGCGCCTACGCCATGCTCGCCACCAGCGCCGCCAAGGGGGCGGTGAGAAGGATTGAGGAATAGGGCGCCCTCCAAACAGGCCGTCATCGCCACCGCGTTTCGGCCGGTCGACTGAATGTACCCAAATGAACTCTGAACACTACGGACTTCGCGTGGATGGCAAATGCATTGTCATCGCTATAACAAGCGAGAGTACCTTGCAGAGGATTTTTGCTAATTTCATCGAAGTCGGTGCTATCGAACTCGGTCCGTCAGCTTGGCTTATCGATGACTCTATTCCGATTGAGAAGTTACATGCTGTGATTGGCGATCTGAGTGACGGTGAGATGGTGTACCATTTTGCGAGCGGCTCGGATCGAATGAGGAGTGGCTTCTTTGTTTCTAAGAAATCAGAGGGCGACAACATTATTAAATCTTCCAATTAGATTTACTGAATCGGGTACACTTTATACGTAGTGGAGTTCAGTTAATGATAAATACTTTCTGGGTCGAAACTTGCCTTGCCTCGACGATTTAAAAAGCTGATTCGCGGTGCAGAAATGCCAAGTAATTTAGCCCCGTGAAACGTTGTGACATGCTTCGAGGCTCGCATCTCGCAAGCGCTTCCGCATGAGGTGATGTGGTCGGCCGCAAAGCGTTTGCGGTCTCCCCTCGCGCATCGGGCACGGATCGCGCATAGACGCGTTCTCAGACGGAGCTTCGCTCCGGACGGGACCATCGCCTATGCAAATCGCCACGCCCTACCTGATGTTTCTCGGCGACGTGCCGGACCGGCTCGCCGCCAAGACCGCCTACGGCATCAATGACTGGCGCCCCGAATGGTGCGTCGGCCAGCTTCGGATGGACGGCTGTGCCGCCGATCTCGGCATCCCCGACCTGACGCTGGAGGAGGCCGTCGCCAAGGGCTGCAAGACCATGGTCGTCGGCGTCGTCAATGCCGGTGGCGTGCTGCCCGACCACTGGGTCGCGGAGATCGTCGCGGCGCTCGATGCCGGGCTCGACGTGGCGAGCGGGCTGCACGTCCGGCTCGGATCGATCCCGCAGATCGCCGAGGCGGCCAAGCGCAGCGGGCGCGCCCTGCATGACGTCCGCCACACCACCGAGACCTTCCCTACCGGTAAGGGCACCAAGCGTCCGGGCCGGCGGCTCCTCACCGTCGGCACTGATTGCTCCGTCGGCAAGAAGTACACCGCGCTTGCCCTCGAACGCGGCATGCGCGCGCGTGGCTTCGATGCCGATTTTCGCGCCACGGGTCAGACCGGCGTCTTCATCTCCGGCCGAGGCGCGGCCATCGACGCAGTGGCGGCCGATTTCATCTCCGGTGCCGTCGAGTGGGTCTCCCCGGCGGCCGAGCCGAATCACTGGGATCTGATCGAGGGGCAAGGCTCACTGTTCCACCCCTCCTTTGCCGGCGTCAGCCTCGGCCTGCTGCACGGTGCGCAGGCCGACGCCTTCGTGATCTGCCACGAGCCGACCCGCACCCGCATGCGCGGCGTCGAGGCGAGCCTGCCGACGATCCAGGACATCATCGACCTGACCATCCGCTGCGGCTCGCTCACCAATCCGGGCATTCGCCCGGTCGGCATCGCCGTGAACACGCAGGCCCTGGCCGAGTCGCAGGCGCGCGCGCTGCTGAGCGAGGCGGAAGCCGTCAACGGCCTGCCCGCCACCGATCCCGTGCGCTTCGGCGTCGAAGGGATCGTGGACCGGATCGCCGCCGAGTTTCCGGCCTGAGGGAGAACAGTCGATGCCGCGTCTGACCGTTGCCGTCGAGCGTTTCCCCATCGCCGGATCGTTCACGATCTCCCGCGGCAGCCGCACCGAGGCGGTTGTCGTCGTCGCGACCGTCGAGGATGGTCCGTTTCGCGGCCGGGGCGAGTGCGTACCCTATGCCCGCTACGGCGAGACGGTGGAGAATGTCGCCGCCTTCCTTGCTGAGCAGGCGGCATGGATCGCCGACGGGGGAGGGCGGTTCGACCTCGCCGGGCGGATGAAGCCGGGTGCTGCCCGCAACGCCCTCGACTGTGCCCTGTGGGATTTCGAAGCGAAGCGCACCGGCAGGCCCGCTTACGAACTCGCGGGGGTTGCCGCACCGGAGCCGGTCACCACCGCCTATACGCTGAGTCTCGGCGATCCGGAGGCGATGGAGGAAGCGGCCCGCGCGGCGGCGCACCGGCCGCTGCTGAAGGTGAAGCTCGGCGGCGAGGGCGACCCCGAGCGGATCGCTGCCGTGCGCCGCGGCGCGCCGGATTCACGCCTCATCGTCGATGCCAACGAGGCTTGGCGTTCGGAGACGATCCGCGACAACCTCGCGGCCTGCGCAGCAGCGGGTGTCGGCCTGATCGAGCAGCCCCTGCCGGCGAGCGAGGACGGGTTGCTCGCCGAGATCGACCGCACGATTCCGATCTGCGCCGATGAGAGCCTGCACGACCGCGCCGGGCTCGACGCGCTGGCCAAGCGCTACGACGCGATCAACATCAAGCTCGACAAGGCGGGCGGCCTCACGGAAGCGCTGAAGCTCGCCCATGAGGCGCGGGCGCGCGGCTTCGAGATCATGGTCGGCTGCATGGTCGGCTCGTCGCTCGCCATGGCGCCGGCCCTGCTGCTTGCCCACCACGCGGCCTACGTCGATCTCGACGGGCCGCTGCTGCTCGCCCAGGACCGTGTGCCGGCCATGCGCTACGAGGGCAGCACGGTCTATCCGCCGCCGCCCGAGCTGTGGGGTTGAGCGCCGTCCCTACTGCACCGAGCGGATCGCCAGCGACGGCACCACGTCCTCGCCGAGACGCAGGCGGGCGTCGAGGATGGGTGCGGCCGGCTCCTCGGCCTGCTGCTGCGCGAGGTCGGCGATGGCCTGATACTGGCTCAGGCGCCGGTCGATCATGCCGTCGAGCTTCTCGTGGACTTCGGCCACGGTCAGGCTGCGGCGCTTGGCACCGTCCTTGGCGGTGAAGATGGCGCGGTTGGCACGCGCGGCCCGGCCGAAGGCGGCCTTGGCGACCTTGTCCGGATCCTCGGCGCTGAGTGACAGGAACTTGCCGGCGCTCGCGGTGCCGAGGAAATGCGCGAGGTAGAGTTCGGTGGTCTTCAACTCACGGCCGATCCGCGCCTCGATCCGGCTGCGGTCCCGCTTGATCAGCTCGCCGGCCATCAGGCCGGAGATGTAGGGGTCGTTGCGCAGGTCGAGCACCCGCTTGCGCGTCGCCGCGTCGGCGATGGTGATGCCGGCGCCGTGACCCTTCACCGCGGCGGCGTCATCGGCCATCCCGTGCTTAGCGCCGTACTGGCGGATCATCTCCAGCCAAGTGCCGGTGACGAACTGGAACAGACCCTGCGCCGAGGAAGCGGAGGACTTCACGCCGGTATCGAAGCTCGATTCCTTGTCGGCGAGCGCCATCATGTAGACGGGATCGACGCCGGTCACCTCGGACGCCTTCAGGATCGTCTCCACCAGCGGACGCGGCACGCTCATCTCGCCGAAGCGGAGGATTTCGTCGTCGGTGTCCGAACGGAGATTGGCCAGCGACGCCTGCATGCGTTCGATCGAGGCAGTCAGCCCGCCATCTTGGCCGAGCAGCGCGGTGCCGCCCCATTCCGCCTCGGCCCCGGCCGGGCGGAGATCGGCCCGCACCATCATCGGGATCGTTATCGAAACATGTGCGTTCTCGTAGGCGGACACGTCCTGCGGCCCGGCCAGCAGCAGGGTCACGCTGGCGGCCAGTGCGGTAAGGCTGCGCACCAGCGGCGAACGAACGCGCGACGGCTGCGAAGCAGCACCGTTGCCGGCATTCGACCCGCAAGGCACGAGTCGGCTTACGTCGTCGGCGCAGCGCGCCGGCTCCGGGTAAACCCCCATCGGTCTTCCTTGTTGGTGCCTCGGCGTTCTTTTGTGCCGGGCTTCGTTTGACCGGCGGAGGTTTCGCCGCCGGGTGTGACCACAATGGGACCACCCCGTGATCCAAACGTGATCCCGTTAATGCAGCGTTAAGCCATTGTGTTTACGATATTTTAACCAAAAGATGCGGTCCCGGCGCAATCCGGCCTGCGGCAAAGATGGCAGGGTCGGCGCCGGAACGCACCGGGTTGGTCACAGTTGTCATGGGCCGCGCGGCCTCCCGTTAGGGTTCATCCCAAGGCGTCAGCGCCACCACAACAGAAAGATCGAGTTCCCATGGGCATTCAGACCGGTCGACGCGTCGGAGTGGCGTTCGTTGGCATGGGCGGTGCAGTCGCGACGACAGCCATCGCCGGCATCGAAACCATCAAATCGGGTTCGAACCGTCTGGATGGCCTTCCGCTCGCAGGTGTGTCCGTCGCCGGGATGGCCGATTACAAGGATCTCGTCTTCGGCGGCTGGGATCTGAACGGCGACGACCTCGCTTCTGCCGCCACCGGCCACGGTGTGTTGACCCGCGAGGATATCGAGAGCGGCGCCCAGGCACTCAAGGGCATCACGCCCTGGCCGGCGGTCGGTTCGGCCAAGTTCTGCAAGAACATCGACGGCGGCAACCGCATCGTCGCCAAGGACCATCGTGAGACCGTCTCGGTCATCGCCAACGACCTCAACCGCTTCCGCAAGGAAAGCAACCTCGACGATGTGGTGGTGATCAACCTCGCCTCGACCGAGCGCTGGCCCGATCTTTCCGTCCCGGTTCTCAACTCGGCCGAAGCCTTCGAGAAGGGGCTCGATTCGAGCGACGAATCGATCTCGCCGGCGATGCTCTATGCCTATGCGGCGATCAAGAGCGGCGTTCCCTACGCGAACTTCACGCCCTCCATCGCCGCTGACGTGCCGGCCCTGATGGAACTCGCCCGCGAGCTGAATGTCCCGGTCGCCGGCAAGGACGGCAAGACCGGCCAGACCATGATGAAGACGGTGCTGGCGCCGGCCCTGAAGGCCCGCCAGCTTCACGTCGATGGCTGGTTCTCGACCAACATCCTCGGCAACCGCGACGGCTTGGCCCTCAACGATCCGAACTCGCTGCAATCGAAGCTCAACACCAAGGGCACGGTGCTCGACTCGATCCTCGGCTACCCGGTCGAGGATCACCTCGTGCACATTCACTATTACCGCCCGCGCGGCGACGACAAGGAAGCCTGGGACAACATCGACGTCACCGGCTTCATGGGCCAGCGCATGCAGATCAAGGTCAACTTCCTCTGCAAGGACTCGATCCTGGCCGCACCGCTGGTGATCGAAATCGCCCGCGTGCTGGATCTCGCCAAGTCCCGCGGTGACGGCGGCGTGCAGGAGCAGCTCTCGACCTTCTTCAAGGCGCCGATGGTGAAGAACGGCCACGGTCCGGAGCACGATTTCGGCAAGCAGCAGCGCATGCTGTTCGACTGGCTCGGCGCGCAGCAGTAAGGCTCCGAGCGCGTGACGCGTTTTTCGGAAACCGGACCGGCAGCCCCCGTCGCCGTGCGGGAGCTGCTGGTCGAACTCGGCGATCTCAAGCGCGTCCGCTCGGCGGGACGTTCGGGCTCGATCGCCGAGCGTCTCTTCGCTCAAGGGTGGTCGGCGCTCACCGGCGGCGCCCCGCCGGAGACCATCGCCCTCGACATCACGGCCAAGGCGCTGGCCGCCGCGCGGCTCTGCGACCTTGATGCCGCGTTCCTCGCGACCGCCGGGCTCGATGAGGCGCAGGCCTCCGCCGTGCTGGTCGCGGGGCTCGATGCGGTTTCGGAATCGGTCGATGCCGGGTTGCGGGATCGGCTGCGGGCCTGCCTGCGCGAGCCCGCCGCTCTGTCGGCCGGTCCCGTGCCTGGCTTCGTCGGCGCCCTGGCGCAGCAGCCACGCGCGGGGGTGACCTGCCCCGGCAAGCCGCGCATCCTGCTCGAACCGCCCGAGAACCACGCCGAGCATTGCCTCGTCGTGGCGGTCTACGGTGTGCTGCTCAGCCCATTCTACCGGGCCGATCCGACAACCGTGTTCCTGGCGGCGATGGCACATCACTTCCACAATGCGGCAATGCCCGATGCCGGCTTCACCGGCGAGATGCTGCTCGGCGACCATCTCTGGCCGATCGTCGGGCGTTGCTCCGAATGGGCCTTGGAGGAACTTGAGCCGCCGCTGCGGGAGACGGTTCGCGCCGCTCGCCTCGTCCTCGCGGATGATGCCACGGCTGAGGGCCGCGCCTTCCACGCCGCCGATTCCATCGACCGGGTTCTGCAGATCGCCCAGCACCTCCGGGCCGCCTCGCTGACGATGGATACGGTGCTGGGTGAAATGGAACTGGTCCATGCCGGGCCGGTCAAGGCTTTCCAGGATCGCGTTCTGACCGATATGCGCATCCCGTGACGTCCCGCGCTGTCCGGCAGAATCCAGGCTCATGATCCCCTTCGATCTCCTTTCGCCGGAGACCGGCCACAGGCTCAAGGCCGACGGCGCGCATGCCCTGCGCGACGCCGAAACCGGAGCCCGCTGGCCCGTCATCGACGGCATTCCCTATCTTCGCACCGGCCGCGGCAGTCTCGTCGCGGCCGCCCTCGATCATCTCGACACCGATCGGCGGGAGGACGCTCTCGTCCTCCTGCTGGCCGATCAGGACGATTGGTGGACCGGTCCGCCGGCCGACCCGGAGGCGTTGCGCCGGCTGGTGCGGGAGCGCGCGAGCGCCACCCTGCGACAGGCGGTGGATTGGCTCGGCTGGGGCCGTGTCGGCGACTATTTCGTCAACCGCTGGACCGACCCGACCTTCCTGGCGGGCCTGAGCCTGTTGGAGGCGCACTGGAACGATCCGGTCTGCGCGTTCGAGCTTGCCTGCGGCATCGGCCACTACCTGCGCGAACTGAAGCGCCGCGGCGTGAAGGTCGCAGGTGCGGACGTGGTCTTCGCCAAGCTCTGGGTCGCCCGGCACTGGGTGGTCGGCGAGAAGGCGCAGCTCGTCTGTTTCGACGCGTCCTCGCCGCATTGGCCGATCCCCGAGGCGCCGGTCGACCTCGTGATCTGCAACGACGCCTTCTACTTCCTCGACGACAAGCCGGGCATCCTGTCCTGCCTGCGGCAGACAGCCGGGGAGGAGGGCTGGCTTGCCCTCAGCCACATCCACAACAGCGGGCGGCCTGGCTTCTCGGCCGGCAAGGCGATCTCGGCGACCGAAATCGAGGAGCTGTTCCCGGACGGGCTCGTCTATGACGACGCCGAACTGACCCGCGCCCTGGTCGAGGCCCGCGCACCGCAGCCCCGCGAGCCGCGCGACCTTCGGAGCTGCGAAGCGTTCTCGGTCGTGGCCGGGCCCGGAATGCGTCCGGCGCCCCGGGCAATCGTCGACGGCATCACGCTGCCGCCGGCGGACGCGGCGCTTCACCTGAATCCGCTCTACGTGCCCGACGAGGGCGGCTTCGCCATTCGCTGGCCGTCGGAGCGCTACGAGGCCGAGTACGCCTCACAGGCGACCTATCCGCTGCATTCGGACGGCCCGGAGGCCATCGACTGGAACGGCAAGCCCAACACTTCGGACGCGGCGCGGGTACGCCGCCGCGAATACGTCGATCTGCCGGAGCGCTGGTGATGGTGGGAAGCGTCGGCTGGGGCATCGTCGGCTATGGCTGGGTCGCCCGTGACTACATGGCGCCCGGCATCCGCGCCGCGGGTCATCGCCTGATCGCCGTGGCCGATCCCGGCGCGGCGTCGCGCGCGGCAGCGGAAGCCGAGGGTGCGCGGGCGCATGCCGACCTCGCCGGATTGATCGCCGAACCCGAGGTCGAGGCGGTCTATGTCGCCACGCCGAACCATCTTCATCGCGGCGCCGTCGAAGCGCTCTGTGCCGCCGGCAAGGCGGTTCTGTGCGAGAAGCCGATGGCCGCCGCCCTCGCCGATGCCGAGGCGATGGCGGCGGCGGTGCGCAGGTCCGGCGCCTTCTACGGCACCGCCTTCGACCAGCGCCATCATCCCGGCCACCGCGCCATGCGCGACCTCATCCGCGCGGGACGGCTCGGCACGGTGACGGCGATCCGCATCGTCTATGCCTGCTGGCTCGACCGGGCCTGGGCATCGTTCCGGGGCCAGGACAATTGGCGCATCGATCCGGCCCAGGCGGGCGGCGGCGCGCTCATCGACCTCGCGCCCCACGGGATCGACCTCGTGGATTTCCTGCTCGGCGAGCCGATCGCCGAGATCGCGGCCATGACCCAGGCCCGCGCGCAGGACTACGCCGTCGATGACGGCGCCCTGCTGATCGGCCGAACCGGCTCGGGCGCGCTCGCCCAGCTCAACGTCGCCTACAACTGCCCCGACGCCCTGCCGCGCCGACGGCTGGAGGTGGTCGGCACAAGCGGGATGCTGACCGCGACCGACACGATGGGCCAGACCGCAGGCGGCAGCGTCACCTTCACGAACGGTGCGGATGGCCGGGTCGAAGACATCGCCTTCGACAAGACGGCCTCGCCCTTCCTCGAACAGGTGCGCGCCTTCGGCCGCGCCCTGCGCGAACGGGACGAGCGCGCCGCCTGGGACGCCGAGCGCGACCTGCACACCATGCGCCTGATCGCCCGCGCCTACGCGGCGGCGGGCAAACCGGCGGGCCGCGACGCGGCCTGACGACGATTGTTAGGAGCAGACCGTACGATCCCAACCCTCGCCCTCATCCCGAGGTGCGCAGCGAAGCGCGGCATCTCAGGATGAGGTTCAGGGTTGGAGACGGGACGGTCAGCCGCTGCTGATGGAACGGACATGACTGCGACCGACGCCCTCGACCGGGACGACCGCGCCCACCACCCGAATCTCGCGGCGCCGCGCCCCTATCGTCGTGGCGCCCCGCGCCGAACCGAGGGGCTGCCCGCGCGGCTGCCCGATGTCGTGAAGGCCTATCTCGACGTTCTGCCGGAGGGCCGGGTCGTCGGCTTCAATCTGGCGGGGCTCGACCGCACCGGCATCCCGGTCTGGTTCGTCGCGCTCTTTCTCGATGACCCGTTCTATGTCGGCGCCATGCCCTCCGGCATCGGTTACGGCGCCACCGACGACGAGGCCCTGATCGGCGCGGTGGCCGAGATCGCCGAAAACCTGATGCCATCCGTTGCCTTGCTGCCGCGCAAGGGCGACAACCAAGCGGCCGTCTCCTACGCCGACCTCTCACGCGTCTACGGCGCATCCTCCGTCGCCGACCCGCTGACGCTGTGTCTGCCCGCTGGCTCGTCCGTCGGCCGCGATACCCCGCTCGACTGGACCAAGGCGGTCCGCGCCCGCACCGGCGAGTCGGTGTGGATGCCGCTCGATATCGCCGCGACCGATTACTTCGAGTTGCGCGAGGGCTATCAGCCCTTCACCAACCTCATCACCAACGGTCTCGGTGCCGGACCGGACGTGGCGTTTGCGTTGGGTCACGGCCTGCTCGAACTGCTCCAGCGCGACGGCAACGGCCTGCTGTTCCGGGCCCTCGACCAGGGCGTGATGCTCGACCTCGACGGGATCGGCCCCGAGACGCGCGGCATGCTCGATAGGCTGGAGAGCCTCGGCATCCGCGCGCTGCCGAAATTCGCCACCGACCAGTTCGGGCTCACCAACCTCTACGTCGTCGGCTACGATGTGGACCCGGCCCGGACGCCCGCGCCGATCGCGCTCTCGGCCTGCGGCGAGGCCTGCGATCCCGACCGCGAGCGGGCTTTGCGCAAGGCGCTCCTCGAATTCCAGGCGGCGCGCGTCCGGAAGACCTTCGGCCACGGGCCGCTGGCGCTCGCCGACACGGTGGCTCCGCCCGGCTATGTCGAATCCTTCATCCAGAAGGCGTTGCCGAGCCTCGATCTGGAGGAGAGCCGCGCGCTTCAGGCCATGCTCGCATGGCTCGACCTCTCTTCGGCCGAGCTGCGTCAGGTTTTGAGCAACACGGTCTATTCCGAGCGCAGCACCAAGGCGTTTTCCGACCTGCCGACGACACCGGCCCCGGATGGTCACGCCCGCGGAAAGATCGCTCGCGACCGCCTGGAGGAGGCGGGCTTCGATGTGCTCTACGTCGATTGCACGCCGCCCGGCGGCGGGATCGGCGTGGTCAAGGCGATCGTGCCGGGGCTCGAAGTCGAGACGATGAGCTACTACCGGATCGGCGAGCGCAACGCGCGGAAGCTGATCGAGCGCGATCACCCTCTGATCCGCTTCGGCACACCGACCGACACGCTGCTGCCCGTCCGCCTGACGCCGGAGGCGATCGAGCGCCTCGGCGGCCAGCCGCTCTTCGACACGGCTTTGGCCGAGCAGATCGTCGGCTCGCATTATCCGCTCTACCGCGAGCCGGAATCGCACCACGCGCCGTTCCGCTACGAGCGCCAGGGCCGCCGGGCCGTGCGGAGGCCTGCATGAGCCTGCGCTTCGCCTACAACACCAACGGCACTGCCAACCACCGCATCGAGGATGCGATCCGCCTCATCAAGGATGCGGGCTACGACGGCGTCGCGCTCACCCTCGACATCCACCATCTCGACCCGTTCGCCGAGAATTGGGTGATCGAGGCCGATCGCATCGCCAGCATTCTGAACCGGCTCGAACTCGGTTCGGTGATCGAGACCGGCGCCCGCTTCCTGCTCGACCCGACCGCCAAGCACGAGCCGACGCTCGTCACCGCCGACGCTTCGGGCCGGGCACGGCGCGTCGGTTTCCTCAAGCGGGCGATCGAGATCGGACGGATCCTGAACTCCGAGGCCGTCTCGTTCTGGGCCGGCGTGCCGAAGGCGGGCGTGGATCACGGCGAAGCGCGGGGATGGCTGATCGAGGGTCTGCGCGAGGTCTGCGACTTCGCCGCCGAGAAGGGCGTCGTCGCAGCCCTCGAACCCGAGCCCGGCATGCTGATCGAGACGCTCGACGACTTTGCCGCGATCGATCTGCCGGGCCTGTCGCTCGCCCTCGATACCGGTCACTGCCTCGTGACGGGGGAACGCGATCCGGCCGCGGCCGTGCACGAATTCGCCCCACGCCTCGGCACCGTGGCGATCGAAGACATGAAGCGGGGCGAGCACATCCACCTGCCCTTCGGCGAGGGTGACATGGATGTCCCCGCCGTTCTGGACGCGCTCGACGCGATCGCGTTCGGGAAGCTGGTCTGCGTGGAGCTCTCGCGCGAGTCGCACCGGGCCGACGTGATGGTCGGCCAATCCCTCGATTATCTCCGCACCTGCCGCCGTCCCGGTCCCGGACTTCCGATGCCGGACACCACACCGCGCGAAGCCGCGATGCCCGGGCTGCCCACGTCATGAGAATCTGTTTCGTCAGCCGCCGCTACTTTCCGGCGATCTCCGGCATGAGCGTCTACGCGCAGAATCTCCTGCGCGAGGTGGCGGGGGCCGGCCACGACGTGACGATGATCTCGCAATATCGCGGCGACGAATTCGGCACGCGCGTCTATGGCGGCGGTCCGCCGCCCGCCGTGCCCGGCGTCCACGTCATCGGCCTCGAACAGAATGGCGAGCAGGAGGGGGGCGATTTCGAGCGCGACATCGATACGATCGTCGCGACGATCTGCGCCGAGCACGCCAGGAAGCCGTTCGACGTTCTGCACGCGCAATACGGCTATCCGACCGGCTGGGCGGTGTTGCTCGCGGGCAAGCGGCTCGGCGTGCCGACAATCGTCTCGATCCAGGGCGGTGACGGCCACTGGGTCGGCTCCTGCTGCGAGACGCATCGCCGTGCGATGGTCGAGGTGCTGGCCCATGCCAACGCGCTGCTGATCGGCGGGCAATCCTTCCTTGCGGAAGTCTGCGACCGGCTCGGCTCGGATCCGGCCCGCTTCACCATCGTCCCCGGCGCCGTCGATACAGCCCGCTTCACCCCCGGACCACGCTTTCAGGCCGAGCGCGAGGACGAGGAGCCGGTGCGGCTGCTCTACCATGGCCGGGTCGACCGCCGGAAAGGCGTGCTCGACTTCCTCGACGCCCTGGAGCGGCTTTGGGAGGCCGGCGTGCCGTTCGATGCGACGATCTCTGGCATCGGACCGGATGTCGAGTCCGCCCGCGCGAAAGCGGACGCCATCGGTTTCACCTCGGCACAGGTCCGCTTCACCGGCTACGCCGACTACGACACGGTGCCGGACCTCTACCGCGAGGCCGACGTCTTCGTTTCGCCGACCTATGCGGAGGGATTCTCGAACACGATTCTGGAGGCGATGGCCGCTGGGCTCGCGGTGGTTTCGACCCACTCCGTCGGCGTCTCGGATTGCCTGCGGGACGAAGAGAACGGCCTGCTGGTGAATCCCGGCGATGTGCGGGCGCTCACCGCCGCCCTTCGGCGGGTTCTGGAAGACGACGATCTGCGCCAGCGTCTCGCCGAGGCCGGATTGGAGGAGTGCCGCCGGGTCTATTCCTGGACCGCCGTCGGCCGGCAGATCATGGACGTCTATGCGCAGGTCGCCGGGGAGCGTCCTCACACGGATGTCCCGGACACGCTGCCGATCGACGCCGAATGCCGCTTCCGCAAGGAGCCGCACCTGCTGTGACGCGCACCGCACTCGCCATCTCGCCGCATCTCGACGATGCAGTCTTCTCGGCCGGCGGCACGCTGGCGCGGCTCGCCGCGCAGGGCTGGCAGGTCGTCATGGCGACGATCTTCACGGCATCGGTGAGAGACCCGCGCGGCTTCGCCCTCGCGTGCCAACTCGACAAGGGGTTGGCGCCGGAGGTCGATTACATGGCCCTGCGCCGCGAGGAGGATCGCGCGGCGGCCCGTGCGCTCGGCCTCGATGAGCCGGTCCACCTGCCGTTCCGGGAGGCGCCGCATCGCGGCTACGCGTCGGCGCCGGAATTGTTCGCCGAGCTTGCCCCCGACGACCGGATCGGCGCCAACCTCGCCGACGCGTTCGAGCGACTGGTGGCCGATACCGGGCCGGACCTGATCCTCGCGCCTCAGGCCGTCGGCGGCCATGTCGATCACGTGCAGGTCGTGCGCGCCTTCCGCGCCGCGCAGCCGCCCCTGCCGGTACTGTGGTGGCGTGACTTCCCCTACACGGTGCGCAGCACCGAGCCGAAAGAGCCGCTGCGGGCGATCTTCGAGCATTGGCCCGAACAGGTCGTGCGCCTCGATTCCGATGCCGAGCACCGCAAGGCGCAAGCCTGCGCCGCCTACGGCTCGCAGATCGGCTTCCAGTTCGGCGGGCTGGAGGGATTGCGTACGCGCCTCGCCGCCGAGAACGGCGTCGAACGCTTCCGCTTGCAGGGCCGGGTGCCGCCGGATCTGCGCGATGCCGGCTTCGCCTGACGCGCCCAAGAGCCTGCGCGAACCCGCCCTTCTCGAGGAGCGCCGGGCGATGGCCGACGCGCCGCATGTCCGGCCGCTGCGCGCCTTCGCCCGCATGATCGCCGCCGAGCGCGGCGCGGCCGTACCCGATCCCGATCCGCTCGACGGCGGTGTGGAGGCGCGGCTGCTCCTGCTGCTCGAGACACCGGGCCCCTCGATCGGCTGCACCGGCTTCGTCTCCCGCGACAACCCGACCGGCACCGCCGCCAACCTGTTCCGCTTCCTGGCCGAGGCCGGGATCGCGCGGCGGGACACGCTGATCTGGAACGCGGTACCCTGGGTGATCCACGCGCCCGGCGCACTCAACCGCGCGCCCCGCCGATCGGAAGCGAGCGCCGCCGCGCCATACTTCGCGCCGCTCCTTGCTCTGCTGCCGCGGCTCGCCGTGGTCGTCCCGGCCGGGCGCTTCGCGCGCGAGGCCTCGGCGCCGCTCTCTGCCCTTTGCCCGTCGCTGCCGGTGGTGGCGATTCCCCATCCGAGCCCGACCTATGTCTGCACCGCGCCCTCCGTGCGCGAGCGCATCCTGACGGGCTTGGCAGAGGCGGCCGCGCATCTCGCTGCGGCGCCGTGACCGTCCGGATGCCGCGATTTCAGCCGCATTCCCGGTGCAGGGCATCCCCGTGCCGGCGGCCCTTCGCTGGCCTTTGGCGGTCGAAGCCCCTAAATGCCGCGGGGGCGGTTCGGGATCGACACCGCCCGGGACGACCCGCGCCGGATACACCCTGCGGTCGACCAGCGGAGGCGGATACCGTTCTCACATGAAACCTGCCGGGAAGCACAGGATGGTCACGGAGGCCGAGCCGGCCGACGCGGACCGAGAGGCTGATGCCGGATCGAAGCACGCGTCGAAGCGCGGGCGCTATGCCTGGATCGGCACGATCGCCAGCCTCATCCTCATCGTCGCCTCGCTCGGCGTTCTGTGGAAGCTCTCGGCAGAGATCAGTTGGGCCGCGCTGCAGGCGGCCTTCACCGCGGTGGCCGCGACACAGCTCAGCGAAGCCTTCCTGTTCGTGGCGGTCAGCTACCTGTTCCTGACCTGCTACGACGCGCTCGCCCTGCGCCAGCTCCGGATCAAGCTGCCTTACCGCATTACGGCGCTCGCCTCCTTCACGAGCTACGCCGTGAGTTTCACCCTCGGCTTCCCGCTCATCACCGCGGCGACGATCCGCTACTGGATCTACTCGAAGCGCGGGTTGTCGGCGGCCAAGATCGCCGCGCTCACGGTGATCGCCGGCTTCACCTTCTGGCTCGGCATGGGCGTGGTGCTCGGCTTCAGCCTCATCATCGAGGCGGGCCAGCTCGCGAGCCTCACCTTCAAGAGCATCGGCGTCAACACCACCGCGCGCCTCAATCAGATCCTCGGCTTCGGCACGCTCGGGCTCGTGCTCGGCTATCTCGCCTGGGTCTCGGTGAAGCGGCGCTACATCAAGGTGCGCCACTGGCAGCTCGAATTGCCGGGCGCCACGGTGTCGTTCAGCCAGATGGTGGTCGGCATCGGCGATGTCTGCGCGGCGGCCGCCGTGCTGTACATGCTGATGCCCGAGGGCATGAACCTCCCCTTCACGACCTTCCTGGCGATCTACGTGCTGGCCGCCATGCTCGGCATCGCCTCCAACGCGCCGGGCGGCATCGGCGTGTTCGAAGCGACGATCCTGCTCGCCCTGTCCTACCTGCCGCGCGAGTCGGTGCTCGGCTCGCTGCTGCTGTTCCGGGTTTGCTACTACCTCGTTCCCTTCGCTCTCGCTTTGGTGATGCTCGGCATCTACGAGGGGATGCAGCGGCTGCGGCGTCGGGCGCCCGCGAACGACCCGTGATCCGGCCGGTTCTCTAGCCCTGCATGTCGAGCAATCCGGCCCGCCCCCTATGGCTCGGCGTCACCCTGGCCGTGGCCGTGATTGTTTTCGCGGAAGCGGTCGGCGGCACGGTCGACACGGCCCTGATCGTCTCCGCCAGCCTTGCCCTCCTCATCGGCGGGCTCCTCGGGCGCCGCGGGCAGGGGCCGGTTCTCCAGCAGTCCGAGGTGGGCCCGCCGCGCCGCCACACCATCGCCGAGGCGCTGCTGGCGAACATCCCCGATCCCGTCATCCTGGTCGATCGCCGGGTGGTGGTGATGGAGGCCAACCCAGCCGCCCGGCGGCTCCTGCCGGGGCTCAAGCTCCGCCATCCGCTCTCCTTCTCCCTGCGCGCGCCCGACGTGCTCGATGGCATCGAGGAAGTGCTGCGCACCGGCTCGGCCGTCCGGACCGAGTACGCGACCCGCGTGCCGACCGAGCGCGCCTTCGAGGTGCAGATCGGTGCCCTGCCGATGTCCGACATGCCCGGCGGTGGCGAGGCCAACGTCGTGCTGTTCCTGCGTGACCTCACCGAGGCGCGTCGCCTCGAGGCGATGCGGGTCGATTTCGTCGCCAATGCCAGCCACGAACTGCGCACGCCGCTCGCCGCCCTTCTCGGCTTCATCGAAACTCTTCAGGGCCCCGCCCGAGACGACGCCCGCGCCCGCGAGCAGTTCCTCGGTATCATGCGTAGCCAGGCCCAGCGCATGACCGGGCTGATCGACGACCTGCTCTCGCTCTCCCGCATCGAGCTGCACGAGCACGTCGTGCCGACCCGGATGGTCGATCTCGGGCGCATCGCCCGCCGGATGGTCGACATGCAGGCGCCGCTCGCCCTCAAGCGCGGCGTCGCGTTGAGCGTCGAGCGGCCCGACATCCCGCTCCCGGTTCTCGGGGATCGCGATGAGTTGCTGCGCGTCATCGAGAACCTCGTCGAGAACGCGGTGAAGTATGGCGGCAGCGGTGGCGTGGTGGTCGTGTCGCTCCACCGCGTCGAGGGGGTGGACGAGTGCGGGGCCCGGATCGAGCTGCGGGTGCGCGACGAGGGGCCGGGCATCGCGGCCGAGCATATCCCGAGGCTGACCGAGCGCTTCTACCGCGTCGATACGGCGTCGAGCCGGCAGCAGGGCGGAACCGGTCTCGGGCTCGCCATCGTCAAGCACACGCTCAAGCGCCACCGGGGCAAGCTCATCATCGAGAGCGAACCCGGGCATGGCACCACAGTGCGGGTGAGCCTGCCGGAGCATCGACCCGACACCAAGGGAGCGATGCCGGACGAGGTGCCCGTACGGGATTAGGGGATGACCCTAGGGGAACGGTGCACACTCGGCCCCGTTTGCCGGAAAGACTCGTTTGATGCCGTTGCAGCAGCGCGGACATCGACCGACGCGAGACGTGCCGAAAGATGCGGGGAGGCAAAGGTGCTTTCCGTGCCCTGAACGCCTGAAACGCCCCGCCCCTTGACCTTCCCATGATGGGAAGGCCCATCTGAGGTGGCATGGAACCGATCCTTGAATCCCACACCATGCTGCCCGCGCTCGCCGGCGCCGAGCGGCCGTCCCGCCTGACCCTGCCGGTCGACGGCATGAGCTGCGCCTCCTGCGTCGGACGCGTCGAGCGGTCGCTCCGCGCGCTGCCCGGCGTGACCGATGTCGCGGTCAACCTCGCCACCGGCCGCGCCAGCCTAGCCCTGCCGGATGGCATGCCACCCTCGCGGGCGGTCGACGCAGTCCGCGACGCCGGTTACGACGTGCCGGAATCCGTCACCGCCGTCTCCGTCGAGGGGATGAGCTGCGCCTCCTGTGTCGGACGCGTGGAGCGCGCCCTCATGGCGCTTCCCGGTGCTGTTTCGGCGAGCGTGAACCTCGCCACGGGCCGGGCTGAATTGCACCACGCCGCCGGCACCGTCTCCCTGAGTGATGTCGAGGCGGCGGTGCGGCAGGCCGGCTACGAACCGCGTGCGCTCGGAGCCGCAGCCGATGTCGCGCACGCGGATCGGCAGGAGCGGGAGGCGGCCGCACTCCGCCGCGACCTGATCGTCGCCGCCGTGCTGTCGGCCCCCGTTGTCGTCCTCGACATGGGGAGCCATCTGCTGCCGGGCTTCCACCATGCCGTGACCGGCCTTCTCGGCGCAGGCGGCTTCGCCTGGATGCAGGCGGTGCTCGCGACCCTGGTGCTGGCCGGTCCCGGCCGGCGCTTCTTCCGGCTCGGCCTGCCGAACCTGCTGCGCGGCCATCCCGACATGAACGCCCTCGTCGCCCTCGGCGCCGGAGCGGCCTACCTCTTTTCCCTGGTCTCGACCGCCGCGCCGTGGTCGCTGCCGGACGGGTCGGCGCATCTCTATTTCGAGGCGAGCGTCCTCATCGTCACGCTGATCCTGCTCGGCCGCACCCTGGAGGCCCGCGCCAAGGGCCGGGCCGGCGCGGCGATCGCGCGGCTGATCGACCTCTCGCCCAAGACGGCGCGGCTTGTGGAGGGCGCGACCGAGCGCGAGGTGCCGGCCGCCGACCTCAGGATCGGCGACCGGGTGCGCGTGCGCCCCGGCGAGCGCGTGCCGGCGGACGGCCTCGTCGCGTCGGGCTCCTCCTTCGTCGATGAGAGCATGATCACCGGCGAGCCGGTGCCGGTGGAGAAGGGCAGCGGCGCCCGAGTCGTCGGCGGCACCCTCAACACCACCGGCAGCTTCGACTTCACGGTGGACCGCACCGGTGCCGACACCGCGTTGGCGCGGATCGTGCGGATGGTCGAGGAGGCGCAAGGCGGTAAGCTGCCGATCCAGGCGCTGGTGGACCGGGTCACCCTGTGGTTCGTGCCCGCCGTGATCGCCATCGCCGTGCTGACCTTCCTCGCTTGGCTCGTCCTCGGGCCTTCGCCGGCGCTCGGTCATGCCCTGGTCGCGGGGATCTCCGTGCTCATCATCGCCTGCCCCTGCGCCATGGGGCTGGCGACGCCGGTCTCGATCATGGTCGGTACCGGCCGGGCGGCGGAACGGGGCGTGCTGTTCCGTCAGGGCGCCGCGCTGCAGGCGCTGCGGGACGCCCGCGTCATCGCCCTCGACAAGACCGGCACGCTGACCGAGGGTCGTCCGCGCCTGACCGATCTCGTCACCGCGCCCGGCTTCTCCCGAGCGAGCGTGCTGGCGCTTGCAGGCGCCGTCGAGGCCCGCTCCGAGCATCCGGTCGCCCGCGCCATCGCCGCGTCGGCGCGGGACGCTGGGGCACCGCCCGAGGCCGAAGCGTTCGAGGCGGTGCCGGGCCACGGCGTCTCGGCCCTGGTCGAGGCACGGGCGGTGGCGCTCGGCAACCGCCGCTACATGGAACGGCTCGGCGTGACGACCGGGGCGCTCGAAAGCGAGGCGGCCCGTCTCGCTCAAGAGGGAAAGAGCCCGATCTTCGCCGCCGTGGATGGCCGGCTCGCGGCGCTCGTTGCGGTGGCCGATCCGGTCAAGCCGGAGGCGCGCGCGGCCCTCGATGCCCTGCGCGCCCGCGGCCTCACCGTGGCGATGCTGACGGGGGATGCCCGCGTCACCGCAGAGGCGGTCGCCCGGTCGCTCGGCATCACCGAAGTCGAGGCCGAGGTGCTGCCCGAGGGCAAGGTCGCGGCCCTGCGCCGCTTGCGCGAGGCCCACGGCCCGGTCGCCTTCGTCGGCGACGGCATCAACGACGCGCCCGCTCTGGCGGAGGCCGATATCGGCATCGCCATCGGTACCGGCACCGACATCGCGGTGGAGAGTGCCGACGTGGTGCTGATGTCCGGTGCGCTCACCGGGCTGGTCGAGGCCGTTGTCCTGTCGCGGGCGACGCTCGCGAACATTCGCCAGAACCTTTTCTGGGCGTTTGCCTACAACGCGGCGCTGATCCCCGTCGCCGCCGGCGTGCTGACGATTGTCGGCGGTCCGCAGCTCTCGCCGGTCCTGGCGGCCGGGGCGATGGCGCTCTCCAGCGTCTTCGTCGTCGGCAACGCGCTGCGCCTCAAGCGGGCGGGGGGCACCCCATGAGCACGCCCTCCGTCACCATTGGCAAGGCGTCCCGTGCGACCGGCGTTTCGGCCAAGATGATCCGCTACTACGAGGAGACGGGCCTGCTCGGCCCCGCAGGACGGACCGCCGCCGGCTACCGCGTGTATAGCGAGGCCGACCTGCACGCGCTCCGCTTCGTGCGCCGCGCCCGCGACCTCGGATTCTCGATGCGGGAGATCGCCGACCTGCTCGCACTCTGGCAAGACCGCTCCCGAGCCAGCGGCGCCGTGAAGGCGGTGGCGCTCGGCCATGTCGCCGACCTGCGCCGCCGCATCGGCGAATTGGAGGCGATGGCCCGGACCCTCGAACATCTTGCCGAACGCTGTTGCGGCGACGACCGGCCGGACTGCCCGATCCTCGACGATCTGGCGGGAGGCGAGGGGGCCGCTTCCACGGAGGCCGGCGCGGCACGATTGCAACGAGTACGAAGGCAAGGGTGATCGCTTTCGGACGATCTCCCTCAGGCTTGGCCGTTGACCCCGTGTTGGCCTTCTGCTTGCTGGAACCCTCCGAAAAGGTTGGATCCATGCCCGTCATCGACCGCATCGCCGATCTCTCGGACGAGATCACTGCCTGGCGGCACGATCTCCATGCCCATCCGGAGCTTCAGTACGACGTTCACCGCACCGCCGGTTTCGTGGCGGACAAGCTGCGCGCCTTCGGCTGCGACGAGGTCGTCACCGGCGTCGGGCGCACCGGCGTCGTCGGGGTGATCCGCGGGCGCGCGCATGGCTCCAACCGCGCGATCGGCCTGCGCGCCGACATGGACGCCTTGCCGATCCAGGAGATCCGCGACCTTCCCTACCGCTCGACCGTGCCGGGCAAGATGCACGCCTGCGGCCATGATGGGCACACCGCCATGCTGCTCGGCGCCGCGAAATACCTCGCCGAGACCCGCGACTTCGACGGCCGCGCGGTACTGATCTTCCAGCCGGCCGAGGAGGGCGGCGGCGGCGGCGAGGCGATGGTGCAGGACGGGATGATGGAGCGCTTCGGCGTCGAATCGGTCTACGGCCTGCACAACATCCCCGGCCAGCCGCTCGGCACCTTCGCGATCCGTCCCGGCCCGATCATGGCCTCCACCGACCGTTTCACGATTCTGATCGAGGGCAGGGGCGGGCACGCGGCCCTGCCGCAGGCGGCGGTCGATACGGTGCTGGTCGGGAGCCACATCGTCGTCGCCCTGCAATCCATCGTCGCCCGCAACATCGATCCGCTCGACTCAGGCGTCGTCTCCGTCTGCGCGGTCGATGCGGGCGAGGCCTTCAACGTGCTACCGCAGACGGCGGAGCTGCGCGGCACGATGCGGGCGCTGACGCCGGCCGTACGCGACCTGATGCGCGAACGGCTCGCGACGATTGCGGAGAATGTCGCCGTGGCCTTCGGCGCGCGGGCAAGCGTCGACTTCGCCAGCGGCTACCCGGCGACCGAGAACCACCCGGCCGAGACCGACTTCATGGCCGATGTCGCCGCGCAGGTCGTGGGCGAGGATCGTGTGGAGCGGGACGTGGCGCCGATGATGGCGGCCGAGGATTTCTCCTACATGCTGGCTCACCGGCCCGGCGCCTACATCTTCATGGGCAATGGGCCCTCCGCCGGCCTCCATCACCCGGAATACGACTTCAGCGACGCCGCCATCCCCTACGGTGCCTCGCTCTGGGCGCGGATCATCGAGACGGGTCTGCCCGCTTGAGAGCGGCCAGTGCGAGAGCGGAGTGTTCTGTGATCGATGGGGCCGCGGCCCATCCCGTGATCGCGTATCCTGCGGGGTCTCAACGGAGTGGACGCCTCAGGCGGCATGCACCCGTTCCAGGAACGTCCCGATTGCGACGTGCAGCGTGGCGCTGCCATCACCGACCCGCTCGGCACCGGAGCGGACTTCGTCGGACCGCTCCTCGTTGGATGCGGCCGCAGCCCGAACTTCCGCGATGCTCAGCGACACCGTCCGGGAATCCGCTGCGGCCCCGGCAATGGCACGCGCGATGTCGTGGCTGGCTTGCCCCTGCTGCTCGGCTGCCGTCGCGACCTCGGCGGCGATGAGGCTGAGCTGCGCGATCGTTTGCCCGATCTCCCCGATGGCGCCGCTCGTGCCGCCCGCCGCCTGCTGGATCGCTGCGATCTGGGCGGCGATGCGGTCGGTCGCCGTGGCGGTCTGACCGGCCAGGGCCTTCACCTCGCCGGCCACCACCGCAAAGCCGCGACCGGCCTCGCCCGCACGGGCGGCTTCGATCGTGGCGTTCAGGGCCAGAAGGTTGGTCTGTTCGGCGACCGTGCGAATCAGCGTGACCACCGCGCCGACTTCGTCCGCTGCGCGCGACAAGGATGCCACCGTCGTCTCCAGCCCGCGGGTATCGGTGAGCGCCGTCTCGGCGATGCGGCTCGCGTGGCGGACGCGCTCGCCGATGCTCCGGGCCGAACCCGAAAGTTCTTCGGCGGCGCCCGCGATGCTGTCCACCACGCCCGCCGACTGATCCGAGGCCGCCGCAACCTCCGCCGCGCGAAGGGTCGTATCGCCCGCGGTCTCGCGGAGGCGATCCGCGGCGGCGCGCATCGCGTGCGCCGAGCCGGTGAGACCGGCCACCGCCCGCCGGGTCTCGTTCTCGAAGTCCTGCGTCGCCGCGGCGAGGCGTGCGCCACGGGCTCCATCCTGCGAAAGTCGCTCGCGAGCCTCACCGTCGAGCCGGCGCTTCTCGATCAGTGCCGCCTGAAACCGAGCGATGGTGCCGGCCATCTCGCCGACTTCGTCGCGGCGCGCGATGAACGGCACCGTCTCGTCGAGCCGTTCGTCGGCGAGCGCCTGCATGGTCGCTTTCATCCGGTGCAGCGGGCGCTGGATCTGCGTTCGGATGATCCAGACGGCGGCGAGCAACGCTAGGATGAGCGCTGCGGCCGGCGCGGCGATGAGCGTGATGAAGGCCTTGCGCTGCGCTTGCGCCGCCGCGTCCCGCTGTCCGTCGAGGCGCGCGAGCACGTCGCGGCCCAGCGCCGAGATCTCCGCCACCATGCGTTCGCGGTTCTTCACCGTCGCCTCGTCGCTCGCCTGGATCAGGGCGGCGCGCGGCGACACCGCGAAACCGAGTTCGGCGGTCTCGGTCTGATAGGCGACGAACTCCTTCACCGCGAGGTCGAGCCGGCGCCGCTTCTCCGGTGGCAGATGCCCTTCCATCGCGGACAGGAACGGCCCGCGCGCCGCCTCTACGTCACCGAGCGCCGTCTTAAGCGCGGAGAGCCGCTCCTTGGCCTCCTCGGTGTCGGAGGCGGTGTAGACGGCGGTGGCCTGGACCACGGCGTGCTCGATGGCTTGGGCCAGACCTCGGGCCTGGAGCCCGGCATTCCAGAACGATTCGGTGAGGGCGGCGCGGGCCTGTTCCTGCGACGCCTGCCGCAGCGCGAAGGCCGAGATGCCCGCTCCGACGAGGCCGAGGAGCCCGACGACCATCGCCAGTTTGAAGCCCAGAGATACGCGCATGGAAAAGCCCGCCGATCCATAGAGTCGACGGGCTTTTATGGAGAGTGTGTTTGCTCCAAGGTTAAATAGAGCCGGCTATTCTCGATTGAATCCGAAGAGTAGCCCGTAAGCATTTTCTTTTGATGTAAATCGCTCGACCGAACGTACGAGAGGAGCGATCCTTCAGTTTCTCGGCGCCGCCGTTCCGCCGAGGTGAAACACGCGATGCGGCACCAACTCGCCGCGCTCGACATCGCCGACGGCGACGAGCACGCCGCCGCAGGTCGCGTAGGCCTTGCCGCCGATCGGCGCGTCCTGCCCGCGCAGAATGACCGGCTGACCCCGCATCAGGCGAAGCCCCATGTCGCGGCTGACAGCGACCGCGGGAACCTCGTCCAAAGCCGTTTCGACCGCGTGGAGATGCATCTCGGTGCTCTCTTCGAGGGTGGCGACGCTGCAGGCGGCTGCCTCTTCGAAGGGGCCGACGCGGGTGCGCCGCAGGGCCGAGACGTGACCGTAGCAGCCAAGCACCCGACCGAGATCGCGGGCCAGCGCACGAACATAGGTGCCCTTGCCGCATTCTGCAGCGATCAAGGTGCGGTCGCCGTGGTGCTCGATCACCGAGAGGTGGTCGATGCGCACGGAGCGGGCCACCAGTTCCACGACCTCGCCGTCACGGGCGAGGTCGTAGGCGCGCTCGCCCTGAATCTTGATCGCGGAGTAGCGCGGCGGCACCTGTTCGATCTCGCCGACGAAGGCGGGCAGAGCCGCCTCGAGCGCCTCGCGGGTCGGACGGACGTCGGAGGTCTCGACCGGGCGACCTTCGGCGTCGTCGGTGTCGGTCTCGACACCCCAGGTCACCTCGAAGCGATAGGCCTTCCGGCCGTCCATGACGAACGGCACGGTCTTCGTTGCCTCGCCGAGCGCGATCGGCAGGATGCCCGACGCCAGCGGATCGAGCGTGCCGGCATGGCCCGCCTTCTTGGCGTTGAACAGGCGCTTCACCACCGCCACAGCCTGGGTCGAGGTGATGCCGACACCCTTGTCGAGCACCACCCAGCCGCTCACGTCGTTCTTCTTCGGCCGGTCATGGCGCGGACGGCCGCGCTGAGGGCGGCGTCCGCCCCGAGGCGGTCCGTCGCGGCGCACGTCGCCCCGCGGCTCCTGCGGCGCTTCACCGGCGCGTTCGGAAGAAATGTCGTCTTGCATCCTGTCCTCGATCGACGGGTTTTCTACAGCATCGTCCCGAAAGGTGGCCACCGGCTCTCGGATGAAGACGATGCAAAAACAAAAGCAGAGAGAGCATCGGCCTGGATCCGCTATCCAGGACGAGGCTCTTGAGCGGCTCAGGCCATCAAGGGGCCATCACGCGGCCCGCTGGGCGTTGGGGCGGAGCAACGGCAGCCGCCTGGATGGAGATCAATCGCGCGAGGGCGAATCCGGTTCGCCCTCGTCGTCCTCGCGAGGTGCACTTTCCAGATCCCGCTGGACCTTCTCGCTCCGCAGGAGCTGGTCGATCCGGGCCGCCTCGTCGAAGGTTTCATCGCGCCGGAAGCGCAAGTCGGGCGCGAATTTCAGATTCACCCGCCGGGCGACTTCCTGGCGGAGGATCTTCTTGTGACGCTCGAGCGCGGCGATCACCGGGGCCTCGTCCTGGCCACCGAGCGGCATGACGTAGGCGGTGGCCAATTTGAGGTCCGGCGACATCCGAACCTCGGGAACGGTGACGACATGCGAGCCGAGCACCGGATCCTGAATGTCACCACGCTGCAGCACTTCGGCCAGAGCGTGGCGGATGAGTTCGGCCACGCGCTGCTGACGCTGCGTGGGACCGGAGGGAGTCTGCTTTTGGGCCATCGGCTGATCGACGTCGCTGAACCATCAGGCGGGTGCCTGGAAACAAAGGGGGCCGCAGCTTTCGCCGCGGCCCCGTAAGGAAGAGCGGTAGGGGAGGGCCGCTCAGAGCGTGCGCTTGATTTCCTCGACGTTGAAGCACTCGATGAAATCGCCCACGCGCATGTCCTGGTAGTTCTGGAAGGACATACCGCACTCGTAGCCGGCCGTGACTTCCTTGGCGTCGTCCTTGAGGCGCTTGAGCTGGGACAGCTTGCCCTCGTGGATCACCACATCGTTGCGCAGCAAGCGGACATGGGCGCCGCGCTGGACCACACCCTCCATGACCCGGCAACCGGCGATCTTGCCGACCTTCGACACGTCGAAGATCTGCAGGATCTGCGCCTCGCCGAGACGCTCCTCGCGGAGCGTCGGCGGGAGCATGCCCGACAGCGTGGCTTTGATGTCGTCCACGAGGTCGTAGATGATGCTGTAGTAGCGGATCTCGGTGCCGTCGCGCTCGGCCGCGTTGCGTGCTTCCTTGTGGGCGCGCACGTTGAAGCCGATCACCACGGCCTTCGAGGCGTTGGCGAGCGTGATGTCCGACTCGGTGATGCCGCCCACGCCCGAAAGCAGGATGCGAACACCGACCTCGTCATTGCCGAGCGCCGTGAGCGCGCCGTTGATGGCCTCGACCGAACCCTGCACGTCACCCTTGATGATGATCGGCAGTTCCTTGCGGTTGGCGCCTTCCTTGGCCTCGCGCATCATGTCGACGAGCGAGCGGTTGGCGCCGCCGGTGCGGGCATTCAAGCGCTCGCGCTTGATGCGGGCACGGTACTCGGTGACCTCGCGGGCGCGGGCCTCGTTCGGCACCACGATCACGCGGTCGCCGGCGTCCGGCGTACCGTTGAAGCCGAGCACCTCGACCGGGACCGAGGGGCCGGCATAGGGCACGTGCTTGCCGGTATCGTCGATGAGGGCGCGGATGCGGCCCCATTCGGCGCCGGCGACGACGATGTCACCGGTGAACAGCGTGCCGCGCTGGACGAGCACGGTGGCGACAGGGCCGCGACCACGATCGAGCTGAGCCTCGATCACGGTGCCTTCGCCGTCGCGCTTCTCGTTGGCGCGCAGGTTCAGGATTTCGGCCTGGAGCTGAAGGCCCTCGAGAAGCTCGGGCAGGCCCTCGCCGGTCTTGGCGGAGACCTCGAACTCGAGGGTCTCGCCGCCCATCGACTCCACTTGGATGTCGTGCTGCAGCAGCTCGGTGCGCACCCGCTGCGGGTTCGCATCGGGCTTGTCGATCTTGTTGATGGCGATGATCATCGGGACGCCCGCCGCCTTGGCGTGCTGAATCGCCTCGACGGTCTGGGGCATCACGCCGTCATCGGCCGCCACCACGATCACGACGATGTCCGTCACCTTGGCGCCGCGGGCGCGCATGGAGGTGAAGGCCGCGTGGCCGGGGGTGTCGATGAAGGTCACGAGATCGCCCGAGGGCGCCGCCACCTGATAGGCACCGATATGCTGGGTGATGCCACCGGCCTCGCCCTCGACCACGTTGGCCGCACGGATCGCGTCGAGCAGCGAAGTCTTGCCGTGATCGACGTGACCCATGATCGTCACGACCGGCGGACGCGGATCCAGATCCTCCTCCAGATCCGGCTCGTCGGAGGTCAGACCCTCCTCGACATCCGACTCGGCGACGCGGCGGACCGTGTGGCCCATCTCCTCGGCAATGAGCTGAGCCGTGTCCGAGTCGATCACATCGGTGATCTTGTGGATCTGGCCCTGCTTCATCAGCAGACGGATGACGTCCACCGCACGTTCGGACATGCGGTTGGCGAGTTCTTGGATGGTGATCGTCTCTGGGATTGTCACGTCGCGGACGATTTTCTCCTTGGGCTCCTCGTGCCGGTGGCCGCTCATCCGCTGCTGGCGGCGGCGGAAGGAGGCCACGGAACGGGTGCGCTCTTCCTCGCCCGCAGTTGCGTTGGCGATGGTGAGGCGGCCACGGTTACGGTCACCGCCCGGCGACTTCGGCGTCTTGGGCGGCGTAATGATCTTGAGCGGCATGCCGGGGCGACGAATCACCCGCTTGGTATCCGACTCCTCCTCGGCCGCAGCCGCGCCGGGACGTCCGGCGGGACGCGCAGCGGCGCCCGCACCCGCGGGGCGGGCGGCGGTCGTCGGGCTCGGCGCCTTCTCGGGCTCCGGCGCCGGGGCCGGACGCGCCATGAAGTTCAGGTCGCGCGGCTTCTTGATATCCGCCGTGATGGTGCGGCGCGGCTCGGCCGGCGGCTGCGGCGCAGCCGGACGGGCAGCCGACGGCGTCGGACGGACGCCGGGACGGGTGCCGGACGCGGCCGGACGCTGCGTCGCACCACCCGGCCGCGCCGCCGACGGAGCGGCAGCAGGACGTGCGGGGGCGGGGGTCGGACGAGCCGCCGGAGCCGCGGCCGGGGCCGAGGCAGCAACAGGCTCCGGCGCCGCGGGGGCAGCAGCGGGCGGGGCCTCGGCGGCGGGCAGGGCGGCGACGCGCGCGGCCTCTTCCTCGGCGCGGCGGCGCGAATCCTCGGCGGCCTTGCGGCGAAGCTCATCGTCCTGGCGGCGCCGCTCATCCTCTTCGCGGCGGCGTGCCTCGGCCGCCTCACGCTCACGGCGCTCGGCGTCCTCGCGGTCGCGGCGGGCCTTCACCTCGGCTTCGGCACGGGCGCGGGCCTCGGCCTCGCGGCGCTGTGCATCGGCCAGGGCGGCGGCGCGGGCATCCCGCTCCTGCTCGCTCAGGGTGCGCAGCACGACGCCGGACGCACTGCGACCCGACGGACGCGCGGCCGGAGTCGGCGCGGGCGCCACGGAGGCAGGACGCGGCGGCGGTGCGGCAGGCTCACGGGGCGCGACCGCTCCGGGCGCGGCGCCGATCGTGCGCCGCTTCACCGTCTCGACCACGACGGACTTCGACCGCCCGTGGGAGAAGCTCTGACGGACCGTCCCCTGCTCGACCGGACGCTTGACCGTCAACGGCTTCGAGGGGGCTCTGGTCTGCGTCTTGTCACCCGGATTGTTCGTATCGCTCATTCAGTCTGAACCCTGGGGGTTTCCATCGTCCCATCGGCCGGCGGCGGGCATGCCCGGCCGAGTGTCATGTCAATTCGTCGTCGTGCGAATCGAAGGCGGTCGCGCCAGCAGCAAGCGGGGCGTCCTCTTCAGACGCCGACGCCATACCCTCGAAGGTGCGGAACCGACGCCAACGCGCGAGATAGCCGGTAGTGCCGGCTCCCGCGATAAGGGCAGCGTGTATCACATGATCCCGGCCCAATGCCATGTCCAATTCGGCGTTGGACAGGTCATCGACAACAGGAATAACCGATATGGCATCGCCGTAGCGCCGCCGCAAGGCAGCCGCGAGCTTGCGCCGGCCGTCCGGAGCGGCATCGCTGGCATGGATCACCGCCGCGACGCCGACGGCACCCAGAATCGCCGACTCGACCTTGCCGAAGCCGGTCACGACGCAACCGGCCTTGTTGGCCATGGCCAAGGCCTGACGCAGATCGGTGCGCAGCCCCTCGGCGACCTGATCGGCGAGATCGGGCGGGACTTTCGCCTCATTGGACTTGAAGGCGCGGTTGAAGGCACGGCGCTTGACCGCGGCTTCGATCGTCGTGCGCGTGGCGGTCACCCATGCGCCGCGACCCGGCAGGCGTGCGCGCAGGTCCGGCACCACTGTGGCGTCGGGCCCCAGCACGAAGCGGATCATCGCCGAGGGCGACTGCGCCTTACGGGTGACGATGCAGGTGCGCACAGGCTCACGGCCGCGGCTCGGGCCACGGTCGAGATCCGGGCCGGTCTCGGCCGATTCGCCGTCCGTGCCCTCCTGAGCGATCATATCCTGCACCGTCTCTCCGTACCTCTGGCTCAGGCCTGCTGCGGTTCGGCCATCGCGTCCTCGGTCACCTCGCCGTCGTGGGCGTCGCCATCGGCGGCCTCACCCTCCGGCTCCGGCAGCGCGTCGATCCAGCCGGCCTTCAGACGGGCGGCCATGATCAGCGCCTCGGCCTCGGCCCGCGACAGCTCGAATCCGTCGAGATAGCCCGCATGGCGCACGGCCTCGGGGCCACGGCCTTCGGTATAGCCGACGAGATCGTCGGTCGCGCAGCCGGCCAGATCCTCGACGGTCTTCACCTCGTTCTCGCCCAGCGCCACCATCATTGCGGTGGTGATGCCGTCGATCTCACGCAACTCGTCCTCGACGCCGAGCTCGCGGCGGCGGTCGTCCTGCTCCTGCTCGATGCGGGCGAGGTAATCCTGGGCGCGGGCCTGGATCTCGGCACCGGTCTCCTCGTCGAGTCCTTGGATGTTCGAGAGTTCCGCCACATCGACGAAGGCGATTTCCTCGACGTTGCGGAAGCCTTCGGCCGCCAGCAACTGGCCGACCGTCTCGTCGACGTCGAGCGCCTCCATGAACGCCTGAGTGCGCTCCGCGAATTCCTTCTGGCGCCGCTCCGATTCCTCGGCCTCGGTCAGGATGTCGATGTCCCAGCCGGTGAGCTGCGAGGCCAGCCGCACGTTCTGGCCACGGCGACCGATGGCCAGCGAGAGCTGGTCGTCGGGCACCACCACCTCGATGCGGTCGGCCTCCTCATCGAGCACCACCTTCACGACTTCGGCCGGCTGCAGCGCGTTGACGATGAAGGTCGCCTGATCTTCCGACCACGGAATGATGTCGATCTTTTCGCCCTGAAGCTCGCCGACCACCGCCTGGACGCGGGAGCCGCGCATACCGACGCAGGCGCCGACCGGGTCGATCGAGGAATCGCGGGAGATGACGGCGATCTTGGCGCGCGAGCCGGGATCGCGGGCGACCGCTTTGACCTCGACGATGCCGTCGTAGATCTCCGGCACTTCCTGGCCGAACAGCTTGGCCATGAATTGCGGGTGGGAGCGCGACAGGAAGATCTGCGGCCCGCGCACCTCGGAGCGCACGTCGAACAGGTAGGCGCGGATGCGGTCGCCGGGGCGGAAGGTCTCGCGCGGGATCATCTCGTCGCGGCGGACGATGCCCTCGCCGCGGCCGAGATCGACGATGACGTTGCCGTACTCGACGCGCTTGACCACGCCGTTGAGGATCTCGCCGATCCGGTCCTTGTACTCGTCGTACTGGCGAGCGCGCTCGGCGTCGCGCACCTTCTGGACGATGACCTGCTTGGCCGATTGCGCCGCGACGCGGCCGAAATCGAACGGTGGCAGGGTATCGGAGATCACGTCGCCGATGAGGGCGCCGGGGTTGTAGCGTCGGGCCTGATCGAGGGTGATCTCGCGGGCATCGTTCTCGACCTGATCGACCACGAGGAGGTGGCGGGACAGGCGCAGTGCTCCGCTTTTCGTATCGATCTCGGCGTGGACGTCGGTCTCGGCGCCGTAGCGGGAGCGGGCCGCCTTCGCGATCGCCTCTTCCATCGCCTCGATGACGATCTGGCGGTCGATCACCTTCTCACGGGCGACCGCCTCGGCGATCTGCAGGAGTTCGAGCCGATTGGCGCTGACGACAGCCATGGGGTCTGGTCCTTCCTTCGGTCGTGTCTTCCGCTGCGAGAGCGGGCTAACTTTTCAAGGTCTTTTTGCATCGCGACGGCGCCGGAACCGGGCGCCCGAAGCGATGCTGTCGGATCAGTGAAGCGTGTCGCGGTTCTTGAGGCGGGCGGCCTTCGTGACGATACCGCCGCCGGGCTTGGGCTTCTTCGCCTTCACCGGCTTGTCGGCCTTCTTGTCCAGCTTGGGCTTGGGCCGCTTCGGTTGCGGGATGAAGCGGACCTGCGGCGCCTCGTGCTCGGCTTCCGCGCCCTCTTCCTCGTCGACCTCCTCGCCGTCCTGCGGCGGGGCGGAGCCACGGCGGAGCGATTCGCGAATCAGCTCGTCCGTGAGAATGAGATGTGCCTCGCCGAGATCGCGCAGCGGCACATCGATGCGGCTCGGAAGGCCCGGCTTCACGTCGGGCAGGTCGATCGGCACCGTGGTGCCGTCCGCGCTCGGAACCCCGATGATGCCGCGGAAGCGCTTGCGCCCGTCCATCGGCACGGCAAGCTCTACCTTTGCCTCGTAACCGGCCCAGCGCTCGAAATCGGAAACCCGCACCAGGGGCCGGTCGATGCCCGGCGACGAGACTTCGAGATAGTAGGCGTCGCCGACCGGATCCTCCAGGTCGAGGATCGGCGAAATCGCGCGGCTCACCGCCTCGCACTCGTCGACGCCCATCGTGCCGTCGGGCCGCTCGGCCATGATCTGCACGGTGCGACCGTTCGTGTTCGAGATCTTCACCCGGACCAGCCGGAAGCCGAGGCCCTCGATCGGTCCCTCGACGATCTGGGCGACGCGCGCGGCGACGCCGGTCTCGCTGACAAGACGTTTCTCGGTGGGCTCCGCCATGCTGTGGTTTTCCGAAGGTCTCGATCGGGGGTTAAGCTTGGCAAATCCAGCGCTGGAGGTGCTCGCGAAAATAAAAAAGAGCGGACCCCGGGGGGCCCACTCCCGCAAGCAGCCTATCGACTGCACCAGAAATGTTGAGCCGTGACTTAACCCCGCTGCGTGGCGAATTCAAGCGCTTCGAGGCGCGATCCCCGCCCTCCCGTGCCGCGATCCGGCCATCTCCGGCTGCAAACACCATCTCGTCCGTAGGCGAGAGGTGAGGGGAGCATGCCGGCGACCATGATCGGACCGGATCCAGACGCGCTGCATCCGATGCCCGGGCACAGGCGCGTCACTTTCATCCGCAACCTCGACCTGCCGGACAATGTCGTGGTCGGCGCCTACAGCTATTACGACGATCCGGCCGGGCCGCAGGCCTTTCTCGACGCGATTCTCTACCACTTTCCCTTCATCGGCGACCGGCTGGTGATCGGGAAGTTCTGCGCCATTGCCGCGCAGACGCGCTTCCTGATGAGTGGCGGCAATCACCGCCTCGACGGGCTTTCGACCTACCCGTTCCCGATCTTCGGCGGCGACTGGATCGGTCGCTTCGAGGGCGAGCTGAACTTCCCGAATCGCGGCGACACGCGCATCGGCAACGATGTCTGGTTCGGGTATCGGAGCACCGTGATGCCGGGCGTCACAATCGGCGACGGGGCGGTGGTCGCGGCGCATTCTGTCGTGGCGGCGGACGTCCCGCCCTACGCGATCGTAGCCGGCAACCCCGCGAAGGTTGTCCGCCGCCGCTTCTCGGAAGTGGACGCCGCGCGCCTGCAGGCAGTGGCGTGGTGGGATTGGCCGATCGAGCGGATCACGGCTCACCTGCCCCTGATCGGCGGCGGCGACATCGCCGCGCTCGAAGCGGCGGCGCCGGACGGCTGATCGGTGGTGCCGTAGGGGACCAGGGGCGGCGTCAGCTTCATCGGTCCGTGCTCGGTGGCCAGAACCGCCGCGATCCAAGCGAGCAGCAGGACGAAGAGAACGACCTCCCACAATGAGAGACGCATCGGGCGCTTTGTCGGACGGTTGGCCATTTGGCAGAAGTCGGAAGCGGGTATGGGCCGCCTTTAACATCCGATTGTTTCTATCATATGTTATAAAATGACGCGCTCGACGTCGCGGATCGTGCTCCTGCTTCGGACGATCGCCCAAACGACAACGCCGCCCCGGTCAGGGACGGCGTTTCGAAATGGTTAGGGCCGTGAAAGGCTAGGTGGCCTGCTTGGCCTTGTTCAGCAGCTTGCGGTTCACCAGCACCTCGGCGATCTGCACGGCGTTGAGCGCCGCGCCCTTGCGGAGGTTGTCCGAGACGCACCAGAAGTTCAGGCCGTTCTCGATCGTGGCGTCCTCACGGATGCGGGAGATGTATGTGGCATCCTCGCCCGCCGCCTCGTGCGGGGTCATGTAGCCGCCGTTCTCGCGCTTATCGATCACGAGCACGCCCGGCGCCGCGCGCAGGATCTCGGTCGCCTTCTCCGGCGAGATCGGGCGCTCGAACTCGACGTTCACCGACTCGGCATGGCCGATGAAGACCGGCACCCGCACCGCGGTCGCCGTGAGCTTGATCTTGGGATCGAGCATCTTCTTGGTCTCGGCGACCATCTTCCACTCTTCCTTCGTGTAGCCATCCTCCATGAACACATCGATGTGGGGGATGACGTTGAAGGCGATCCGCTTGGTGAACTTCTTCGTCACCACCTCGCCGGCGGTGAAGACGGCGCGGGTCTGGCTGAACAGTTCGTCCATGGCCTCCTTCCCCGCCCCGGAAACGGACTGATAGGTCGAGACCACGACGCGCTTGATGGTGGCCGCCTCGTGGAGCGGCTTGAGCGCGACGACGAGCTGCGCGGTCGAGCAATTCGGGTTGGCGATGATGTTGCGCTTGGAGAAGCCCACGACCGCGTCGGCATTCACCTCCGGCACGATCAGCGGCACGTCGGCGTCGTAGCGAAAGGCCGACGAGTTATCGATCACCACGCAGCCTTGGCTGCCGATGCGCGGGCTCCACTCCTTCGACGTCTCGCCGCCGGCCGACATCAGGCAGATGTCGGTGTCGGAGAAGTCGTAGGTGTCGAGCGTTTTGACCTTGAGAATCTTGTCGCCGAAAGAGACTTCCTGGCCCAGGCTCCGGCTGGAGGCCAGCGCCACGACCTCGTCGGCCGGGAAGGCGCGCTCGGCCAGGATGTCGAGAATCTCGCGGCCCACATTGCCCGTGGCTCCGACGACGGCGACCTTGTAACCCATCTCACCAAACTCCGCTGCGCGGGCCGGATGTCACCGGACCGCCTCTTCCCGTAGCCGGCGGACGCACCGCTCGGGCCTAGGTTCGGGAAGATTCCATAGGCTGAAGAACCCGCCCCGGTTCGTCGAGGTGGGCTCTCAAAGCACCCGGAGCAAGATGCCCGGCGTGCTCCCCTGTCAAGTGGTGCGTTCCGGCCGCGCCGGGACAGACGTGACAGGATGATGCGAGCGGCAACCCTGCATTCACCATCGGACGAGGAATCCGAGGACAGGCCGTGTTTCCTCAACCCGCTGGTGGCGTGCGTCGGGGCAGAGATCGGGCAACGGCGAGGGCCTTTGCGGCCCCGCGGACCCGATCGAGGCCTGCGCATGCTCCCCCATCCGGACGACGCCTTCGAGAGATCCGACGACTTCCAGGACCTGTCCCGTCCCCGTCCCCTCGGCCGCCTGCGGCTGGCGGCCAAGCTCGCAGCCAGCGCGGCCCTGATCGCCGGGCTCTCCCTGGTCGCCCGCGATCGGGCCGTGGCACCCGAGCCGCCACAGTCCTGGAGCGAGCCTCCGCGGGCCGCCGAGGGCGCACGCCGGGCGATCGCTGCGACGGAACCGCTGCTGACGTTGCGGGACGACGCGGCCGAGCTGCCGCCCCAACCCGGACCGACGCGGTGGAACTCCGGCAACGGACAGCGTGAGGACAGCGTGAGCCAGGGCGCGTTCGACATGATCGAGGCGCCCTACCTCCTCTTCACGGCCACCGATGCGGGCGGGCGAGCCGAGCCCGGCGCCAGTCTGTTCGTGACGCTGGTACGCCGGGCGGCGGACGGGCGCGGCCTCTCCGTCATCCGCACCGGAGAGCGCGGCATCGTCGCGACCACTCTCGGCAGCTTCGAGACCGTCGAGGCCACGCTGTCGGCGGCAGGCAAACGCAGTTGTACGGGCTTTCGCAGCCTCGACCTGAAGGCGGTGGCGATCGACGGCTGGCTGTGCGGCATCCTCGGCCAGGCGCCGGACCCCCGCTCCGTCGCCTGCGCCATCGACCGGATCACGCTGGCCGGCCGTGTGACGGCGGCGCTCGGCGCCGATTCAATCACCGGTGCGAGCGCCTGCCGGATCGAAGAGGCCGCCGCGGTGCCGGGCGACAGCACCGGCTCGATCGCCGTCGCCGAGGCCCCGACGAGAAACAATACGGCAAAAACGCGGCGAAAATGATGAAGCGCGGCCATATTCGCGGAACAACGGCCACGCCAGAACGTCTACTCCTCAACAAGCGGGATTCTTAACGAACGGCCCGTACCGTAGGCTCTCACACGACAAGGTACGCCATGCGCTTTTCCAAGCTCGCCCTGTTGGGCGCCATGACCCTCACCGCGATCGGCTTCGGAACCAGTGCTGAGGCCCAGGGGCCCTACGGTAACCCCGGCTACGTTCGTGTGAGCCAGCCGCTGCCGATCCGTATCCGCCCGCGCTCCTGGCTCGATGCCGGCAACGTGGTCGAGCCCGGAAGCGGCTCGGTGTCGAACCCGGCGACCAACCCGGCCTTCATCGCTGCCTCGAACGCACTTCTGCCGCCCTACGGCCCGACGGACCGTTACGGTCGTGGCGTGCTGCCCGATCCGATCACCAACGGACCTTTCATCGGCGCCCGTTCCACGGCGATCCGCAACGTCGACCTCTCGGCCATCGACGCGATCGACCCGACCTCCTACGTGGCGCGCTACGGCAACCCGTACCGGTAAGCATCACGCATCTTCGCGACGGATGGAGCGGGCCTTTCGGGGCCCGTTTTCATTTTGGGGCCATCAGGTCTTGAGCACCGGCTCGGCGACGTCGCCAGCGCCACGCTCGGCCAGATAGTGGGGCTGGAACAGGCACATGCGCACCGCGTCGCGGTAGCGGCCGTTGACGAAGAACTCGTCCCTGAGAATGCCCTCGGGGCGGAAGCCGCAGCTCTCATAGATGCCGGCCGCGCGTTTGTTGTCCTTGTCCACGTGCAGATAGAGCTTGTGGATGTTGAGCACCTTGAACGCGTAGTCGATGGCGATGCGGGTCGCGCGCTTGGCGTAGCCCTTTCCCTGGTGGTCGGGGTGGATCGCGATCTGGAACTCGCAGCGGCGGTGCAGGTGGTTGATCTCCACCAGCTCGACCATTCCCGCTGGCTCGCTACGCTCCGTCGCGATGATGAAGCGTCGCTCGGTCTGATTGTGGATGTTGCGCTCGTAGAGCTGCGCCAGCTCGGCGAAGGACTCGTAAGCCTCCTCGAACCAGTAGCGCATGATGCTGTCATTGTTGTTGAGCTGATGCACGAAGAGCAGGTCTTCGCGCTCCAGCGGTCGTAGCTTGATACTCATGTCCGCACTCGGGCCAGGGTGGAATCGGTTTTGGCCCCTGGCCTACTCCCACGCCGACCAAGACGGAATGATGAAAGCCGGCTTCACAACGCGCGAAGCCCGCCTTCCTCGAAGGCCAGGGCGCGGGCGGCGGCCTCGTCCAGGTCCTCGAGCCGGCCACGATAGCGCAAGGCCCGCGTCGGCTCGCCGGCCCGCATCACCAGAACCACCGTCTCGACGTCCGGGCAGCCGGGATCGGGGCAGGCGATCTCGTTGACCGACAGGGCGTCCGCCTCGCTCAAGCCGAATGCCGGGTGAAGCAGAGCCTTCGCGCGCGAGGCCGCCAGCACCAGCCCGGCCGAGCGGGCACGCCAATCCGTCAGGCTGATGAAGCCCATCCCGTGCGCTTCTCCGCTTTGAGCGTTTTCCGACGAAGTGGACGCCGGTATCGAGTATGGCGTCCGGTGGCACTTGGCCGCGCGAAGCCTCGACGATGCGCGCATCCGCGTTGAGCCTCCGCACTACCGAGCGCACGAGGTCGAGGTGATCCGGCGAGACGTTGCGCGCCTTGTTGATCACGACGATGTCGGCAAACTCGATCTGCTCCACCAGCAGATCGACCAGGGTGCGAGTGTCGTCGGCGCCCGCGGTCTCGCCGCGCTGGCGCAGAGAAGTCGTTCGAGCCGTAATCCTTCAGGAGGTTCGCCGCATCGACCACGGTCACCATCGTGTCGAGCCGCGCCACGTCGCTGAGCGCTCCGCCGGCCTCGTCGCGGACGGAGAAAAGGTGCTCGCTACCGGTAAGGGCTCGGCGATGCCCGTGCCCTCGAGCAGCAGGTGGTCGAGGCGGCCCTCGGCGGCGAGACGGCGAACCTCGGCCGGCAGGTCGTCGCGCAAGGTGCAGCAGACGCAGCCGTTGGTCATCTCCACGAGCTGCTCGTCCGTGCGCGATAGATCCGCCCCACCGTCGCGGACGAGGTCGGCATCGATGTTCACCTCGCTCATGTCGTTGACGATCACCGCGACGCGCCGACCCTCGCGATTGTTGAGCAGGTGATTGAGCAAAGTCGTCTTGCCGGCACCGAGGAAACCCGACAGCACGATGACGGGGAGGCGAGGGGTGGTCGCCGACATGGTTCAAACGCCAGGGCAGGGTCAAATACGTTACTTTATAACATTGCAATACCGCGTTGCCGTCAAGTCGGATCGGCGGAAAAGATGATCGACTCATGGACCGTCTCGGGAGAAAAGGCCGGGGCGGCACCGACGCCGACGCAGGGCGGTCGCGCTGCGGGACCGATGAGGTGTTTCATCGGTTGCCACCGCACGCATTCGGTTTGCACGAAGGAGGGTGAACGGGTGCGACCCTGGCGCGAGGGACCGGGCGACCGGCGCAGCTACCATCACGGCAACCTCAAAGAGGCGTTGATCGAGGCCGCGCGCCGCTTCATCGCCGAGCGGGGCATCGGTGGCTTCACGCTGGTCGATGCCGCCCGCTTGGTCGGGGTGACGCCCGCGGCGCTCTACCGCCATTTCCGCGGGCGCGAAGCCCTGTTGGAGGAGGTGGCGGGCCGCGGCTTTGCCGACCTCGCCGACCGGCTGGCGCGGGCGCTGGCAGGCCGGGGCACGCCGCTGGAGCGTTTCACCCGCATGGGCGAAGCCTATCTCGCCTTCGCCGAGGAGGAGCCGGGCTACTACGCGGCGATCTTCGAAGTGCGCGGTCAGGCAGCCCCGGCGCCCGCCCCTGAGCGGCCGAATCCGTTCGACCTTCTGGTCGAAGCCCTACGCACGACCTTCCCCGACGGTTTCGACGGCGTCGACCCGCGCTTCCTCGCACTTGAGGTCTGGGCGCTTTCGCACGGAATCGCCACGCTGTCGGCTGCGGGCCAATTGCCGAAGCCCGGGCCGGACAAGTACGAATTGCTGCGCGCGGGCGTTCTCGCGCTGGTCCATGGGGCCGGTGGGCGGGCGAAGGACAAAGCTTAGGGCGGACGATTGCTCGAAGCCGCTTGAGCGGCTTCGCGGCGCGAAAGCCTGAAGCCGCGGAGACCGGCCGACGACCGAGGCCGGCAAGACCTGGTTGGGTCGCCCTCGATCGATGGCCGTGCTGTTTGGAGGCGGCACCCTTGAAACGGTCGAGGCGGGTCCGCATGTGAATGTTGTTCACATTCACACCCCGGAGTCCTCAGCCGTGAACACGTCCTCCACCTCTCCCTGGTCCTGCGGCGCGTCTCACCGTAGCGGCCCATTTCCCAAGCGTTCCCTCGAAATCGGCGCGATCGTCGTCGCGTTCATCTATTGGTGGCCCGTCGCCGTCGCCTACGTCGCCTGGAAGATCGCGGGCTATCCCGCCTTCAGCCAGATGAAGGAGTTCGCCAACAGCGGCAGCTTCAGCTTTGCGGGTGGCGATGGCCGGTCGCGCTTCGCCCGCGCCTTCGAGGCGGCCAAGGGGTATTCCGGCACCAGCGCCACATCCGGCAACTGGGCGTTCGAGGAGTATCGTCGGGCCGAGCTGGAGCGCCTGGAAGCCCGTCGCCGTGCGCTTCAGGAAGAAAGCCGCGCCTTCGCCGAATTCGTCGAGGAGCTGAAGCGGGCCAAGGACCGCGAGCAGTTCGACGCCTTCATGGCCAAGCGCCGCTCCGAGGGCGGTGGCCCGACCATCGAAGCCTGATCTCTTCGCTTCTCAATCGATCGCTGCTTCAGTGAAGGGCTCCCCGCCTACCGGCGGGGAGCCCTTTGCGCGTTGGAATACAAAGAGCGTGCGGTGCAGCAAATCTGTCACGCCTGACGGTTGTCGCAGCTCGAACCCGCCATAACTGCGACGAGGGGGAACAAGCACTGGCCGGGCGCCTTGTGAGACACAGGAAACGCCCGCCAGCCAGAACGACGATCGATTCCTTTCTCAGTGGAGACCGGTGGCCTGATGCGGCGTGCCCATACGATGCGATTCGGCAGCGAGTTTGCCGAGGACGGTGTGCGGTTCGCCCTCTGGGCACCGACCGCCAAGGATGTGACCCTCGTCGTGGATGGGACGGACCACCCGATCCCCGCTGTCGGCGAAGGCTGGCGTCGGACCACACTGCCGGGGGTGAAGGCCGGCGCGCGCTACGGCTTCCGTATCGACGGCGACCTCGTGGTGCCGGACCCGGCCTCCCGTTTCCAGCCCGAGGACGTTTCGGCGCCTTCCGAGGTGATCGACCCCAGCGCCTATGCGTGGTCCGACCAAGAGTGGACGGGGCGGCCCTGGGAAGAGGCGATCGTCTACGAGGTGCATGTCGGCACGGCGACGCCCGAGGGAACCTATGCCGGGCTGGAGAAGCGCCTCGACGATCTGGTCGATCTCGGCGTCACGGCGATCGAATTGCTGCCGCTCGCCGACTTCAAGGGCACGCGCAACTGGGGCTATGACGGCGTGCTGCCCTACGCCCCGGACTCGGCCTATGGCCGCCCGGACGACCTCAAGCGCCTGATCGACACCGCCCACGCCAAGGGCCTGATGGTGCTGATCGATTGCGTCTACAATCACTTCGGCCCGGCCGGAAACTACCTGAACGCCTATGCCAAGACCTTCTTCACCGAGCGTCACCAGACGCCGTGGGGCGCCGGCATCAATTTCGACGGCAAGGAGTCGGGCCCGGTCGTGCGCGACTACTTTATCGAGAACGCGCTCTACTGGCTGAAGGAGTACCACTTCGACGGAATCCGCTTCGATGCGGTGCACGCGATCCTCGATGATTCCGAGAAGCACTTCCTGGCCGAACTCGGCGAGACGATCCGCGAGACCTTCCCGGAACGGCACATCCATCTGATTCTGGAAAACGAGGCCAATCAGGCCCGCTGGTTGGAGCGCGACGACAACGCTTCGCCCGTGCTTCATAGTGCACAGTGGGCGGACGACCTGCACCATTGCTGGCACGTGCTTCTGACCGGCGAGGATGCCGGCTACTATGAGAGCTTCGCCGACAAGCCGGTGGAGCACCTAGCTCGCTGTCTTTCAGAGGGCTTTGCCTACCAGGGCGAGCCCTTCCCGACCCTCGACAACCATCCGCGCGGCGAGCCTTCGTCGCATCTGCCGCCCTCGGCTTTCGTTACCTTCCTCCAGAACCATGATCAGGTCGGCAACCGGGCGCTCGGCGAACGCTTGAACCATCTCGCAGACCCCAAAAAGCTGGCGCTTGCCCGCGCCGGGCTGCTGCTTGCGCCGCAGATCCCGATGCTTTGGATGGGCGAGGAATGGTCGGCCTCCGCTCCCTTCCTGTTCTTCGTGGATTTCGCGCCCGACGAGGAGTTGAACAAGGCAGTGCGTGAGGGCCGCCGCCGCGAGTTCAAGAGCTTCGCTGCCTTCGCCGACGACACCTCGGTGATTCCCGATCCGACGGAGGCGCGGACCTTCGAGGATTCGAAGATCGATTGGGACGAGGCCGAGACCGAGCCGCATCGCGCCATATGGGCCGACACGCGCAACATCCTCCAGATTCGTCGGCAGAGCGTGGTGCCCCTCACCAAGAGCCGCTACCTCGGGGCTGACGCCAAGATCCCGGCGCCGGGTGTCGTGGATTGTACCTGGCGCTACGCGGACGGCTGGCTGCGCTTCATCGCGAATGTCGGCGACGCGGAATTCTCGGCGAGCGCCGACGGCGGCCAGGTGATCTGGTCGAGCGGGGCTGTCCGACAGGAGATGCAACTGCCGTCATGGACGGGCGTCTTTCTGATCGGTGGCACCAAGTGAATCTCTCTGACGTGAGTGCCTCGGACGTGAGTGATCTCGAACGCCTGGCCGACCTCGTCGGCATTGCCGACGGCTTCACCGATGCTTTCGGGAAGCGGGTCGATACGCCGCTCGATGTTCGCCGCGGCATGCTCGAAGCCCTCGGATTCAAGGCGGCGGATGACGAAGCGATCCGCCGCAGCCTTGCCGCCGTCGAGGCCGTGCGCGCCAACGTGATCCCGCCCCTGCTGGCGGCCGAGGCACGGCGCGGCGTGCGCGTGCCGGTGCGGATGGGCGTGACCTCCGGCGCCGTCGCGTGGCGGCTGGTGGATGAGCACGACCGCTCCCGTGAGGGACGTGCCACCCTCACCGCATCGGAAGACGGCGCCGGGTTCGACCTGCCGCCGTTGACGCCGGGCTATCACAGGCTCTCCGTTACGGTTGGGGAACGCCGGGCCCAGGCGTGGATCGTCGCTGCACCGCAGCGCTGCTGGCGCCCGCGTGCCTATGCCGAGGACGGCGCCCGCGATTGGGGCCTCGCCGCCCAGCTCTACGGCCTGCGCTCGCCGAGCAACCTCGGCATCGGCACGTATGCGGATGCCGGCCGTGCCGCCCGCGATGCGGCTTTGCGCGGTGCCTCGTTCCTCGGGCTCAGCCCGGCCCACGCCCTGTTCCCCACGGACCGGGCGAAGATCTCCCCCTATTCGCCGTCCTCGCGCCTCTTCCTTGAAACCCTCTACATCGAACCGGGCGCTCTGCCGGGCTTCGCCGGGAGCCGCGCCGCTGAGATTTTGGAACGCCACCGCGCCCGCATCGAGACGCTGCGCGACATCTCCCTGGTCGATCATGCCGGCGTCTGGGAAGTTCTCTCGCCCATCCTCGAAGCCTATTGGGAGGATTCCGAAGCTCAAGCCGGCAAGGATGCCGGTTTCGCCGCGTTTCGCGAGGAAGGCGGCGAGAACCTCATATCGCACGCCACCTTCGACGCGCTCTCCGAACTTTTCCGGACCAAGGGCGCGCACTGGCTCGGCGATTGGCCGGAAGAGTATCGCCGTGCCGGTACCGACGCCGTGCGGGCCTTTACCGAGACGCACGCGGACCGCATTAGCTATCACGTCTTCCTGCAATACCTCGCCGACACCCAGCTCAAGGCCTCCTCCGAGATGGCGCTGGCTGCCGGCATGCGGCTCGGCCTCTATCGCGATCTGGCGGTCGGCGCGGACCGGGGTGGCTCGGAGATCTGGTCGCATCCTGAGCGCTTCGCCAACGGTGTCTCGATCGGCGCGCCGCCGGATCTACTCGCCCCCAAGGGCCAGGATTGGGGCCTGCCGGCCTTCGATCCGCTGGAGATGGAGCGCGACGGTCTGAAAGCCTTCCGGGCCCTGGTGAAAGCGAACATGCGCCATGCCGGCGCGATCCGCATCGACCACGCATTCCAGCTCGCGCGCCTGTTCCTGATCCCGCTCGGACGTTCCGCCCGCGAGGGTGCGTATGTCGCGATGCCGTTCGAGCCGATGCTGGCCGTGCTGCGGCTGGAGAGCCACCGCGCCAAGTGCCTCGTCATCGCCGAGGATCTCGGCACCGCGCCGGAGGGCTTCTCCGATGCGCTGATGCAGTCCGGCATCCTCAGCTACCGCATCCTCGCCTTCGAGCGGGAGCAGGGCGGCGCCTTCAAGGCGCCCGAGGCCTATCCTAAGGATGCGCTGACCGCGATCACCACCCACGACCTGCCGACCTTCGTCGGCTGGTGGCGCGGCGTCGATACCGATACCCGGCAATCGCTGGGCCTCTACGATGCCGAGCGGGCCGAGGCCGAACGCACCGAGCGCGTCGCCGAGCGCTGGCGCCTGTCGGAGGCGCTGGCAGCTCAGCAACTCCTGCCGAGCTCCGAGCCGCCGGAACATGCGCCGCTCGAGGCGGCCGCCCGCTACCTCGCCCGCGCGCCGTCGATCCTGACCGCCGTGCAGTACGAAGACGTCGTCGGCGAGCTGTCGCAGGCCAACGTGCCCGGCTCGACCGAGGGTTATCCGAACTGGCGGCGCAAGCTCGACAGAAACCTCGAAGCCATCGCTGCCCCCGGTGGGCCGCTCGCCAAGCTCGCCGCCGCCCTGTCGGCGGAGGAGCGGGGACCGCGCTCGGGCGCTGCCCGCCTCGCTTCGGCGCCGCCGCGGGCGACCTATCGCCTCCAGTTCCACGAAGGCTTCACCTTCGCGGATGCGGAGAAGACGGTCCCTTATCTTCAGAAGCTCGGCATCAGCCATGTCTATGCCTCGCCGCTGCAGCGGGCACGGCCCGGCTCGACCCACGGCTACGACATCGTCGATCACTCCCAGATCAATCCGGAGATCGGCGGCGAGGAGGGTTTCCGCAGCTTCACCGACGCGCTCCACGCCCATGGACTGAAGCTGCTCCTCGACATCGTGCCCAATCACATGGGTGTGGGCGGCGCCGACAATCCCTGGTGGCTCTCGGTGCTCGAGTGGGGAGGGCTCTCGCCCGCGGCCAACGCCTTCGACATCGATTGGGAGCGGCTCGGCGCCAACGGCAAGCTCGTCATCCCTTTCCTCGGCGAGCGTTACGGCGAGGCTCTGGAGAAGGGCACGCTGGAACTGAAATTCGACGAGGCATCCGGCGCCTTCAGCGTCTGGCACTACGAGCATCAGTTCCCGATCTGCCCGCTGCAATACCCGACGATCCTCAACCGGGCGCTCGCGGCGCTCGGCGAGATCGGGGACGACATGTCGGCGGAGGTTCTCGCGATCACCGAACGCCTGCGGGCCATGGGTGAGGAGACCAATCTCGAGCGCCGCCGGGCCATGCCGGAGGCCGCCGAGGAACTGAAGCGCCAGCTTGCGGGCACCGTGCGGGCCTCGCCGCAGATCGCCGCCTCGATCTACCGGGCGCTGCATCTCCTGAACGGCAACCGGGACTATCCCGACAGTTTCGGACCGCTGCATCGGCTGCTCGAACAGCAATCCTACCGGCTCGCCCATTGGCGGATCGCGTCGAGCGACATCAACTACCGCCGCTTTTTTGACGTGAACTCGCTGGCTGGCCTGCGCGTCGAGTTGTCGGACGTGTTCGTTCGCTCGCACGACCTGCTGTTCCGCCTCATCGGCGAGGGCCGAATCGACGGCTTGCGCATCGACCACATCGACGGGCTGGCCGATCCGCTGGGTTACGCCCGCGCGCTTCAGGCCGCGGTCGGCCCAGGCTTCTACATCGTCGTCGAGAAGATCCTGGAGCCCGGCGAGAAGCTGCGCGACTGGCCGGTCGCCGGCACCACCGGCTACGACGTGCTGAATCAGCTCGACGGCATCCTGGTCGATCGGGCGCTGAAGCCGCGCATCGAAAAATTCTATCGGTGGGCCACCGATATGGACACGCCCTACGGCTTCCAATTCCGGGCGGCCAAGGCGGAGATTCTGGAGATCAGCTTCGCTTCGGAACTCGAGGTGATGACCGGCGACCTCAAGCAGATCGCCGATTCCGACCGGCGCACCCGCGACTTCTCCACCAACGCGATCCGTCGGGCGCTGATCGAGATCGTGGCGCGCTTCCCCGTCTATCGCTCCTACCTGCCCGGCGATCTCGATGAGACCGAGATCGAGGCCGAGGATGTGCGGCTGATCGAGGGCGCCGTGCGCAAGGCCAAGCGCTGGAGCGCCCTGCCGGATCGTTCGGTGCACGACTTTGCTGCCGATGCCCTGCTCGGCCGGACCGATCTCGGCTCTGCCGGTCACCCGGATCAGCAGGTGGTCCTGCGCTTCCGCCGCCGGTTCCAGCAGCTCACCGGCCCGGTGATGGCCAAGAGCCTGGAAGACACGTTGTTCTATCGCTTCGTTGAACTGCTCGGCCTCAACGAGGTCGGCGGCGATCCCGGCGAGTACGGCCTCGACGCGGAGCACTTCCACGCGCTTCAGGCCGCGCGGGCTCGCGACTGGCCGAACGCGATGATCACCACGGCCACCCACGACACCAAGCGCGGCGAGGATGCCCGCACGCGCCAGCTCGCTCTCTCCGAGCTTCCGGAGGAATGGGCCCGCGCCTGGGACACGTGGCGCCGCGCCTCCGAGCCGCTGATCAAGCAGGTCGAAGGCGAGCCGGCACCGGACCCGAACGACCAGTGGATGTTCCTCCAGGCGATACTCGGCGCGTGGCCGCTCGAGCTTCTGGACGGTGACGACCCGGACGCGATCGAGGACTTCCGCAAACGGCTCGACGCCTATGCCGAGAAGGCTTTGCGCGAGAGCAAGCGCCGGTCGAGCTGGGTCAACGTGGACGAAGGTTACGAGAGCGCCGTCCACGCGCTCTTCGCGGCCCTGATCGTGCCCGGCTCGGATTGCCTCGATCGGCTCCGGCCGCTCGTGCGTCGTCTCGCGTTCCTCGGCATGATCGCAGGATTGGGACGCACCGTGCTCAAATGCACCCTTCCCGGAATTCCGGACACGTACCAGGGCACTGAGTTCTGGGACTTCTCCTTCGTCGATCCCGACAACCGTCGGCCTGTCGACTACACGGAAAGGGCCCGGGCGCTCGAGGCCGGCGGCACGCCGGACGCGCTGATCGGTTCCTGGCCGGATGGGCGCGTGAAACAGGCGACGTTGGCGCGGTTGCTCGCCGATCGGGCGGCGCGCCCGGCCTTCTACGCCGATGCGGATTACCGTCCGCTCCCGGCGGAAGGGGCGCGTGCGGATCACGTCATCGCGTTTACCCGCTCGGCCGTCACCTCGGGTGAGGACGATCTGCTAGTCGCCGTGCCGAGGCTCGTCGCACGGATGACGGCCGAATCGGGTTGGTCCAGCGAAGCCTTCGCCGGAACCGTCCTGCCCGTGCCAGCCGGCAGCCGGTGGGTGGACGTGGTCGGCGGCGGCGAGATTGCGGCGGAGGGCGACGGGCTCGACCTCGGTCGGCACTTCGCCAAACTGCCCTATCTGGTGTTGCGGCGGGCTGCCTGAGGCGGCCCCACGAAACATCGGTTCGCCGTCCTCTCGGGCGGTGAGCGAGTTTGGTCGTTCGGCGTTTCGTCAATGCTGAACCATGGCCTCGATTCATCACAACGCGCTTGGCGAGAAGCGACAAGACGGAGGCGATCCATGAACGCACCGAACACCGCGATGACGCCTGCGACCCGGACCGGCGCGGAGACGGTGGCCCTTCCGGCCGCCTTCGCCCCCCGCGCGGAGGGCCCGCGCATCTACAACCTGTTCCCGCTCCTCGTCGGGACCGTCTCGGCTTGGGCGGCGGAACTGCCGCGCATCGCCGATCTCGGCTTCAATTGGGTCTATCTCAACCCGTTCCACCAGACCGGCGGCTCGCGCAGCCTCTATGCGGTGGCCGATCTCGACGCGCTCGACGAGCGGTTTCGCGACGATGACGGCACGTCCGACGACGAGCAGATCACGCAGTTCTGCCGGGCCGCTGAGTCGCACGGCGTGTCGGTGATGAGCGACCTCGTCATCAATCACACCGCCGACAATGCCCGCCTGTTCCACGACCGGCCGGACCTGTTCGTGCGCGACGCCGAGGGCAAGCCGGTGAGCCCGGCGGCGATCGATCCCGACGATCCGTCAAAGCGCACGGTCTGGGGCGATCTGATCGAACTCGACTACCATTCCGAGCACGCTCGGGGTGAGCTGATCCGCATCTTCGACGGCTACGTCGCCCGGCTGCAACGGCTCGGCGTGCGCGGCTTCCGCTGTGACGCCGCCTACAAGGTCCCTCCGGATGTCTGGCGCGCACTGATCCAGGCCGCCAAGCAGCGCGAAGCCGACACGCTGTTCGCTGCCGAGACGCTGGGCTGCACCTTCGAGGAGGCGCAGGCAACGGCAGGCGCCGGCTTCGACTACCTGTTCAACTCGTTCGCGTGGTGGAACCTCAAGGCGCCCTGGGCTCTGGAACAGTACGAGCGGCTGCGGGTGGTCGCGCCCTCCATTGCCTTCCCCGAGAACCACGACATGAGCCGGCTCGCCGCCGACATCTCCGGCGGGGCGGAAGCGGTCGCCCAGAGGCTGAAGACACGCTACGCGCTCTCCGCCTTCTTTTCGGCCGGCGTGCTGATGCCGATCGGCTACGAGTGGGGGTATCGCCGGGCGCTGCACGTGGTCGAGACCACGCCCGGTTCGCGCGAGCACGACACGGGAATCGACATCTCGGCTTACGTGACGGCGATCAACGCGTTGAAAGCTTCGATTCCGGCTGCCAATGTCGAGGGCGCACAGATGCGGCTCTCGGCGCCGGATGCGACCTTCACCGCCCTGTTCCGAACCGATACCGGCCACCCGGCTTCGGCGCATTCGGCGACACTCCTCCTGTTCAATCCGGGTGACGCTCCGGCACCGGTCGATGCCGGTCGCCTGATCGAGCGCACCGGCGGCCAACTCGGCCCCTTCGATGACCGCACGCCCGACGTCGAGCCGATCGCCTTCCACCCGGGTGCCAGCATCGATCTGCTGCCGGGCGAGTTGCGCATCCTCGTGGCCGAGCGTGCCAAGGTCGCCGCACCGCCGCCCGCGACCGTGCCGCAGGGCAAGGGCCGCGTCGTCATCGAGGCGGTGACGCCGGAGATCGACGGCGGCCGCTCGGCGGTGAAACGTGTCGTCGGCGAGCAGGTGCGCGTCGAAGCGGACATCTTTTCCGACGGTCACGAGATCATCAACGCGGCGATCCTCTCCCGCGTCGTCGGCGAAGAGACGTGGCGGCGCGACCCGATGGTGTTCGTGGACAACGACCGCTGGGCCGGTCACTTCCCGCTCGAGCGCAACGCCCGCTACGAGTTCACGATCGAGGCGTGGCGCGACGGCTTCTCGTCCTGGGTGCGCGACACCCTGAAGAAGCGCGATGCCGGCGTGGATGTGCGGCTGGAGACGATCGAGGGTGTCGAGCTGATCCAGATTGCCGAGGATCTGGCGAGCGGGGCCGACAAGCAGCGGCTCGACGGGCTGATCCGCTCGCTCGCCGCGGAGCCCGAAGGCTCATCGGTGATCCTGGAAAAGATCCTGGCGCCGGAGACGATGTCGCTGGTCCGGCGCAACGCCGAGCGGGTGAACCTCTCGCGTTATCCCGTGAACATCCCCGTCATCGCCGACCGGCTCGCGGCCCGGTTCTCGGCTTGGTACGAGATCTTCCCGCGCTCGCAATCGGGCGATCCGAACCGCCACGGCACCTTCGCGGACGTAATCCGGCGCCTGCCCGAGATCCGCGAACTCGGCTTCGACGTGCTCTATTTCACGCCGATCCACCCGATCGGGAAGACCAACCGCAAGGGCAAGAACAACACGCTGAAGGCGCAGCCCGGCGATGTCGGCTCGGTCTACGCGGTGGGTTCCGAGGAGGGCGGGCACGAAGCCGTGCACCCCGAACTCGGCACGCTGGAGGATTTTCGCCAGCTCGTCGCCGCCAGCCACGCCCACGGCATGGAGGTCGCGATCGATTTCGCGATCCAGTGCTCGCCCGACCATCCTTGGATCAAGCAGCATCCCGAGTGGTTCGAGTGGCGGCCCGACGGCACGCTCAAATTCGCCGAGAATCCGCCCAAGAAGTACGAGGACATCTCGAACGTCCACTTCTACGGTGGGGCGCTGCCCTCGCTCTGGATCGAGCTGCGCGACATCGTCCTCGGCTGGTGCGCTCAAGGTGCTCGCATCTTCCGGGTCGATAACCCGCACACCAAGCCGATCCCGTTCTGGGAGTGGATGCTGAGCGAAGTGAACGCGCAGTATCCCGACGCGATCTTCCTCGCCGAGGCCTTCACCCGGCCGAAGATGATGAAGAAGCTCGCCAAGGCGGGCTACCAGCAGAGCTACACCTACTTCACGTGGCGCAACACGAAGCAGGAGTTGACCGAGTACGCGCTGGAACTGGCTGGCGAGATGGGCGAGTACTACCGCCCGAATTTCTTCGCCAACACGCCCGACATCAACCCGTACTATCTCCAGACCAGCGGACGCCCCGGCTTTATCGTGCGCGCGACGCTGGCAGCCACGCTCTCGTCGATCTACGGCATCTACAACGGCTTCGAGCTGTGCGAGGCCGCGCCCTATCCGGGCAAGGAAGAGTATCTCGATTCGGAAAAGTACGAGCTGAAGGCGTGGGACTATCACCGCCCCGGCAACATCCGCGACCACATCATCAAGCTCAACCAAGCTCGCCGGGACAATCCGGCGCTGTGGGACTTCCGGAACATCCACTTCACCGGTGCCTGGAACGACGACATCATCGCCTATGCGAAGGTGACGCCGGAGCGTGACAACTGCGTGTTCGTGATGGTCAACCTCGACCCGAAGAACCGGCAGGAATGCACCTACGAGGTGCCGCTGCATTTGCTCGGCCTGCCCGACGACGGGGCAGTCGAGGTCGAGGACCTGCTGCTGGGCTACAAGTTCGAGCTCTACGGCAAGAACCACCGGATCGCCCTCGATCCCGCCGACCGCTCGGCAATCGTCTGGCGGATTCGCCCTCGGCGCGCCTGACGACCCGCGCCCCGCATCGAACCGGCCTCCACTTTCGGTGCGGGGCGCTCTAGATCGAGCGGAATACGGCGTCACCGTCGTGTTCTCGCCAAGAAGCGGGCCGAGGAGGCTCGCAGCCCGGTGCCACACGGCCCGGTTCCGCTCTCGAAAGTGACGTGAGGCAGCGACGGGATGATCGATCGCAGCGATCCGCAGTGGTACCGTGACGCCATCATCTACCAGATCCACGTCAAGTCGTTCTTCGACTCGTCGAACGACGGGATCGGCGATTTCGAGGGGCTGACGCAGAAGCTCGATTATGTCCGTGACCTCGGGGTCACGGCGATCTGGCTGATGCCGTTCTATCCCTCGCCGCTGCGCGACGACGGCTACGACATCGCCGACTACCGCGATGTGAACCCCTCGTACGGGACGATGGAAGATTTCCGCCGCTTCGTGGCAGCCGCCCACGAGCGGGGCTTGCGCGTCATCACCGAGCTGGTCATCAACCACACCAGCGATCAGCACCCCTGGTTCCAGCGCGCCCGCGAGGCGCCGGCCGGGTCGCCCGAGCGCGATTTCTACGTGTGGTCGGATACCGACGAGAAGTATTCCGATACGCGCATCATCTTCCTCGACACGGAAGTGTCGAACTGGACGTGGGACCCGGTCGCCAAGCAGTACTTCTGGCACCGCTTCTACAGCCACCAGCCCGACCTGAACTTCGACAACCCGGCCGTGCTGGAGGCCGTGATCGAGGTCATGCGCTACTGGCTCGACATGGGCGTCGATGGGCTGCGGCTCGACGCGATCCCCTACCTGATCGAGCGCGACGGCACGAACTGCGAGAACCTGTCGGAGACCCACGACGTCATCAAGGCGATCCGTGCGGCGCTCGACGCGGAGTATCCCGATCGGATGCTGCTGGCCGAGGCCAACCAGTGGCCGGAGGAAACCGCGCAGTATTTCGGCGAGGGCGACGAATGCCACATGGCGTTCCACTTCCCCCTGATGCCGCGGATGTACATGGCGATCGCCCGGGAGGACCGGCACCCGATCACCGACATCATGCGCCAGACCCCCGAGATCCCCGAGGGCTGCCAGTGGGCGATCTTCCTTCGCAACCACGACGAGCTGACGCTTGAGATGGTGACGGCGGAGGAACGTGACTATCTCTGGTCGTTCTACGCCGCCGAGCGGCGCGCCCGCATCAATCTCGGCATCCGCCGCCGCCTTGCGCCGCTGCTGGAGAACGACCGGCGCAAGATCGAGCTGATGAAGTCCCTCGTCCTGTCGATGCCCGGCACGCCGGTGCTCTACTACGGCGACGAGATCGGCATGGGCGACAACATCTATCTCGGTGATCGCGACGGCGTGCGCACGCCGATGCAGTGGTCGCCCGACCGCAACGGCGGCTTCTCGCGGGCCACCCCGCAGAAGCTGTTCCTGCCCTCCATCCAGGACCCGATCTACGGCTACGACGCGATCAACGTCGAGGCGCAGATCCAGGCGCAGACCTCTCTGCTGAACTGGACGCGGCGCATGATCGCGATCCGCAACAACTCGGTCGCACTGGGGCGCGGCGCGATCCAGTTCCTGTATCCGGCGAACCGCAAGGTGCTCGCCTGGATTCGGGAGCACGAGAACGAGCGCATCCTCTGCGTCGCCAATCTCTCGCGGGCCCCGCAGGCGGTGCAGCTCGATCTGTCGGACCTACGCGGCGCGATCCCGATCGAGCTGACCGGCGGCACGGCCTTCCCGGCGATCGGCGAACTGCCCTACCTGCTGACCCTGCCGGCCTATGGCTTCTACTGGTTCGCTCTCTCGGTCGCGAATACCGGCGAGATCGGCCCGCAGCCGCAAAGCCCGGAGCTGTTCACCCTGGTGCTCACCGGCGGCATCGAGACCCTCATCAAGGGCCGCGAGCGCACGGCCTTCGAGCGCACGGTGGCGCCGCCCTTCATCGGTTCGCGCCGCTGGTTCGGCGCCAAGGGCACGCGCATCAAGTCGGTGCAGGTCGATGACAGCGCCATCGTCAAAGACGGTTCCGGCGAAGGCAAGTTCCTGCTGCCGCGGGTGGCAGTGACCCTCGCCAATGGCGAGCGCCAGGACTACTTCGTGCCGCTCGCCGTCGAGGAGGGGCGCGAGGACGAGACTCTGCTGGACCACGCGGTCGCCCGCGTGCGCCGCGGTCCCCGCACCGGCCTGCTCTACGAGGCTGCCGCCGCTGCGCCGTTCGCCGTCGCCTTGATCGAGGCGATGCGCGACGGCGTCACGATCCCGTCCGAGCGCGGAAGCCTCGTCTTCTCGACGACCTCGGCCTACGATCCGGAAGTGCCGTTCGAGGCCGCCGACGTGCGCCGCCTCTCGGCCGAGCAGAGCAACACCTCGATCGCCATCGGCGCGCGGATGATGCTCAAGCTGCTGCGCCGCCTCCAGCCCGGCACCCATCCCGAGATCGAGATCGGCCGGTTCCTTACCGAGCAGGCCCATTTCGCCAACACGCCGGCGCTGCTCGGCGTGGTCGAGCATGTGGCCGAGGACGGCACCCGCACTGCCCTGGCGCTGCTCCAGAAGTTCGTCCTCAACCAGGGCGACGCCTGGACACTGATGCTGGAAGGCCTGCGGCGCGACTTCGAGATCGTGGTGCTCGCACCCGAGAGCGAGGCGCCAGCGCCGGAGGATGCCTTCAACGCGCATCTTCGCTGGGCGCAGTTGCTCGGCCAGCGCACGGCCGAACTGCACCGGGCCTTCGCCATCGACACCGACGATCCGGCCTTCGCAGTCGAGCCGTTCGGCGAGGCGGATCTCGCTTCGCTCGCGGATGACGCGCGCCATCAGGCTGCGCGCGCGTTCAAGGGACTCGCTGCGATCACCGCGTGGTCGCCCGGCTCGGCCAGCGAGGCGCTCGCGTCCCGCCGCGGCGAGGTCGAGGCGCTCATCACCGAGTTGGCCTCCGGCCCGCTGCGGGGTGCCACCAAGACCCGCATCCACGGCGATTACCATCTCGGGCAGGTGCTGGCCTCCGAGGGCGATCTCATCATCGTCGATTTCGAGGGCGAGCCCTCGCGTCCGGTGGAACAGCGCCGGGCCAAATCGACTCCGATGCGCGACGTGGCGGGCATGCTGCGCTCCTTCGCCTACGGAGCCGAGACGGTGGTGCGTGAGATCACCACCCGGTTCGGCGACAGCGAGGAGCGGGCGCGCAATGCGGCGATCGCGTGGCGCGGCATGATCGATGCAGCGTTCCTCGACGGCTACGGGCAAGCCGTGGCCGGCAGCCGGGCTGCGGTGGAGGATGCGGAGACGCAATCCCGTCTGCTGCGCCTGAGCCTGCTGACCAAGGCGCTCTACGAGGTCGATTACGAAGTGAACAACCGCCCCGACTGGATCGAAATCCCGGCACGGGGTGTTCTCAACATACTGGATGAAGCCAAGCGCGACCGCGCTTCGGTGTGACCTGCGCGCTCCCGCGCCCCATCCTGTATCGGCCCGGGAGCGCTTCCGAGAGAGGTGATTGGATGACGGCTCTGGACGATAAGGCCGCGGCTCGTAACGAGGGGCAGGCGGCCGCCAACGTCCCGAACAGGTCAGGCTCGACCGAGGCGCCGCGCGCGCCCCGGTCGACGGATGCGCTTGGCGGAGAGGGGGCTCCCCGTGTGGGACGCTCGGCCTCGCAAGCGCGCGATGGCCACCTCCATCCCGATGCCATTGCGGCCGTGATGGCGGCCGATCACGGCGACGCGTTCGGCGTCCTCGGGCCGCATCAGGTCGCGCCGGGTGCCTGGGAGGTCCGTGCAATCCTGCCTGAAGCGAAGGCGGCCCGCCTCGTCACGGGCGGGCAGAGCATCCCGTTCGAGCGCGTTCATCCCGACGGGTTCTACGTCGCGAGCGTGAAGAGCGAGGGTCGGCCCCTCTACGAGATCGAGGTGGAGGCCTGGGACGGCACCAGCACCCGCCGCCACGATCCCTACGGCTTCGGCCCGTCGCTCGACCAGAGCGAGATCGACGGCCTGCGCCTGATCGGCAGCAACCTCGTCTATCGCGTGCTCGGTGCGCATGCGGGCGAACTCGACGGCATCGCCGGGTTCCGATTCGCGGTCTGGGCGCCGAATGCCCGCCGCGTCAGCGTCGTCGGCGACTTCAACGATTGGGACGGCCGGCGCCACCCGATGCGGCTGTGGCTCAATGGCGGCGTCTGGGAGCTGTTCGTGCCGGGTCTCAAGGCCGGGCAGAACTACAAGTTCGAAATCCGCGGCCCCGATGGCTCCGTGCTGCCGCTGAAGGCCGATCCGGTCGCCTTCCGCGGCCAGCACCCGCCGCAGACGGCCTCCGTTCTCCAGGGGCTGAACGAGCCGCAATGGCACGATGCGGCCTGGATGGACACGCGCGGTGAGAAGGATCCGCGCCACGCCGCCATGTCGGTCTACGAGGTCCATCTCGGCTCGTGGGCACGGGTGCCGGGCGAGGGCAACCGCTACCTGACCTACAAGGAGCTGTCCGACCGGCTGATCCCGTACGTGAAGGAACTCGGCTTCACGCATATCGAGCTTCTGCCGATCACCGAGTACCCGTTCGACGGCTCCTGGGGCTACCAGCCGGTCTCGCTGTTCGCGCCGACCAGCCGCTTCGGCACGCCCGACGACTTCGTCGCTTTCGTCAACGCGGCGCATGCGGCCGGCATCGGTGTGATGCTCGATTGGGTGCCGGGGCATTTCCCCCTCGACGCCCACGGCCTCGGCCTGTTCGATGGCACGCATCTCTACGAGCATGCCGACCCGCGCCAGGGCTTCCACCAGGATTGGGGCACCTACATCTACAATTTCGGCCGGGTCGAGGTGTCGGCCTTCCTCACAGCCAATGCCCGCTTCTGGCTCGAGCACTACCATCTCGACGGCCTGCGCGTGGATGCGGTGGCCTCGATGCTCTACCTCGACTACTCGCGCCGTGCGGGCGAGTGGATTCCGAACCAGTACGGCGGCAACGAGAATCTCGACGCCATCAACTTCCTGCGCAAGACCAACGAGGCCACCTATAGCCACGCGCCGGGCACCATCACGGTGGCCGAGGAATCGACCTCGTGGCCGGGCGTGTCGCACCCGACCTACACGGGCGGTCTCGGCTTCGGCTTCAAGTGGAACATGGGGTGGATGCACGACACCCTGAAATACATGTCGGAGGATCCGATCCACCGGCGCTACCACCACCACAACCTGACCTTCGGCCTGCTCTACGCTTTCTCGGAGAACTTCGTGCTGCCGCTGTCTCACGACGAGGTGGTGCACGGGAAGGGCTCGCTGCTCGGCAAGATGCCGGGTGACCGCTGGCAGAAATTCGCCAATCTGCGTGCCTATTTCGGCTTCATGTGGGGGCACCCCGGCAAGAAGCTGCTCTTCATGGGCGGCGAGTTCGGCCAGGAGCGCGAGTGGAACCATAACCAGTCACTCGACTGGCACCTGCTCGACGATCCCCTGCATGGCGGCGTGAAGGATCTCATCCGCGACCTCAACCACGTCTACACCTCGACGCCGGCGCTCTATACCCGCGATGTCGAGGCCAGCGGCTTCCAGTGGCTGGTGGCGGACGATTCCGACAACTCGGTCATCGCCTGGGCGCGCAAGGGCAAGGCAGAGGGCGAGATCGCCATCGTCGTATCGAACTTCACGCCGGTTCCGCGTGAGGGTTACCGCGTCGGCGTGCCGACGGCCGGCTACTACCGCGAGGCGATCAACTCGGACGCCGAGCGCTACGGCGGCTCGAATGTCGGCAATATGGGTGGCGTGCAGAGCCAGGCTGAGCAGAGCCACGGCCAGCCGCACTCGCTGAGCCTGACCCTGCCGCCGCTCTCGACCCTGATCATGATCCGCGAGGGTTGATTTCCTCCACCCCGGAGCGACTCAACCGCTCCGGGGGCCGAACAGGATCACCGCCGCGCCGGCGAGGCAGATCGCCCCGCCGGCAAGATCCCAGCGGTCGGGACGATGTCCCTCGACGCCCCAGAGCCAGAGGATCGACGCGGCGATGTAGATGCCGCCATAGGCGGCATAAGTCCGCCCGGCCGCCTCGCTCTCGACGAAGGTGAGCAGCCAGGCGAACAGCGCCAGCGAGACGAGCCCCGGTGCGACCCACCAGACCGACCGGTCGAGCCGCAGCCAGGCCCAGAAGGCGAAGCAGCCGGCGATCTCGGCCAACGCGGCACCGGAATAAGCGAGAAGGGTCTTGGTCATCGGCGACGCTTGGCGCGGGCCGAGCCCCTTGCCAAGTCATCGCAACCGGTCATTCGGCCCGTTTCACCGACGCATCACCGCTCCGGATCGCGCGTCAGGCGTCGTCCTCCGGCGCGAACACCTCGCCCTTCTCGGCAAGCCGCACGTTGTTGCGGTCGGCGGGGAGATCGCGAAGGTCGCGGTAAGACTTAAGCAGACGGTTCAGGTCGGCCCTGGCCGGATCGGACGGCTCCGGCGCTCCGGGATCGAAGCCGTCCACCACAATCTCCACCCGCCGGTCGAGATCCCCAGCGTTTCGCGGATTAAGGCCCTCGATCCGGGCGAGAAGGTCGGCGATCGCCGCGCGTTTCGTCTCCAGCTCCGTCATCGACACCTCGCAAGACCTCCGCGCGAAAACAGCGCCCGAGGCCTTCGACGGTTCCGAAAGGACGCATCCCGGGACCTTCGGCAGGGGCAAAGGGTTGGGGCAGCATGAGTCTTGTTCCGACCGAGGAGGCCGATGCCCGGCCCGTGCCGCGGCCCCGCTCCGCGCGTCTCTGGCATCCGCGCCGGGTGCTGGTGACCCCGGCCGCCCTCGAACACGCCCATGGCCGGCAGATCGTTGCGCGAGCGGAAGATTTGGGTTTCCCGATCGAACGCCTGAAGAGCAACCGGCTCATCGGGTTGCGCGACGAGAACCCGCGCCGGGCCTATGCCCAGGCCAAGGCGACGCTCGCCATCGTCACCGCACCGCCAACGAAGCTGAAGCTCCAACCGATTCCGCCGAGCGCCGATTGGCGCTTCGATCTCGCCGAAGGCTGTCCGGCGCACTGCCAGTACTGTTATCTCGCCGGCTCCCTCTCGGGGCCGCCGGTGACGCGCGTCTACGCCAACCTCGACGCGATCCTCGGCAATCTCGACGGCTATCTGGGGCAGGGCGGCGTCACCAGCGCCAAGGAAGCGCGGGCGGCCGAGGGCACGACCTTCGAGGCGTCCTGCTACACCGATCCGCTCGGGATCGAGCACCTCACCGGCTCGCTCTCGGCAGCGATCCGTCGTTTCGGCGCCTGGGAGGCGCCGGTGCAGCTGCGCTTCACGACGAAGTTCGCCGCGGTCGAACCGCTCCTCGACCTGCCGCATCGCGGCCGCACCCGCATCCGCTTCTCGGTCAACGCGGCGGCGGCAGCGCGTTACGAGGGCGGCACCGCTCCGCTCAGCGAGCGGCTCGCCGCCATGGGTGCCGTCGCCCGGGCCGGCTATCCCGTCGGCCTCACCATCGCTCCGATCCTGCCGATCGAGGAATGGCCGGACGCCTACGACGCTCTGCTGCGCGACGCGGCCGAGGCTTTGTCCGGTGTGGCGGCGCCCGATCTAACGGTCGAACTCATCACCCACCGCTTCACGCCGGGCTCGAAGACGATTCTCGAAGGATGGTATCCGGGCTCCGATCTGCCGATGCGCGAGGCGGAGCGCACTCGCAAGCTCACCAAGTTCGGCTCGGTGAAATACGTGTTTCCGAACGATCTCATGAAGGCGATGCGGGCCCATCTCACCGGTCGGATCGCGGTTCATCTGCCGACGGCGCGCATCCTCTATTGGACGTGAGAGAGGCTGACACGCGCGACCGGATAGGGAGTCAGACCGCGGCCTCCCTCGCCTGACCCGTCGGGCAGAGGTCGAGCAGCACGCAGCATCCGCAGGCCGGGGAGCGATGGAAGCAGACGCGCTGGCCGTGCAGCATCAGCACCTCGTGATTGTCGTAGAGCTTCTGTGCCGACCAATCGTCGGGAAGCTGTGCCCGCAGCACCGCGTGGCTCGGCCCGACATCGACCCTGGCACCGATCAGCCCGGTGCGCTGGGCAACGCGGTGATGGTGACTGTCCACTGGCAGGGCCGGCATCCGCAGCGTCGAGAACGAGAGCACGGCGGCGCTCGTCTTCGGCCCGATGCCGGGGATCGCTTCGAGCCAGCCGCGCGCTGCATCGACGCTCATATCCCCCAGGAAATCGAGGGTGAGTGCGCCCACCCGCTCGCGCACCGCGGCGAGCACCGCCTTGATGCGCGGCGCCTTCAGCTCCGGCCAGGTGACGCCGCGGATCGTCGCCTCGATCTCTTCGACCGACGCCGACTCGATCTCTGTCCAATCGGCCCAGCGCGCCCGCAGCGCCTTGAAGGCGCGCCCGGAATCCGCGTTGCGGGTCCGGTGCGAGAGCAGCGAGGAGATCAGCTCCGACAGCGGGTCGAGACTGTGGAAATACGGGATCGGGCATTCGTAGACGCCGCAGAGACGGCGGTGGATTTCCAGAGCCTTGTCCTTCAGGGCCTGCGACGCGGCGGCCGGCGCCTCGCGGCGGCGATGGCGGGCTGCCGCCGGAAGGGCCGTATCGGGGAAGAGCGTCATGGAAGCCGAATCCGCGGAGGGATTCGGTGGTTCCCGGCCCGCGACAACCCTACTTCGCCGGCTCCTTCGGCAGGGCGTAGATGTTGATGTCGAGCTTGTCGTCCGCACCCTCGCCGAGGTCGGTGACGTATTCCTCCAGGAAGCGGTCCTGGACTGCGATCTCCTTGGCGTCGAGATAGGCGATCAGCGTCTCGTAGGTGCCGTCGATCTCCTCGTAACTGCCGCTATGCTTGAACCGCAGGGCTTTGCCGCTCGGGTTCGAGCCGAACTTGACGTCGCCGCCCTCCGTGCCCTGCGCAGGTGCGGCCTCGATCGGGATCATCGCCTCGTACTGAAAGCCGTCATCCTCGGTCTTGGTGAACAGGGCGATCGGTCGGCCCGCCTGCTTGAGGTTCAGCTTGGTCAGCGTCTCGCCGATGGTCTTGTAGGCCTTTCGGAGGTTGGCCCGCGCCTCCTCCCACTTGGTCTCGCCCGCGAGGATCGCCACGGGTTTGGCCGGCAGCGTCACCTCATCGACGTCGTTCGGCTCGCCCGGAACCGTCACGAGGGTCGGCAGCGAAGAGGCCGGGGGTGTGACCGCCTGGGCCGCGCCGGCTTGGGCGGGCCGCGGGATCGGGACCTGCTGAGGCGCGGGCGCTGCCGGGTCGGGGCCGGATTTCGTGGTGTCCGGCACGGTCGTGGTCGGCAGTGGGTTCGTCTCGGCAGGGGAGGGCGCGTTGGTGGGGGGCGGCGCGTTCTGGGCGAGCGGCGCGGTCGTCAGCGAAGGGACGAGAGCGAGGAGGCCCGCGGCGAGGGTGGCGAGACGGGTCAAGGTGGGGACGCTCCGATTGGCCGGTTCGGATAGGGTAGGGCCGAAACACGCCCCGCGCGAGACCGTTGCGGCGCGACGTTGCGGCTCGCTGTTCCCGACTCGCAGGCCGGCGGCTTTTGCCATATACGCCGCGCCACCCCCACATTCCCGCAGACAAGGTCGTCAGAGGTCCGATGAGTCCTCCTGGAGCCCTCTCGTGAGCCCTCTCCCAAGCCCTATCGCCAATCGCCGCTTCCTGAAGATGCACGGCGCCGGCAACGCCATCGTCGTGCTCGACCTGCGCGGCACCGCGGTCCGGGTGACCCCGGCCGAGGCTCGCGCCATCGCCGCCGACGTGCATTCGCGCTTCGACCAGCTCATGGTCGTGCACGATCCCGTCACGCCCGGCACCGATGCCTTCATGCGCATCTACAACACCGATGGCTCGGAATCCGGCGCTTGCGGCAACGGCACGCGCTGCGTCGGCTACGCGCTGCTCGACGATCCGGCCATGGCACGGCCTGCCGAGAACGGCGCGCTGACGCTGGAGACGAAGGCCGGACTGGTCGCGGTCAAGCGCATCACCGACCGCTCCTTCACCGTCGATATGGGCCAGCCGCGCCTGCGGTGGGACGAGATCCCCCTCGCCGAACCGTTTCTCGATACCCGACGCATCGAGCTTCAGGTCGGGCCGATCGACGATCCGATCCTGCATTCGCCCGCTGCCGTGAGCATGGGCAACCCGCACGCGATCTTCTTCGTCGAGCGCGATCCCGACAGCTACGATCTCGGCCGTATCGGCCCGCTGCTCGAAGCCCATCCGATCTTCCCCGAACGGGCCAACATCTCCATCGCCGAGGTGACGGGCCGCGACACGATCAAGCTGCGCGTCTGGGAGCGCGGCGCGGGGCTGACGCTGGCCTGCGGCACGGCCGCCTGCGCCACCGTGGTGGCCGCCTCGCGCCTGCGCATGATCGGCCGGGCCGCCCGCGTGGCGCTTCCCGGCGGGGAACTCTCGATCGAGTGGCGCGCCGATGACCACGTACTGATGACCGGTCCCGTCTATCTCGAAGGCGAGGGCACGTTCTCGCCCGATCTGTTCGCCGGGATCGAGGGGTGAGCGTCGAGACCCTCACCTTCGGCTGCCGGCTCAACACCGTCGAATCCGAGGTGCTGCGCGGCCACGCCGAGCCCAATGCCGAGGGGCGCGACCTCGTCGTCGTCAATACCTGTGCCGTCACGGCCGAGGCCGGGCGGCAGGCGCGCAAGGCGATCCGTCGGCTTTCCCGCGAACGGCCCGGTGCCGAGATCGTCGTGACAGGCTGCGGCGCCGAGGTCGAGCGCGCGAGCTACGCCGCGATGCCGGAGGTGGCGCGCCTCGTCGGCAACGCGGCCAAGCTCAGGCCGGAGAGCTGGCAGAGCGGCACCGCGCCGGCGCCTGAAGACATCATGGCCGTCCGCACCGCCGAGCCGACGCGCATCGCCACCATGAGCGGGCATACCCGCGCCTTCGTGCCGGTGCAGAACGGCTGCGATCACCGCTGCACCTTCTGTGTCATTCCGTTCGGGCGCGGCAATTCCCGCTCCGTGCCGGTCGCCGAGGCCGTGGCGCAGGTGCGCCGCATCGTTGAGCATGGCGGGCGCGAGGTGGTGCTGACCGGCGTCGATCTCACGGCCTATGGTCGCGACCTCGATTCCGACTTGAGCCTCGGGCGCCTCGTTCGCACGATTCTCGCCGAGGTGCCGGATCTCGCGCGCCTGCGCCTCTCTTCGATCGACTCGGTGGAGGCCGATGCCGAGCTGATCGCCGCCTTCGCCGAGGAGCCGCGGCTGATGCCGCATGTCCACCTCTCGCTCCAGGCGGGCGACGACCTGATCCTCAAGCGGATGAAGCGGCGCCATTCGCGTGCCGACGCGATTCGCCTGTGCGAAACCCTGCGCGACCTGCGGCCCGGCCTCGTCTTCGGTGCCGACCTGATCGCCGGCTTTCCCACCGAGACCGAGGCGCAGTTCGCCCGCTCTCTCGACCTCGTGACCGAATGCGGGCTGACGCATCTGCACGTCTTTCCCTATTCGCCGCGCCCCGGCACGGCCGCCGCGCGGATGCCGGCGGTGCCGGGCGACGTGGTCCGCGCGCGGGCCGCACGGCTGCGCGAAGCCGGCGCGGCGGCCCTCGCCCGCCACCTCGACGCCGAAATCGGCGCCCGCCGCCGGGTTCTGACCGAACGGGGCGATACCGGCCGGACGGAGGCGTTCTCGCTCGTGCGTTTTACGGAGCCGGTGCCCGCGGGGGAGATCCGCGACATCTCCGTCACCGGGCATGACGGGCAGGCTCTGCTCACGGCCTGAGCGAGACCCGTCCACCTGTCCTCGTCCGCCGGGGAGGGATCTAGCGCATCATCCCGAAAGGTGGTTGCCGGCTTTCGGAAAAGGATGATGCAAAAACAAGATGCTCTAGGTGTTTGATCCCTCGGTGTGGTGGTACGATTGAGCATCACGCGGCGAGGGATGCGCTATGGGCCAAATTCTTCACGGCAGCGCCCGCACGACGGAGGCAGTCCGTCGCGCGATACAGCTACGTCAAGAAAGCGTGAGAGCGGCGGCTAAACGCTACGGCGTCAGCCCGACGACGATCCAGAAGTGGCGTGATCGGGAGACGACGGCCGACGCGGCCATGGGTCCGAAGGAGCCGCGCTCGACCGTTCTGACACCGGAGGAGGAGGCGATCGTCGTCGCTTTCCGGCGGCATACCCTGCTGCCGCTGGACGACTGCCTCTACGGTTTGCAGCCCACGATCCCCCATCTGACCCGCTCCAGCCTGCACCGGTGCCTGCAGCGGCACGGCATCAGCCGCCTGCCGGAAGTCGAAGGCGACAAGCCCGAGAAGAAGCGCTTCAAGCAATATCCGATCGGCTACTTCCATATCGATATCGCACAGGTCAGCACCGAAGAGGGCAAGCTGTACCTGTTCGTGGCGATCGACCGTACCAGCAAGTTCGCCTTCGTTCATCTTGTCGAGAGCGCTGGCAAGATGGAGGCGGCGCAGTTCCTGCGTGATCTGATCATGGCGGTGCCCTACCGCATCCACATCGTCCTGACGGATAACGGCATTCAGTTCACCAACGGCAAGAAGGATACCTATGCCTTCGCGCACATCTTCGGCCGCGTCTGCGCAGAGAACGACATCGAGCACCGGCTAACCAAGGTGAACCATCCCTGGACCACGGATGAGGTTGAACAGTCCCTTTGTTGCGATCCGTACTATTTTGTTGCCGCCCACGGGCGACCGTGTGACGAAGAGCCGGGTTCGAGGTGCAAGCCTGGCCGCGCCGTCTTCAGAGTCGCTCCTCCTTTGCGGCGCCCGTGGGTACGCGTCGCCCACGCCGGCTCCAGCCCTCGGTCAGGTGTCGGTAGGCGACCTCCGCCTGCTCGACACGCCGCCGCTCCTCCTGTCGGACGCGGGTCAGGTTGTAGGCGTAGGCCGTTCCGCGCTGACCACGCCGTGCCGGCTCGCCCGAGCGCAGCTCCAGTTCCCGCAGCTTCTTGGCGTGGAGCGCCGGACGCACCCAAGCGTAGTCCTCGCCCCGCGTGAGCAGGTGCCAGATGATCACCGCCAGCTTGCGTGAGACCGCCACGGCCGCGACGTGAGGCCCACGCCGCGCCGACACGCGCTGGAAGAAGGCGCGCAGTGGACCGGGCCCCCGCACGGCCTGCCAGGCCGCCTCGACCAACATCGTGCGGGCGTGGCTGCGCCCCTGCTTGGTGATGCGTCCATGCCGTGGCTTGCCGGATCCGGACTGATGCACGCTCGGGTTCAGCCCAAGATAGGCCACGAGCCGATCCGGGCCGGCGAACCGCGCCACGGGTCCGATGGCGGCGATCAGCCCGACTGCGACCACCAGGTCGATGCCTGGGATCGTCATCAGCCGCGTGACGTTCGCGTCGGCGCGCGCCTCGCGCGCCAGTTCACGCTCGACGACCTTCACGTCCTCGCTCAGCCGGTCGTACTCACGCAGGTGCCGGGCGACGGCATCGCTCTCGTCGCCGGGCAGCGGCTGTGCCAGCAGCCAGGTCCGTCCCCGCGGCCCGAACAGATCGGCGTGGGGACAGGGCGGCACTAGATGCGCATGCAGGATCGACTGCACCATCGTCTTCAGCCGCGTCCGCTGCCGGACGATCTGGGTGCGGCGTGTGACCTGGCGCCGGAGCGCAAGCGTTGCCTCGTCCGGGATCCAGACCTCTGGCAGAAAGCCACTGGCATAGAGCCGCGCCAGCACGGTCGCGTCGATGACGTCGGTCTTGATCCGCGCCTCGGCGATCAGCCGCACCTGGCGCGGGTTGGCGATCACCACCCGACCGACATGCGGCCGGATCACCTCCGCGACCGCGCTGGCGTTGCCGGTCGCCTCCACGACGACATGGTCGTCGTGCGTCAGCGTCTTGGCGAACGCCGTCAGGTGATCGCGCGTCATGCCGATCCGACCAAGACGCCGGGCCGCGCCGTTCTCCAGCATTACCGCCTCGGCGAAAACGCGGTGGATGTCCAATCCCACAACCCGCATGAGCCTGTCTCCTCGTCTCGATTGCGGGAGCTGGCGGGCAACACGGCAACTACGGATCCGCGCTCGCAGCGCATCCGGGCGAGCCGCAGGGGCGGCCAGATAACGGCTCGGGCTCGCAGCCCATCGTCTAAGGGTCGGCCTGCCCGCACGCACGTGCTCCCGGTGCCCCGTGTCCCGGATGGGCTCACCATAGCGCCGATCCGAAGATCAGCGGAACGCGAGGGCACCGAGGGTCATCATGCCGGATAACGGCCAGGTCGAACGGATGAACCGCACGATCAAGGATGCGACGGTCAAGCGCTACCATTACGACAGCCACGATCAGCTCAGAGATCACCTCCAGCTCTTCGTGGATGCCTACAACCACGCCCGCCGCCTCAAGACGCTACGCGGCCTGACACCCTACGAACGCATCTGCCAAGCCTGGACCAAAGAGCCCGAACGCTTCAGAGTCGATCCGTCGCACCACATGCCGGGACCGTACACCTAAGGGGCGGCAGCGGTCATTCCGCACGCCGCAAGCCCCGTCCGCATATGCGCGGGCGCCGGCGCCTCGACGGCGATCGCCGCGCGCTTCGGATACAGCGGCAGGCTCAAGCCTCGCGCATGGAGCTGCAGGCCGGGCCCATCCCGCCCGGCGCCTCCGTAGATCGCGTCGCCGCGGATTGGCCAGCCCATCGCCGCGCAGTGAACCCGCAATTGGTGGGTCCGTCCCGTCACCGGCTTCAGTTCCAGCCACGACAGACCCTCGGCCCGCCCGAGAACCCGGTAGAGCGTCAGAGACGGTGCACCGGCCGGGTCGGTCTTCATCCACCAACTGCGCGGATCGTCCGAACGTTTGGCCAGCGGAAGGTCGATGCGCCCTTCCATCGTCTCAGGGCCCCCTTCGACCAGGGCCCAGTAAGTCTTATCGACCTTGCCGTCGGCGAACAGGCGGTTCAAACGCGCCAGGGCCTTGGCGTGGCGGCCGAGCACGAGGCAGCCCGACGTGTCGCGGTCGAGCCGGTGCGCGGCCTCTGGCCGGCGCGGCAGGCCGAAGCGCAGGGCGTCGAGATGGTCGGTCAGCGTCGGCCCGCCCTTCGGGCCCGGATGCACCGGCAAACCCGCTGGCTTGTCGATGATGAGCATCAGGGCATCGCGGTAGAGGAGCGGAGGCCCTATCTCCGGTCCGACGGTGCGATCCGGCACTGAAACACGCGCGTTCATGCCCCACGGGCTAGAATGTCGGATCGTCGCGGGCAAGGTTTGAGCAGGGCAAGATTTTGAGCAAGGGACGAGGATGAGCGACGATGAGAAGCCCGGCTGGTTCGGACGCCTGTTCGGGCGAAAGGGCGCGCCCGAATCCAAGTCCCCCGAGCCGGTGCCGGCCGAGGACGGAGCGGCCGAACTAACCACGGCCGGGGAATCGGTCACGCCGGACCCGCTGTCGCCCGCCTCCGAATCCGAGGGGCAACCGGTCTTTACCACCGCGGCGGACGACGTCGCCCACGTGCCACCGCCGGTGAGCGAGCCCGCCTCCGACGATCCCGACAAGAATCGCATCCCCGACGAACTGGAGGGCGCCGATCTCCAGCCCGAGCCGCAGCCGCCATCCGGCGAAGCACCGCAGCCCGACGAAATCTCGGCCGAGAACGAGTCATCGGCTGCTCCCACCGAGACGGCGGAGAAGCGGAACTGGTGGTCGCGCCTGACCGGCGGCGAGGAGGAGACGCCTGCGCGCCCGGCCGAATCCGAGCCACCCACCGAGGTCGATATCCAACCCGTCGATGCCGCGGCGGCGCTGGCGAGCGATGCGGTGTCCGGCGCGGTCGAGAGCACCGAGAAGCAGGGCTGGTGGTCGCGCCTCACCGCCGGAATGCGGCGCACCTCCTCCGCGCTGTCGGACCGGGTGACGGGCCTGTTCACCAAGCGCAAGCTCGACGCCACCACCCTCGAGGATCTGGAAGACGCGCTGATCCAGGCCGATTTCGGCGTGGAGACGGCGATGCGCATGTCCGAGGCGGTCGGCAAGGGCCGCTACGAGAAGGGCATCTCGCCCGACGAGGTGCGCGCCATCCTCGCCACGGAGATCGAGCGGGCGCTGGAGCCCGTGGCGACGCCGATCGAGATCGATTCGGCCAAGAAGCCCTACGTGATCCTGACGGTCGGCGTGAACGGCGCCGGCAAGACGACGACGATCGGCAAGCTCTCGCTCAAGTTCAAGGCCGAGGGGCGCAGCGTCATGCTGGCGGCCGGCGATACATTCCGCGCGGCGGCGATCGAGCAGTTGCGGGTGTGGGGGGATCGCACCGGCACGCCGGTCATCAGCCGGGCACAGGGCTCGGATGCGGCTGGGCTCGCCTTCGACGCCTTCAAGGAGGCGCGGGAGAACGGCACCGACGTGCTCCTCATCGACACCGCCGGCCGTTTGCAGAACAAGGCGGGGCTGATGGCGGAGCTGGAAAAAATCGTCCGGGTCATCCGCAAGCTCGATCCAGAGGCACCGCATGCCACCCTGCTGGTGCTCGACGCCACCGTTGGGCAGAACGCATTGAGCCAGGTCGAGTTGTTCTCGCAGGCCGCCCCCGTATCGGGCCTCGTGATGACGAAGCTCGACGGAACGGCGCGGGGCGGTATTCTGGTGGCGCTCGCCACGAAGTTCGGCCTGCCCGTGCACTTCATCGGGGTTGGCGAGGGTGTGGAAGACTTGGAGCCGTTTGCCGCGCGGGATTTTGCCCGGGCAATCACCGGCCTTCCCAAGGAGTAGCCGATTGCCTGCCCCTTGGAGCATCGTGAGAGTGTCCGCATGAAGGTCGAGAGCGTTCCGCCGCGCCGGCACCTGCCGCCGCTCCTCAAGCTGGCGCTGGAAGTGGGCCCGCTGACGGTCTTCTTCCTCGGCAACGCCTATGCCGAGCGCTTCGGCGTGGCGGCGGAGAGCAAACTGTTCGTGGCAACCGGCGTGTTCATCGTCGCCACGATGATCGCGCTCGCCGTCCACTTCGCCCTGCTGCGGCGGCTGCCGATCATGCCGCTCGTGTCGGGCGTCGTGGTGCTCGTGTTCGGCGGCCTGACGCTGGCGCTGCAGGACAAGACCTTCATCATGATGAAGCCGACCATCGTGAACACGCTGTTCGGTCTTGTCCTTCTCGGCGGTCTCGCCTTCAACAAGTCGCTGCTCTCGGTCGTCCTCGACAGCATGTTCGCGCTCACCGACGAGGGCTGGCGCAAGCTCACCTTCCGCTGGGGCCTGTTCTTCCTCGCGCTCGCGGTCGTCAACGAGGTCGTCTGGCGCACGCAGACCGAGGATTTCTGGGTGAGCTTCAAGGTGTTCGGCATCATGCCGCTCACGGTCGCCTTCGCCCTGGCCCAGACGCCGCTCCTGCTGCGCTATGAGCGCAAGGACGAGGCCGAGGCGAACGCCGGCTGATCGATCTCATACCAAATCCGGCTGATCCCTTCGGGATGCGAATTTGGGCTTCGGTGGGATCCCATCGCGCTGGCGCGATGGGTGCCCTCCTCAGGCGCCGCGCGAGCTTGCTGAAGTGGTCCCCGCTTCGATCAAGCGGGGACCACTTCAGCCGATCCGCCGCGGCATCCGGAACGGCAGCATCAGCCGCACCAGCGGATTGCGGAAGCGCGTGAGCGACAAACTCTCGTGCACGGGTTGCACCGCCTCGCCGTCGAGCGTCGAGGCGAGCAGCGAGCGGGCGTAGAACGGCGTGTCCTCGAAGGTGCGGATCACCTGGGCGCGGCCATCGTCGCTGCGGGTCGTGCGCGGCATCCGCCATAGGCCGGTGGGCGGCAGGCCGGCGGCGAGCGGTGGGCGCATCTCGCGCCGGGTGCCGTCGGCGTCGAAGCGCAGCGTCAGGTTCTGTCCGCTGCCATCGGTCCGGCGCACGTCGTAGAGGATGGCCGAACCGCGCTTGAGCGGGGCGCGGCACCAAGTCCAATCCGTGAACGCGTCTTCGAGCGCGCCGTCGCCGTCATTGGTGTCGTGGTAGCCGCTGCCGCGCCAGGAGAGGGCGGGCGCGGTAAACGCGGCCTCGACCTCGCAATCGGGCGCCATCGGCCACCAGCGGTGCAGGCCGTGCGTGTCGAGGGTGAAGGGCTGCGCGGTGAGCGCCCTTGGCCGCACCCGCACCGTGCCCCGCACCGCCCGCGGGATCGGCGAGCCTCGCTCGTCGAGGCGGATCGTCAGCACGCTGCCGTCCCATTCGAGGGAGGACGGCCCGAGGCTGAAGCGCGTCGCATCCCGCGCCAGTGACCGGGCGTTGCGCTCGGTCATGGCGAAGCGGTTGCCCCGCTCGCCGTAGAGCACGACGTTGACGGCGCAGTGGGCGAACGGGTCGCGTGCCGCATCCCAGGCATAGTAGGGCGAAAACACGCTGCCGATGAAGGCGATCACGGTGAGCCCCTGGCGCCCGTCCTCGCTCACCGCATCGACGTACCACCAGACGTAGCCGCCGCGCGTCACCGCCCCGTCGAAGCGAGGTCCGCGCGCAGTGCCGCCGCCGCGAGCCGGCCCGATTGCGCCGCCATCGGCACTCCCGGCCCCGGATGCACGCTGCCCCCCGCCAGGTAGAGCCCCGGCACCCGCGTCCGGGCCCCCGGCCGCTTGAACGTCGCCGTCCAGCCGTGCGAGGCCCGGCCGTAGAGGGCCCCGCCCGTCCCCGGAAACAACGCCGCGAAGTCCTGCGGGGTCGTGATCGTCCCCGGTCCCGTCGGCTCCAGCGTGAGTCCGCAGGCTGAGAGCTTGCGATGGATGGTCGTCTCGCATGCGGCGATCTCCGTGGGGCTGAAGCGACGCTCTCCGCCATCGGCGGGGGCGTTGACGAGGAGGAGCAGGCGTTCCGGCCCGTCAGGGGCCGAGCCGCCGTCGCCGTCCCGGTCCTGCGCGCAGACGTAGACGGTCGGGTCCGGCGGCAGGCGACGACCGCGCAGGATCGCGTCGAACTCCGCCCGGTATTCGCCCGAGAAGAACACGCTGTGATGCGCCAGGTCGAAGCCCTTCGCCCGCGCCGTCAGGCAGAGTGTGAGCGCCGAGAGCGAACGTTCGCGGGCGGGAACTCGGTCGCCGGCTGCCGCCGCATCGCCCCCGAGCAGGCCGCCGCCGAGCGCCGCCACGTCGACGTTGGCGATCACCGCGTCTGCGGCGATGCGCTCGCCGCCGACGAGTTCGACCCCTGCGACGCGGCCGCGCTCGGTCAGGATCCGCGCCACATCCGTGCCGGTGCGCAGGGTGGCGCCGCGGCTTTCGGCCAGATCCGCGACCTTGCGCGCGAGCCGGCTCAAGCCGCCCTCGACGGTCCAGACGCCCGCCTGCTCGACATGGGCGACCAGCATCAGCGTGGCGGGCGCCTCGAACGGCGAGGCGCCGCAATAGGTGGCGTAACGCCCGAAGAGCTGGCGCAGGCGCGGATCGCGGAAATACTCGCCGAGCGCCGACCACAGGGTCGCGAAGGGCTGGATACGCCACAGGCTGCCGATTCCCGCGAGCCCGACGCGCTGGGCGAGATCGACGGGGCTCGGCCGGTCGGCGCGGATGAACGGCCCTTCCAGCGTGCGGTAGACCTCGGCCGCACGGGCGCAGAACCGCCGATAGCCCTCCGCCTCGCGCGCGCCGGCGAAGGCGCTGATCGCCGCTGCCGAGGTCTCGATATCCGCGAACAGATCGAGCCGTTCGTGCCCGTTCCAGGCATGGCGGGCCAGCAGGGTGGCCGGCCGCAGCCGCATCTCCGATCCGAGGTCGGCGCCGGCTTCGGCGAACAGCTCCTCGAACACCCAGCGCATGGTGAAGACGGTGGGGCCCGCCTCGACGGGCACCCCGTCCACGGCCACTGATCGCATCTTTCCGCCGACGCGCGCTGCCCGCTCCAGGACGGTGACGTCATGGCCGGATGCGGCGAGGCTCAAGGCCGCCGCGAGCCCGCCAATGCCGGCTCCGATCACGATGACGCTTTTTTCTGCCACCGAAAATGCACTCCGCGGCGCATCGCCGTTGATCCGGATCCCTAACAGTGTCAAGTATAGTTGACATAAACGCAAGGCAAGGCAGCCTGACAACGGGAGGACGGCATGGACGTCGGCCGGCGGATCGAGACGGTGCTCGACATTGCGGTTTCGCATGCGGAGGCGCCGGGTGCGCCGCCGCTGCTGGCGGAGGCGATCCGCTATGCGGTCTTTCCCGGCGGCCACCGCATCCGCCCGCGGCTCTGCCTCGCCGTCGCGCTCGCCTGCGGCGACGACGACCCCGCCGCCTCCGAGGCGGCCGCCGCGGCGATCGAATTCCTGCACTGCGCCTCGCTCGTCCACGACGACCTGCCCTGCTTCGACGACGCGCCGATGCGGCGCCAGAAGCCCTCGGTTCATGCGGCCTTCGGCGTGCCGCTCGCGGTGCTCACGGGCGACGCGCTGATCGTCGCCGCCTTCGAGACGCTGGCGCGGGGCGTGATCCGCTCGCCGACGCGCCTCGCCTGTCTCGTCGGGCTGATCGCCCGCGCCGCCGGCTCGCCCACCGGCATCGTTGCGGGGCAGGCCTGGGAATCCGAGCCTTACGTGGATCTGGTCGAGTACCAGCAGGCCAAGACCGGTGCGCTGTTCGCCGCGGCCACGGTGGCCGGTGCCGCCGCCGCGGGAGCTCCGCCGCTCCCCTGGCGCTTGCTCGGCGAATGCCTCGGGGCGGCTTATCAGGTCGCCGACGATCTGCGCGACGTCGCCTGCCGCCAGGAGGAGATCGGCAAGCCCGCCGGCCGTGACGCCACCCTCGGGCGCCCGAACGCGGCGGCCCTGCTCGGGATGGGCGGTGCCCTGGAGCGCCTGAAGCACCTCACGCAGGAGGCGATCGACGTGATTCCCCCCTGCCGCGGGCAGGACGCCATGCGCACCGAGATCGAGGCGCAGACCCGGCTGTTCATGCCCGCTTCCTTACGCGCGATGGCGTGAGGCCCGGCCTTGCCCGCCGCGATGACCGAGGCCGGACCCGCGCCGGAGACGCGCGGCGGCTGGCGCGAGCGCTGGCTCGCCTTCCGCAACCGCACGGTCACCAGCCCTGGCTTCCAGCGCTGGGCGGCGGGGTTTCCACTCACCCGCAGGATCGCGCAGCGTAACACGAGGGCGTTGTTCGATCTGTGCGCCGGCTTCGTCTACGCGCAGGTGCTGTTCGCCTGCGTCCGGCTCGACCTGTTCACGCTGCTGCGGGACGGCCCGCTGGCGCCCGATGCTCTCGCCCGGCGTCTCGATCTGCCCGCGGATCGCGCGCTGACCCTACTCAAGGCCGCCGCCTCGCTCGACCTGATCACGCGGCTGCCGGACGGGCGCTTCGCCCTGGCCGATCTCGGCGCGGCGCTGATCGGGAATCCCTCGGTCGCGGCGATGATCGAGCACCACGCGATGCTCTACGCCGATCTGGCCGATCCCGTCGCTCTGTTGCGCGGGGGAGCGGGGCCGACGCGGCTCGGGGGCTACTGGCCCTATGCCGAAGCCGGCGCGTCGGCGCAGCTCGGGCCGGATTCGGTTGCGGCCTATAGCGGCCTGATGGCGGCCTCGCAGGCGCTGATCGCCGACGACGTGCTCGATGCCCTGCCGCTCGCCGATCGTGCGTGCCTGATGGATGTCGGGGGCGGGGAGGGTGTGTTCCTCGCCCAGGCCGCCCGCCGCCATCCGGGGCTGACCCTGCGCCTGCTCGATCTCCCGCCGGTCGCGGAACGGGCGGGCGCCCGACTCGCCGCCGAGGGCCTCGGGAACCGCGTCGCCTGCCTCGGCCGGAGCTTTCTCGGCGCCTCCCTGCCGCCAGGCGCCGACGCGATCACCCTGGTGCGGGTCGTCCACGATCACGACGATGCGATAGCCCTGTCGCTCCTGTGCGCGGCCTACGCGGCGCTGCCGCCGGGCGGCCTATTGGCGATCGCCGAGCCGATGGCCGGCACGCCCGGCGCGGAGCCGGTGGGAGATGCGTATTTCGGCTTCTACCTCCTGGCCATGGGCAGCGGCCGGCCCCGCACGGCCGAGGAACTATCGGCCATGCTGGCACAGGTCGGCTTCGGTGAAATCCGCGAGCGGACCACGCGGCGCCCGCTGCTGGCGCGATTGATCACCGCAAAGCGGCGCTAAAAGTGTAAAGTTTACTTGACGCAAGTTCACGTCCATCTAGGATGACATCAAGCGGTTCGGCCCTTCGCAGAGTCGCAACCAGCAATGGGGGGCAGGGGGATGGAAGCGTTGGCCGTCGTCCTTGAACGACCGGAGCACTTGGCGCTCAACCGCCTCGCGCTCACCCCGGCAACGAAGGGCGATGCGACCGTTGCCGTCTCTTGGAGCGGCATCAGCACGGGAACCGAGCGCCTGCTCTGGTCCGGGCGGATGCCGCCCTTTCCCGGCATGGGGTACCCGCTGGTGCCCGGCTACGAGTCGGTTGGCACGGTGGTCGAGACCGAGGCCGGCAGTGGCCTGCGCGTCGGGCAAACCGTGTTCGTCCCCGGCGCCCGCTGCTTCGGCGAGGTCAACGGCCTGTTCGGCGGCGCGGCCTCGCACCTGATCGCTCCGGCTTCCCGCCTCGTCCCGGTCGATGCCGCGCTCGGCGACCGGGCCTGCCTTATCGCCCTGGCCGCGACCGCGTACCACGCCCTGTCCGACATCGTGCCCGGCACGCGGAACCTGATCGTCGGCCACGGCGTGCTCGGTCGTCTGCTCGCGCGGCTGACGGTGCTGGCCGGCGGCGAGCCGGTGGTGTGGGAACGCGAGACGCTGCGGGCCGAGGGCACCTTCGGTTATTCCGTGCTCGCGCCCGACGAAGATCCGGCGCGCGACTATTCCACCATCACCGATGTCAGTGGCGATTCGAGCCTGCTCGACACGCTGATCGGCCGCCTCGCTCCCGGCGGCGAGATCGTGCTGGCCGGCTTCTACGAGGCACCGCTCGCCTTCGCCTTTCCACCCGCCTTCCTGCGCGAGGCCCGCATCCGGGTCTCGGCGGAGTGGCGGCCGGGCGATCTCGCGGCGGTCCGGGCCCTGATCGAGGCCGGAAGCCTGTCGCTCGACGGACTCATCACCCACCGGGTGCCCGCCACGGAAGCGGGGGAGGCCTACCGCACCGCTTTCGCCGATCCGGCCTGCCTGAAGATGATCCTCGATTGGAGGGCCTGCTCATGAACCTACAGCTCAACAAGGCGGCGCTGGACGCTGCGACGACGCTGCGGGCCGAAGCCGCCATCGAGCCCGATCCGGTCGCGACCGGCGAGGTCAAGCGCGAGACGCAGATCATCGCGATCTACGGCAAGGGCGGCATCGGCAAGTCGTTCACCCTGGCCAATCTCAGCTACATGATGGCCCAGCAGGGCAAGAAGGTCCTGCTGATCGGCTGTGATCCGAAGAGCGACACGACCTCGCTCCTGTTCGGCGGGCGCGCTTGCCCGACCATCATCGAGACCTCGACGAAGAAGAAGCTCGCGGGTGAGGCGGTCGCCATCGGCGATGTCTGCTTCAAGCGCGACGGTGTCTACGCGATGGAACTCGGCGGGCCTGAGGTCGGCCGCGGCTGCGGCGGGCGCGGAATCATCCACGGCTTCGAGCTTCTGGAAAAACTCGGCTTCCATGAATGGGGCTTCGACTACGTCCTGCTCGACTTTCTCGGCGACGTGGTCTGCGGCGGCTTCGGCCTGCCGATCGCCCGGGACATGTGCCAGAAGGTCATCGTCGTCGGCTCCAACGATCTGCAATCGCTCTACGTCGCCAACAACGTCTGCTCGGCGGTCGAATACTTCCGCAAGATGGGCGGCAATGTCGGCGTCGGCGGCCTCGTCATCAACAAGGACGACGGCACGGGCGAGGCGCAGGCCTTCGCGGACGCCGCGGGCATCCCGGTGCTGGCCTCGATCCCGGCCGACGACGACATCCGCCGCAAGAGCGCGAATTACGAGATCATCGGCAAGCCCGACGGGCGCTGGGGCTCGCTCTTCGCCGACCTCTCTCAGAACGTGGCGGAAGCCGAACCGCACCAGCCGACGCCGCTGAGCCAGGACGCGCTGCTCGGCCTGTTCTCCAGCGAAGCCACCGGACGAAACGTGGTGCTGGAGCCGGCCACCATAGAGGACATGTGCGGGCGAACCAGCCTCACCAAACCGTCCCTCGAAGTCGTCTACGACGAGGTCTGAGCCATGGCGGTCAGCCTCGATATTACCGCGCTCCGCGCCCGCCGCCCCGAGGGCATCGATCTCGCCGCGACACAGGGCGACGGGCTCGGCTGCCATGCCGGCAAGGACGCGATGCGCGCCGCCGCCGAATCGGCCGGCCTGTCCGGAACGCTGGAGCAGTACCGCAAGGACTATCCGGCCGGTCCGCACGATCAACCGCAGAGCATGTGCCCCGCCTTCGGCTCCCTGCGCGTTGGTCTGCGCATGCGGCGCACGATGACGATCCTGTCGGGCTCGGCCTGCTGCGTCTACGGGCTGACCTTCACCTCGCATTTCTACGGCGCGCGCCGCAGCGTCGGCTACGTGCCGTTCAACTCCGAGACGCTCGTCACCGGCAAGCTGTTCGAGGACATCCGCGAGGCGGTCTACGCCTCGGCCAATCCGCAAGACTACGATGCGATCGTCGTCATCAACCTCTGCGTCCCGACCGCATCGGGCGTGCCGCTGCGGCTGCTGCCGAAGCAGATCGACGGCGTGCGCGTCATCGGCATCGACGTGCCGGGCTTCGGCGTGCCGACCCATGCCGAGGCCAAGGACGTGCTGGCCGGCGCCATGCTCAAATTCGCCCGCAGCGAGGCCGAGAACGGCCCGGTCCAGGCGCCGCGTGGGGGCCGCTCGGAGCGTCCGTCCGTCGCGCTTCTGGGCGAGATGTTCCCGGCCGATCCCGTGGTGATCGGCGCGCTCCTCGAGCCGCTGGGCCTCAGCGCCGGCCCCGTCGTGCCGACGCGCGAATGGCGCGAACTCTACGGCGCCCTCGACGCGGCGGCGGTGGCGGCGATCCACCCGTTCTACACCGCGAGCGTGCGCGAGTTCGAGGCGGCGGGTCGGCCGGTGGTCGGCTCCGCCCCCGTCGGCCATGACGGCACCGCCGACTGGCTGGAGGCCATCGGCAATGCCTGCGACGTCCCGCGGGACACAATCGCGGCGGCGCAGAACCGGCTTCTGCCGGCGATCCGGGGGGCGCTGGCTGCGGCGCCGATCCGCGGGCGCATCACGCTCTCGGGTTACGAGGGCTCGGAACTCCTGGTGGCCCGCCTCCTCGTCGAGAGCGGCGCCGAAGTGCCCTATGTCGGCACCGCCTGCCCGCGCACGCCCTGGTCCGAGCCGGACCGGGTCTGGCTGGAAGAGCGCGGCGTCAGCGTCCGCTACCGCGCCTCGCTGGAGGACGACCTCGCCGCGCTCGAAGCGTTCCGGCCGGATCTCGCCATCGGCACGACGCCGGTGGTGCAGAAGGCGAAGGAGGCCGGCACGCCGGCGCTCTACTTCACCAACCTGATCTCGGCGCGCCCGCTGATGGGTGCCGCCGGAGCCGGCTCGCTGGCGAAGGTCGTCAACGCCGCCCTGGCCAACCGGCCGCGCTTCGACGCCATGCGCGCCTTCTTCGAGGGTGTCGGCACCGGCCACGCCGCCGGCATCTGGCAGGAGGTGCCGGTGCTCAAGACGGCGCCGAAGGCAGCGGCTCCCCTGAAGCCGATCGGGGAGATGGTCTGATGCTGGTCATCGATCACGACCGCGCCGGCGGCTATTGGGGGGCGGTCTACGTCTTCACGGCGATCAAGGGTCTGCAGGTGGTCATCGACGGCCCCGTGGGCTGCGAGAATCTGCCGGTCACCTCGGTGCTGCATTACACCGACGCCCTGCCGCCGCACGAGCTGCCGATCGTCGTCACCGGCTTGGCGGAAGAAGAACTCGGCCGCCACGGCACCGAGGGCGCGATGAAGCGGGCGCACGCCACGCTCGATCCCGGCCAGCCCAGCGTCGTGGTGACGGGCTCGATCGCCGAGATGATCGGCGGCGGCGTCACCCCGGAGGGCACCGGGCTCCAGCGCTTCCTGCCGCGCACCATCGACGAGGACCAGTGGCAATCCGCCGACCGGGCGATGAGCTGGCTCTGGCAGGAATACGGCGCCCGGCGCTTCGCCAAGAAGGGGATTCCGGCCCGGCCCGAGCGCAAGGCCGGGGAGAAGCCGCGGGTCAACATCATCGGCCCGGCCTACGGCACCTTCAACATGGCCTCGGACCTCGCCGAGATCCGCCGCCTCGTGGAAGGGATCGGCGCCGAGGTGAACCTCACCTTCCCGCTCGGCTCGCACCTCGCCGACGTGCCCAAGCTCGTCAACGCGGATGCCAATATCTGCCTCTACCGCGAGTTCGGCCGCCTGCTCTGCGAGAGCCTGGAGCGCCCCTATCTCCAGGCGCCGATCGGGGTGCTCTCGACCACCAAGTTCCTGCGCACGCTCGGCGAGATTCTCGGGATCGACCCCGAACCCTTCATCGAGCGCGAGCGCCACACCACGATCAAGCCGGTCTGGGACCTGTGGCGCTCGGTCACGCAGGACTTCTTCGGCACGGCGAGCTTCGGCATCGTCGCGACCGAGACCTACGCCCGCGGCGTGCGCCACTTCCTCGAAGAGGAAATGGGCTTGCCCTGCCACTTCGCCATCAGCCGCAGCGCGGGCACGAAGCCCGACAACGCGGCGGTGCGCGAGGCGATCAAGACCAACCCGCCCCTCGTCCTGTTCGGCTCCTTCAACGAGCGGATGTATCTCGCCGAGGCGGGCGGGCGGGCGATCTACGTGCCCGCCTCGTTCCCCGGCGCCATCATCCGGCGGCACACCGGCACGCCGTTCATGGGCTATGCCGGCGCGACCTACCTCGTGCAGGAAGTCTGCAACGCCCTGTTCGACATGCTCTTCCACATCCTGCCGCTCGCGCGCGACATGGATGCGGTCGAAGCGACGCCCGCCCGGACGCACCGCGAGCTGCCCTGGGACGAAGCGGCCCGCGCCCGGCTCGACGCGCTGGTCGAGGCCCATCCCGTTCTCACGCGGATCTCCGCCGCCAAACGCCTGCGCGACGCTGCCGAGCGGGCCGCGCGCCGGGTCGCCGCCGAGCGCGTCGCCGCCGACCATGTCGAGCGGGCGCAGAGCGATCTCGTCTTGGGGAGCGCCGCATGAGCACGGCTCTCCTCCATCCCCTTCACCCTCCGGCCCTTCGCGGAGCCGGACAGAATGCGGAGCACCAAGCCATGGGAGTGGTCATGCAACGATCGATGCCCGCGTCGTCGCGGCTGCACAGCGAGGCGGTCCAGTTCCGGATCATCCTCGCCGCAACCTACCCCTTCTTCCTCGCCGCCGCCCTGATGCAGCGTTTCCGGCCGGGCACCGCGCCTCAGCGCGGTCTGACGCCGAAGCGCCGTTCCGTCTTCGGCGAGGCCAAGGCCATGGCCGTCTCGGCGATCCCGTTTGCCTTCATGGGCTAGGGACCCGGCGCGTCGCTTCGCGAACCGGCAACCGCCTTCCGCGACGATGCGCCAGCGCCTCAGTACTTCCGTGTGGTGACACGGGGGATCCCTGCGCCGTGATGTCATCGAGTCACGGCGACACCCGCCACGCCTGTCAACGCGCGGCATAACCAGCGGAGGTTCGATCGATGGCGAACGGTATCACAGAAAGACCGAGCAGCCTGTCCGGGCTGACGGAACCCGAAGCCAAGGAATTTCACGCGATCTTCCTGACGAGCTTCATCATCTTCACGGCAATCGCCGTGGTCGCCCACATTCTCGTCTGGCTGTGGCGGCCCTGGCTTCCCGGGCCGAAGGGCTACGCCCTGCTCGACGGCGTGACCAACGCCGCCCACGGCCTTGCGTCGATGATCGGCTGAGGAGACGCGCGATGCACAAGATCTGGCTTCTGTTCGATCCCCGGCGCACCCTCGTCGCGCTCTTCACCTTCCTGTTCGTCCTGGCGCTGCTGATCCACTTCATCCTGCTCAGCACCGACCGGTTCAACTGGCTGGAAGGCCCGAAGGACGCGAAGGCGGCCGCCGCCCACAGCCTCGTCCTCCCGACGATGCCGACCTGACCGGCCTGACCGCTGGTTCTGCTGCGGGCAGGCTCTTTCGGGCCTGCCCCGGCACCCTTCGTCCTCACCGCGGGGATTTCCGCCATGGCGATGCTGAGCTTCGAGCGCAAATACCGGGTCCGCGGCGGCACTCTGCTGGGCGGAGACCTGTTCGACTTCTGGGTGGGGCCGTTCTACGTCGGCTTCTTCGGCGTCACGACGATCTTCTTCTCGGTGCTCGGCACCGCACTGATCCTCTACGGCGCGGCCATCGGCCCGACCTGGAACATCTGGCAGATCAACATCGCGCCGCCCGACCTGAAATACGGGCTGGCGCTGGCACCCCTGAAGGAAGGGGGCCTGTGGCAGATCATTACCTTCTGCGCGGTGGGGGCGTTCTCGTCCTGGGCGCTGCGCGAGGTCGAGATCTGCCGCAAGCTCGGCATCGGCTACCACGTGCCGTTCGCCTTCTCGGTGGCGATCTTCGCCTACGTCTCGCTGGTGGTGATCCGCCCGTTCCTGATGGGCGCATGGGGCTACGGCTTCCCCTACGGCATCCTCTCCCATCTCGATTGGGTGTCGAACACCGGCTACCAGTATCTGCACTTCCACTACAATCCCGCGCACATGCTCGCCGTGACGTTCTTCTTCACGACGACCTTCGCGCTGGCGCTGCACGGCTCGCTGATCCTGTCCTCGACCAATCCGGCCAAGGGCGAGACGGTGAAGACGCCCGAGCACGAGGACACCTACTTCCGCGACACGATCGGCTACTCGATCGGCACGCTGGGCATCCACCGGCTCGGCCTGTTCCTCGCGCTCTCGGCCGGATTCTGGAGCGCGGTCTGCATCGTCATCTCGGGGCCCTTCTGGACGCAAGGTTGGCCGGAATGGTGGGGCTGGTGGCTCAACCTGCCCGTGTGGCGGTGAACCGGATCGCCGCCCGGCATCCGCGCCGGCCGGCCTGAAGCGCAGGTTCGATCTTCGGGGCTCGGAGGTCTCCGCCGACGGCGTGAGCCTCGTACGACCGCAGGTCCAGGGAGGGAGACGCCGTGGCCTATTATCAGAACATCTTCACGCAGGTGCAGGTCCGCCCGGTCGAGCCGGAACACGGCATCCCGATCTCGTCCGACGCCCGCATCGGCAAGCCGTTCAACAGCTACCTGTTCGGGCTGATCGGCAACAGCCAGGTCGGGCCGATCTATGGCGGCTATCTCGGCGCGCTGTCCTTCGCCTGCGGCCTGATCGCCTTCGAGATCATCGGCCTCAACATGTGGGCCAGCGTGAACTGGGACCCGATCCAGTTCGTCCGCCAGCTCCCCTGGCTGGCGCTCGAGCCGCCGCTGCCCAAATACGGGCTCAAGGTGCTGCCGCCGCTCAACGAGGGCGGCTGGTGGCTGATCGCGGGCTTTTTCCTCACCGCGTCGATCCTGCTGTGGTGGGTGCGGATGTATCGCCGCGCCCGGGCGCTCGGGCTCGGATCGCACACGCCCTGGGCGTTTGCCGCCGCGATCTGGCTCTATCTCGTGCTGGGCTTCATCCGCCCGATTCTGATGGGTTCGTGGAGCGAGGCGGTGCCGTTCGGCATCTTCCCGCATCTCGATTGGACCGCCGCGTTCTCGCTGCGCTACGGCAACCTGTTCTACAACCCGTTCCACATGCTCTCGATTGTCTTCCTCTATGGGTCGACGCTGCTGTTCGCGATGCATGGGGCGACGATCCTGGCCACCAGCCGCTACGGCGCCGAGCGTGAGATCGACCAGATCGTCGATCGCGGCACCGCCACCGAGCGCGCCGCCCTGTTTTGGCGCTGGACCATGGGCTTCAACGCCACCATGGAATCGATTCACCGCTGGGCGTGGTGGTTCGCGGTGCTGACGACGATCACAGGCGGCATCGGCATTCTGCTCACCGGCACCGTGGTCGACAATTGGTACCTCTGGGCGGTCAAGCACGGCGTCGCGCCGTCCTACCCGCAGATCTACGGACCGATCACCGACCCGCTCGCGACGCCAGGGGGGGCGCCATGAAGACTCTGCTCGTCGTCGCGGGCGCGGTCGTCGCCCTGTTCCTCACCATCGCCCAGTTCGGCACGGCGGGCTGGACGAGGCCGCCGATCCTCGCCCAGCAGCACGGCTTCCGCGGCACCGGTATGGATCAGATCCAGACCAAGTCCGGCGCGGCGGCACTGAAGGCCGCCAACATCCCGCCGGCCCCGGCCGAGCCGGTCGAGGCCGGCACCGAGAAGGCCGGCGCGGTCTACGAGAACGTGAAGGTTCTCAAAGATCTGAGCGTCGAGGAATTCAACCGCCTGATGGTCTCGATGACGGAATGGGTCAGCCCGGAGCAGGGCTGCACCTACTGCCACAACACCGAGAACATGGCCGACGACAGCCTCTATCAGAAGCAGGTCGCCCGGCGGATGATCCAGATGGTGCAGCACATCAACACCACCTGGAAGGAGAAGCATGTCGGCGAGGCGGGGGTGAACTGCTACACCTGCCACCGCGGGAAGCCCGTGCCGGCGCAGATCTGGTTCCAGAATCCGGGGCCGAACTACAAGACCGGCTTCATCGCCCGCAACAACGGGCAGAACATGGCCTCGCCCTCCGTCGGCCTCGCCTCGCTGCCCTACGACACGCTGAGCGAGTTCTTCGGCAAGAAGGACGTCGACGAGAACCTCATCCGCGTCAACGCGACGACGGCGCTGCCGGAAAGCAAGGGCAAGCCGATCCAGGCCGCCGAGCGGACCTACGGCCTGATGATGCACATGTCGTCGTCGCTCGGCGTCAACTGCACCTACTGCCACAACACCCGGGCGGTCTCGAACTGGTCGCAGAGCACGCCGCAGCGTACGCTGGCTTGGCACGCAATCCGGATGGTGCGCGACCTGAACGGCGATTACATCGAGCCGCTGACGGGGACCTTCCCGGCCAACCGCCTCGGTCCGACCGGAGACGCACCCAAGCTGAACTGCGCCACGTGCCACAACGGCCAAAGCAAGCCGCTGGCGGGTGCGCACGTCATCGAGAGCTACCCGGAACTGGCACGGACGACCGCCGAGATGGCGGCCGTGCCGCCGGCTCCGGCAACGCCCGAGCCGGCGCCGGAGGCACCCGCGGCACCACCGCAATAGCAGGCTGCCCCCTCCGTTCAGGGTTCAGCGTATCGAGAAGCGAAAAGCCGCCGGTCCATTGGGCCGGCGGTTTTTTTCGTTCCGCGGCACCTTGCCGGATATCCGGTCGGTGACGAGTTGCGCGCCTCGATTTCGCTTTCGGGTACAGCAAATATTGAGCCGAACTTTTCTTCATATCTCTGAATATTGATACGGAAGCGCGTCCGATCGATGCTTTGGCAATGAGGATAAAACTTAAGAATATATTCAACATACCCATAGTTACAAAGGTGTAATCCGTTCTGATGAGAGCACCTATGCTGAAATTTGGTCGCATTTTTAATTATCAACACGCTCACTCAGCACGGGTCGCGTGGCGGTCGGAATGGCGGCGAATCCGGACCGCGGGCAAAGGGGGCTACGATGATGAACGTTGGGCGCGACAAGAACGAGATCGCCGCCGCCCTGGCGCGATGCAAGACGGCCTTCATCGGCGTGGCCGTGATGAGCGGGCTGGTGAACATCCTCTATCTCACCGGCTCGTTCTTCATGCTCGAAGTCTACGACCGGGTGATCCCGAGCCGCTCCGTGCCAACCCTGATCGGCCTCGCGGCCCTCGCACTCGTGCTCTATGCGTTCCAGGGCGTGCTCGAGGCCCTCCGCGGTCGGATCCTCGCCCGCATCGGCGCCGCCCTCGACGAGGCCCTGAGCGGGCGCGTGTTCGATCTCGTCGTGCGCGCGCCGCTCAAAGGGGCGAACCAGGGCGACGGCCTCCTGCCGCTGCGCGACCTCGACCAGATCCGCGCCTTCCTCTCCGGTTCCGGTCCTTCCGCCTTCTTCGATTTGCCCTGGATGCCGGTCTACCTGCTGATCTGCTTCCTGTTTCACCCGCTGATCGGCGTCGCCGCCCTCGTCGGCATGGGCATTCTCGCCGCCCTGACCTTCCTGACCGACCGCGCGAGCAAGGGCCCGACGCGGGCCGCGACCGGCCACGGCATGCGCCGCAACGGTCTCGCCGAAGCCGGCCGCCGCAATGCCGAGGTGCTGGCCGCCATGGGCATGCAGGAGCGGCTCGCCGCCCGCTGGGCTCTGGCCAACCGCGAATACATGGAGGCGCATCAGGCCGTGGCGGATGCCGGAAGCGGCTTTGGCGCCGGTTCCAAGGTGTTCCGCATGGCCCTGCAATCGGGCGTGCTCGCGCTCGGCGCCTGGCTCGTCATCCACAACGAGGCCAGCGCCGGTGTCATCATCGCGAGCTCGATCCTCGTCTCCCGCGCGCTCGCGCCTGCGGAGCTCACCATCGCCAACTGGAAGGGTTTTGTGGCCGCGCGGCAAAGCTGGCATCGGCTGTCGGAGCTGCTGGCCCGGATGCCGCAGGGCGAGCGTCCGCACGCCCTGCCGGCGCCGGCTGAGACCATCACCGTCGAGGCCGCCAGCATCGCCCCGCCCGGCACGCCGCGCCTCGTGGTGCAGGATGTGAGCTTCGGCCTCAGAGCGGGGCAGGGGCTCGGCATCATCGGCCCCTCGGCCTCCGGCAAGTCTTCCCTTGTGCGCGCCCTTGTCGGCGTCTGGCCGCCGATCCGCGGAAAAATCCGCTTCGATGGCGCCGCGCTCGATCAATGGACGAGCGGCGACCTCGGCCCGCATATCGGCTTCCTGCCGCAGGAGGTCGAACTCTTCGCCGGCAGCGTGGCCGAGAACATCGCCCGCTTCGAGCCGCAGGCGCCGGCCGAGGCGATCATCGCGGCGGCCAAGGCCGCCGGCGTGCACGATCTGATCCTGCGGCTGCCGGAGGGCTACGACACCCGCATCGGCGAGGGCGGCACGGGCCTCTCGGCCGGGCAGCGCCAACGGGTCGGGTTGGCGCGGGCTCTCTACCGCGAGCCCTTCCTCGTGGTGCTCGACGAGCCCAACGCCAATCTCGATGCCGAGGGCGAGAACGCCCTGACGCAGGCGATCCTCGGCGTGCGGCAGCGCGGCGGCATCTGCGTCGTCGTCGCCCACCGCCCGAGCGCGCTCGCCGCCCTCGACCTGATCCTGATGATGGCCGACGGCCGCGCCCAGGCTTTCGGGCCCAAGGACGAGATCCTCAAGCGCGTCCTGCGCCCGGCGCCAGCCCCCGTGCCGGTCGCCGCCGAGCCCGCCGCCCCGCAATCCGCCGTGCCTTCGATCCGTGAGAGTGCCTGATGTCCGCGACCCTCACCCCCCTCAACGTTCTCCCCCCGGCGCTGCCGCGGCCCGTCGCCCATGGTTCGATCCGCAGCCACCTCACCGTCGCGATCGGCCTCTCCGCCGCCCTCGTCCTCGGTGTCGGCGGCTGGGCCACCTTCACCGAGATCTCGGCCGCGGTGATCGCGCCAGGCCAGCTCGTGGTCGAGACCGACGTGAAGAAGGTGCAGCACCCCACCGGCGGCGTCGTCGGCCAGCTCCTGGCGCGTGAGGGCCAGCGGGTCGCGGCCGGCGACGTGTTGATTCGTCTCGACGAGACCCAGACCCGGGCCAACCTCGACATCGTGCTCAAGGCCATGGACGAACTCTCCGCCCGGCGCGCCCGCGACGAGGCGGAGCGCGACGGGCTCAAGACCATCGCCTTCCCGCCCGATCTCGTCGCCCGCATCGACGACGATCCCAGCGTCGCCCGGCTGATCGACGGCGAATCGCGCCTGTTCGCCTCTCGCGTCGCCGGCCGCGAGGGTCAAAGGGCGCAGTTGCGCGAACGCGTCGAGCAACTGCGCCAGGAGATCGACGGGCTCACCAAGCAGGCCGCGGCGAAGGACCGGGAGATCAACCTGATCGGCCACGAACTCGGCGGCGTGCGCGACCTCTATGCCAAGAACCTCGTGCCGCTCTCCCGCGTCACCGCCCTGGAGCGCGACGCCGCCCGACTCGAAGGCGAGCGCGGCCAGCTCGTCGCCTCGACGGCCTCGGCGCGCGGCAAGATCGCCGAGACCGAGCTGCAGATCATCCAGATCGACGGCGAGATGCGCACCGAGACCGGCAAGGATCTGGCCGAGATCCGCGGCAAGTGGTCGGAGCTGCGCGAGAAGCGCGTGGCGGCGGAAGACCAGCTCAAGCGGGTCGAGCTGCGCGCGCCGCAGGACGGCTTCGTGCATCAGATGAGCGTGCACACGGTCGGCGGCCTCGTCGTGCCGAGCGAGCCGGCGATGCTGATCGTGCCGGCCTCCGATCAGTTGCTGGTGGAGGTGCGGGTGCAGCCGCAGGACATCGACAACGTCCGGCTCGGCCAGAAGGCGGTACTGCGTTTCCCCGCCTTCAACACGCGCACGACGCCGGAGATCGACGGCGAGGTGACCCGCGTCTCGGCGGACGTGACCCAGGACGTCAAGACCGGGCAGAGCTACTACACGGCGCGCATCCGCATCCGCGAGGACCAGAAGGAGCGGCTGAAGGGCCTGCGGCTGGTGCCGGGCATGCCGGTCGAGTCCTTCACCCAGATCGGCGAGCGCTCGGTCCTGTCCTATCTCACCAAGCCGCTCACCGACCAGATTGCAAAAGCGTGGCGGGAGCGCTGACAATCTTGCCTCACAGGCGCGTTGTCTGATAAGGCGACCGCCTCCCCGCGATGTCGCTGATGTCATCGCCGGAGCGTCCCCGTGGCGCTCCGTTCCTTCGAGACACTTGAACAACAGGCGGCCGGTCTCGAATCCGTGCCGATGTGAGACCGATGAAGATTCGCAACTCGCTCAAGTCGCTGCGCGGCCGTCACCGCGATAACCAGCTCGTGCGCCGCAAGGGCCGCGTCTACGTCATCAACAAGACCCAGAAGCGCTTCAAGGCCCGCCAGGGCTGATTCCTCGGTGCCGCGATTCGCACGCGGCACCGAAGCGCGTTGACGGGAGCTGGGTTCGGGGTGGAAGCTCCGGACCTATGGACGCTCGCCGCACCTCACTCCTGACCGCCCTTTGCCTCGGCCTCGCGCTCGTAGGCAGTGCGTCAACCGCCAGCCTCGCGGCAGCCGATAAGGCGCGGCCGGAGAAGGAGCGCAAGGCGCATCCGCCGGTCAGTCTCGACGATCTCTACGCCCGCCTCAAGCAGGCCGAGGACGAGACCGAGGCCAAGGCCGTCGCCACATTGATCGAGCGGCGTCTCGGCCGCTCCGGCAGCGCGACAGCCGACCTCCTTTCCGATCGTGCCCGGCAGGCGATGAGCGGCAACGACCTGCCGCTCGCCGTCGAACTGATGGATCGCTCCGTTTCCCTCGAGCCGAACTGGTCCGAAGGCTGGAGCCGGCGCGCGACCCTGTTCTGGCGCCTGTCCGACACTGCGACCGCCATTGCCGACCTGCAGCGCGCGCTTGTGCTGGAGCCGCGCCATTTCGAGGCCTGGGCCGCGCTCGGCAAGCTCTACCTTGCTCAGGACGACAAGGGCCGGGCCCTCGACGCCTTCCGCCGGGCGGAAGCGCTCTACCCGCAATGGGACGTGCTCAAGAAGGCGATCGAGCGTTTGACACCCGAAGTGCAGGGACGCGATCTCTGATTCGCGTCCCGTGAGCCTCGCCGAACCTCTCCGCCTCGCCGCCGGCCTGCTGGCATCGGCCTTCGGCCTCGTCGCGCTGCTGCTCCTCTGCGCCGCGGTGGCGACCCGGCTGATCGCGTGGCGCGTCGAGGCACGCTATCCGGCGGCCGACCAAAGCGTCGCGATCGCGGGAGGCCGGATCGCCTATCTGGAGGATGGGCCCGAGACGGGGGCGCGAGGCACGGTCGTCCTGCTCCACGGCGCCTCGGCGAACGCCTATGACCCGATGGAGGGCGTTGGTCGGCACCTCGCCCGATCCGGCTTTCGCGTCATCGCCTTCGATCGGCCGGGCTACGGCAATAGCGACCGAATCAGCGGCGCGGACGCCGCCTCACCAGCCTTCCAGGGGCGGGCGCTGGGACAGGCCCTCGATCGACTCGGCACCGGGCCGGTGATCCTGCTCGGTCATTCCTGGTCCGGTGCGCTTGCGCTGCGGATGGCCCTCGACCGGCCCGAGCAGGTGGCTGGCCTCGTCCTCGTGGCGCCCGTGGCCATGCCGTTTCCGTCGCGTCCGCTGCCTTGGTGGGCGCGAATCGCCTTGGCACAGCCGGTGACGTGGCTGCTCACCCAGACCGTCGCCGTCCCGATCGGCCTCTCCTACCTGCCCTCGGTCGGGAGAAGCGTGTTCAAGCCGGAAGCACCGGTCGAGAACTACATCGCGGCGAGCCGGGCGCCGCTGATTCTCCGACCGGGTCCGGCGCTTGCCAACATCCGGGATCTCGCCGGACTGCCCGCCGCGCTCGCCGAGCAGGCGCCGCGCTACGAAAACATTGCCGTGCCCACCGTGATCGTGGCCGGCGAAGCCGATCCCGTCGTCCAAACCCGCCTGCAGACCGATCCGCTGAGCCGGGCGATGCCGCATGCCCGGCGCGTCGTGCTGCCGGGCGCCGGGCATATGCTGACCTACACCGCCCCCGACACGCTCCTGCGCGAGGTCGAGGCGTTACCGGAGGCGATCGCGCGGTAGAACCGCCGCGCGATCCAGCGTCCGCCTGGATACGATCTCCGGGTGGACGCGTCAGGCCCGCTCGGCGTGCTCGCGGGTGACGAAGGCGATGCGGACCATGTTGGTCGCCCCCGGAATGCCGAACGGCACGCCGGCCACGATGATCACCCGGTCGCCGATCTCGGCGAAGCGCTCGCGCACCGCGAATTTCGCGGCGCGGAAGGCCATGTCGTCCACGTCGCTGGCATCCTTGGTGACGATCGGGTGCACGCCCCAGGCCATGGTGAGGCGCCGCGCCGTCTCGCGCTTCGGCGTCAGCGCGATGACGCTGGCATTGGGCCGGGCGCGCGCCAGCCGCAGCACCGTCGAACCCGAATGGGTCCAGGCCATGATCGAGCGCAGGCTCAGCGCCTCGACGATCTGGTGGGCCGCGGCCGCGATGGCGTCGGAGGCCGTCGGCTCCGGCTCGGAACGCTGCGCCATCAGGATCGACCAGTAGAGCGCGTCGCGCTCCACCTGCTCGGCGATGCGGTTCATGGTGCCGATCGCCTCGACCGGAAAGTCGCCGGCGGCGCTTTCGGCCGAGAGCATCACCGCATCCGCGCCCTCGTAGACGGCGGTGGCCACGTCCGACACCTCGGCGCGGGTCGGCACCGGCGAGGTGATCATCGATTCGAGCATCTGCGTCGCGACGACGACCGGCTTGCCGAGCCGGCGCGCGCCACGGGTGATGCGCTTCTGCACACCCGGCACCTGTTCGAGCGGCATCTCGACGCCGAGGTCGCCGCGGGCGACCATGATGCCGTCGGAGATCTCGATGATCTCGTCGAGGCGGGTGAGTGCCTGCGGCTTCTCGATCTTGGCCATCACCAGGGCACGCCCGGCGGCGACCTTCTTGACCTCCGCCACGTCTTCCGGGCGCTGCACGAAGGACACCGCGATCCAGTCGGCGCCGGCCGCGAGGCCCGCTTCCAGATCACCGCGATCCTTCTCGGTCATCGCCGGCACCGGCAGCACGGTGTGGGGCAGCGACACGCCCTTGCGATTCGAGATGCGGCCGCCGACTTCGACACGGGTGACCGCACGCCCCTCGCTCACCTCGGTGACGACGAGGCGAAGCTTGCCGTCGTCGATCAGGATGCCGTGACTGGGCTCCAGCGCCGACAGGATCTCGGGATGAGGAAGGAAGACGCGGTCGGTATCGCCCGGCGTCGGGTCCGAATCGAGCACGAAGGTCTGGCCGTTCTCGAGCACGGCCGCATCGCCCACGAAGGTGCCGAGCCGCAGCTTCGGCCCCTGAAGGTCCACGAGGATGCCGATGGGGCGCTTGGCCTCGCGCTCGATGGTGCGGATCACCTCGATGCGTTCGGGCAGCTTCTCGCGAGCCAGATGGCTCATATTGATGCGGAACACGTCCGCACCGGCGTGGAACAGCTTCTCGATCATCTCCGGCGTGTCGGATGCCGGGCCGAGGGTGGCGACGATCTTGGTGCGGCGCGAGCGCTTCAAAGGGGCCTCCATCAGACCCGCTGGACCCGCAGGGCGCGTTGATCGCGTGCGGGAACGGCCCGGCGGATGGGTGGCGCGCGGGCGGGCGCCAATGGCCGGACGGGGGCTTGGCGGCCACAAGCATCCCCCGGCCCGCGAGGTCAAGGCCGGAGCATCGACGCATTTCGAACAGAGGGCTGATACGGGAACTTTTTCGTCGGCTCGCCGTTCGTCGCTGTTAAACTTTCCGAGATCTAGGCGTTTACGCGCTACCCAACGCAACTCTGGCGTTATCGACGCTGTGTGTTGCTGGAAAGTCATAGGCAGCTTGGCCGTCTCGCTGGTAACTTAGCCCTCGAAATCAGCATTCTTCGAAGGCGCACCCCATCGTGATCAGAGCTCTCCTCCTGGGCGGCACCGCAGCGCTCGTGAGCACCGCCGCGCTCGCCGCCGATCTGCCGCGCCGCGAGGCTCCGCCGATCGCGTTCGCACCCATCCCGGTCTTCACCTGGACCGGCTTCTACGCCGGCCTGCACACGGGTTACGCGTTCACCGACAACCCGAACATCCAGACCCGCGGCAACGATCCCTTCACCGCCAGCAACGTGACGCTCGCCCGTCGCCCCGCTTCTCTCAAGAGCGAGGTCGATGGCTTCTCCCGCATCGGCGGCGGCTTCGGCTACAACCATCAGTTCACGCCGGGCGGCGGCTTCGTGGCCGGTCTGGCCTTCGACGCCACCTGGCTCGACCTCGACAAGCGCACGGGCTTCTACGGCGCGCCGAACCCCACCGTCGGCAACGCCAGCGTCTACACGCAGAACCTCGACTTCCTCGGCACCGTCAACGGCAAGCTCGGCTACGCCTTCGACCGGTTCTTCGTCTACGGCACCGGCGGTCTCGCGTTCGGCCATGTCAGCTACGGCGCGGACTTCTTCAACCCGGGCGCCACCGTCCTTCAGTACACCGGCGGCGGTCGCAAGATCTTCGAGACCGGCTACAACTACGGCGGCGGCATCGAGTACGCCATCCCGGTCGACAGCTTCCTGAACTACTTCTCGGTCGGCCGTTGGCTCGGCATCAAGTCCGACGTGACGATCAAGGCGGAGTACATCCGCTACGATCTCGGCAGCCGCAACGTGCTGATCAACCAAACCGCGCCGACCCCGCCCGGCTCCTACACCTCGCGCTTCGCCACCGAGGGCAGCCTGATCCGCGCCGGCTTCAACTACAAGTTCAGCGGCCTCTAAGCCTCGAACCCCATCGACCGACGACGTTCAACGGGCGCCTCCCACGAGGCGCCCGTTTTCGTTTGGGCCGGTCCGATCGGATGTGGCCGCGGAGAACAGCACTCTTCATCCATCTGGATCGCGGGCTCACGGTGGCTCGATTGCAAGGCCGCCGTTGGCGATGGCAGGGCGTCCGTTCCATGCCGCGCGTAAACTCGCAGCCGACATGCCGGCCGCGGTGCGAGGGGATGTCGCTCCCGCACGGCGCGAGGCCTCAAGGGTCGGCGCGCGACAGCACCGATACAAATCGAAGTGGCTGGCCCGGTCGCGCCGCGAATCGCGGCGCGCGGCCGTCTCTACGGACCGCCGGCCAGAGGTTGGCCCGGATCGGAGAGCTGGATCGTCCAATTCCGCTGCTGGCCGGTATCGACCTCGATGAAGCCGTTGCGGTCGAAGCCGCGGGCCAGACAATCCTCGACACCGCGGATGGTGAAGGCGGTGTCGCGGGTACACATCATGGCGCGCCCGCTCCACTCGCCGCCACGACTGTAATCGACGGCGAAGAGATAATAGAACTGCGCCGCCAGCGAGCCCTTGAGCAGGGTCTCACAGTTGCGCGGCTTGAGATCCCACCAACCTTCCGTCACCCAGCCCTGCGCATCCCGGTAGCCCAGGGTCACGCCGACCTTGCTGGCGGTCTGGTTGCACAGGCGCAGATCGGCCGAAGCAGGGAGGGGGAGGAGTGCGGAGGCGGCGGCGCACAGCCCGAGGACGGCCCTGCGCAGCGAGCGCGCGCTCGCTTGTGTCTGCATCGTCTTCGTCCAAAAGTCGGTGGCGACCTTTTGGGACGATGCTCCCGAGAACTCAACCGACGAGGATGACGCGGCAATCGTTGACATTGGTCCGAGTGGGGCCCGGCTGAACGAGATCGCCGATTGTCGCGAAGAATCGCGTCGAATCATTGTCGAGCAGCATCGCTTTCGGATCGAGCCCTACGGCCTGGGCGCGGGTCAGCGTCGTGGCATCGACCAAGCCGCCCGCGGGGTCGGTCGCCGCGCCGCGCCCGCCATCGGTGCCGTCGGTATCGGCGGCGATGCCGGCGATGCCCTCAGCTCCATCGAGCGCGATGGCGAGCGCCAGCGCATATTCCTGATTGGGTCCGCCATCGCCCTCGCCGCGAATGGTGACGGTGAGCTCGCCGCCGGAGATCAGGGCGACGCGACGCCCCGCCTGCCGCGCGTCGAGCGCAAGCCGGGCATGTTCGGCCGCGACCTCGCGGGCCTCACCCTCGAGATCGGAGCCCAGCATCACCGGCTCGTAGCCGGCCCGCCGCGCGGCCTCGGCCGCCGCCTCGAGGGCGTCGATCGGCCGGGCGATGATGCGGTACTCGGCCCGGGCGAAGGCCGGATCGCCCGCCTTCGGCGTCTCGTTGGCCGGATCGTTCAACAGGGCGAGCGCGGATTCGGGCAGGGTGATGCCCCGGCGTTCGCAGATCGCGCGGGCATCGGCCAGGGTGGAAGGATCGGGCACGGTCGGGCCGGAGGCGATCACGGAAGGGTCGTCGTGCGGCACGTCGGAGATGGCGAGCGTCAGGATCGACTTCGCGTTGCGCGCCGCCACCGCGAGCCGCCCACCCTTGATGCGCGAGAGGTGCTTGCGCACGGCGTTGATCTCGCTGATCGGCGCACCCGAGCGCAGCAGCGCCTTGGTGATCGCCTGCTTCTCGCTGAGCGTCAGGTTGCCGGCGGGCGCAATCCAGTTCGCCGAGCCGCCGCCGGAGAGCAGCACCAGAACCTCGTCCTCCGGGCCGGCGCTCGCGGCGATGGCGAGGGCTTCCTTCGTCGCCTCGATGCCCGCCGCATCGGGAACCGGATGGCCGGCCTCGACCATGCGGATGCCGGGGGCCTCCTCGCCGTAACCGTGGCGGGCCACGGCGAGACCGACGATCCGATCCTCCGGTACCCCGTGTTCCTGGCGGTAGAACCGGCTCGCCACCGCGGCCATGCTGCCGCCGGCCTTGCCCGCACCGAGAATGATGAGCCGCCCCGGCGTCGGCGCCGGCAGGTGCCCGACGAGGCACTTGCGCGGATGGGCGGCGGCGATCGCCTCGTCCAGGATCGACGAGAGGAGGGCGCGACGCTCCGCGTGGGCCGGATCGGTCGGGGCAGGGGCGGTCATGGGCGTCCTCGCGCGGTTCTTGACGGTTCTTGTTTGTGCGTTTGCTTGCCCGAGCGCTGCCGTGTCGGCAAGCCTTCGCGGTTTCACAAAACTTTCGGGCGCCGGAGCATTCTTTTTGACCCCGGCACCATCCTTGCTCGCCGGTTTACACATCGCCCTGTTACGCAGCGCCCTGCGCATGACGGGTCGGCGGTGAGAGCCGCGCCCCTTTCGATCTTGCCGAGGCGGCCCAGATAAGCGCCATGCTGTCCCTTGAACCCGAGACCGAAACCCGCCCCGAACACCCGATCGAACGCATCGCGGGCGATGCGTCCCTGGGCCTCCTGCTCGTCTGCGAACATGCCTCCAATGCGGTGCCGGAGGATCTCGGTCGACTCGGCGTGCCGGAAGCCGAATTCTCCCGTCACATCGCCTACGATATCGGGGCCGCCGAGGTGACGCGCCGGCTCGCCGCCCGGCTCGGGGTTCCGGCGGTGCTGACGCAGTTCTCCCGGCTCATCATCGATCCGAACCGGGGCCGGCGCGATCCGACTCTGGTGATGCGGCTCTCCGACGGCGCGATCGTGCCCGGAAACGCCCGGATCGACGCGGCCGGCATCGCCGAGCGGATCCGCCGTTTCTACGTGCCGTTCGACCGCGCCGTGGACGAGGCGGTCGGCCGGTCGGAGGCTGCAGGCGTGCGTCCGATGTTCGTGACGATCCACAGTTTCACGCCGTTCTGGCGCACCGTCGCCCGGCCCTGGCAGGTCGGCGTCCTCTACGATCGGGATGCGGGGCTGAGCCGCCTGCTGATCGAGGCGCTCAAGGCCGATCCGGCCGGCCTCTGCGTCGGCGACAACCAGCCCTACGGCGGAGGCCTGCCCGGCGATACGATCGACCGGCACGCCACCGTCCGCGGCCTGCCCAACGCGCTGATCGAGATCCGCCAGGATCTGATCGACGGGCCCGAGGGCCAGGAGGAATGGGCGCAGCGCTTCGCCCGCATCCTGAGGCCGATGCTGCGTCCGCCCGCTTGACGGAAGGGGATCGCAGGGCGACCTCTGCGTGATCCCCTCGACAGCGAAAGCCGCCCCCATGACCGAGCCCATGACCGGTATCACGACCGGAATCGATTCCGCGACGCAGACCGAGTTGGAGGCGGCCGTGTTCCGCCGCCTCGTCTCGCACCTGCGCAACCGCACCGATGTGCAGAACATCGACTTGATGAATCTCGCCGGCTTCTGCCGCAACTGCCTGTCGAACTGGCTGAAAGACGCGGCCGACGAGCGCGGCCTCGCTCTCTCGAAGGATCAGAGCCGCGAGCACGTCTACGGCATGCCCTACGAGGAATGGAAGCAGAAGTACCAGACCGAGGCGGGCCCCGAGCAGCAGGCGCGCTTTTCCGCCGCCCAGACCGGCGGTCACTGAGGGGAGCGTCGGCATCAACGAGCAGGTAAGGTTGATGCCGTAATCCCCAGGCATCCGGCGTGGGTCCTCGGACGCACGCCACCCCTCGCGTGAAGGAGCGCTGCCATGGCCGCCTCGCCTGCCCCTGCCGTCGACCCGTCCTCGGTCGCCGCCGACCAGCTCAAGAGCATCATCGAGCGCATCGAGCGTCTCGAAGAGGAGAAGGCCGGCATCGCGGGCGACATCAAGGATGTCTACGCCGAAGCCAAGGCCAACGGCTTCGATGTGAAGGTGCTGCGCAAGATCATCTCCCTGCGCAAGCGCGACCACGACGAGCGCCAGGAGGAAGAGGCGATCCTCGAACTCTACCTCCAGGCACTCGGCATGGCGTAGCCGTCCGCCGTCATCGCGAGGCGGAGCCGAAGCGATCCCATGCGGTGCCCTTACCGGGGGTTATCACGCCGTTGGATGGCTTCGCCCCGCCGCGACGGACGCCGGGTCAGCCCTCCGGCCAGGGGAAGCGGATGTTTCCGTCACGCAGGCCCGCCAGCACCACGTCGATTCCACCGGACTTCACCATCCATTCGAGCCTGTGGTCGCGATATTCCCGGCGGCGCCCACCCGTCGTGTAGTGATCCGAGGCGGCGGCCATCTTTTCCGCCGCAGCATCGAACTCCGCGAAGGTCGCCGCCGCGGATGGCCTTTCCCGAACTCGGGCGTGCCAACGGGCGAGCGGTGCGTTGGCCTCCGGCCCCAGGCCATAATGGACCGAGCGGTTGACCATCGGGGCCGCCGCCGCATCGGCCCAGCCGAAATCGTTTCCGCCGAACCAGTCGGCCGCGCCGAGACGTGCCGTCAGCCACGCCTGAAGCGTGCGGGTCTGCGCCGCCGCCCGCCTCCGCAGGTGATCGGCCAGGGCGCCGGTGGCGCGGCCGAACCACAGCACTTCGCCAAAACCCCAGTTCACCGCCTCATACTGCGTGTCGCAGACCTCCTCGGTCAGCCGGGCGAAGGCGCGGGCAGCGGGATCATGGGGTAGAAGCGGCGGATCGGGCCACCGCTCCTCGACATATTCGAGGATCACGGTCGATTCGAAGATCGAGACATCGCCATCGACCAGCACCGGCACCTCGGTGCGGGGGTTGGCGGCGGCGAAAGGCCCTTCGCTGCGTCCGGTGCCGAAGCTTCCAGGGATCTCGGCCGTGAACGGCACGCCCTTCTCGCGCAGCGCGATCTTGATCTTCTGAGCGTAGGACGAGAGCGGGTGCTCGTAGAGCAGCATCGGGAGCCTCGGTCGGATTCCTCCGAACGTGGCGCGGACGGCTCGGGCGTCAACGGGCGCCGGCCGGCCCTTGGGTAGCGGAGCCGGTGAAGCGGGCAGCGGACAACGCCATCGGTTCGGCCGAGAAGCGTCCGCCCAGAGCCTCGACCGAGGCGATGTGGAACGCCTCCGCGGGCAGCGCCTCGTCGGGACGCGGACGCGCGAGCGCCACGCGGACGAAAGCCGTCGGCGCGGCCGGCTCCGACACACCCTGAACCGCGGCGAAGAACAGGCCGCGGACCTGCTCGCGCGGGTCGGCATCCGCCGGCACCAGACGCGCCTCGACGGTGGCCGGCTCCGGCAAATCGGTGGCCGTCTCGCTCTCCGCCTGCGCGACGTGAACCATGCCGCCCAGGCCCTCGCCGTTGAGAGAGGCGAGCTGCACCGGGCGCTGCGGCGGCAGCGGAATGGTGAGGGCGGTCGCGACGACGGCGAATTCCGAGGGACGCCGCGGCGGCAGCGGCGCGACCACTGCCTGATCCGCCTCGCCGGTCAGCAATTCCTTCGCCGAGGCGCCGTCCCGGCGCAGGCTCGTCGCGCGCAAGGCCTCGGAGGCGGCCGGCGCGGCATAGGCCATCGCCGCTGTCCCATCGGTCGGATCGGCGCTGGCGACCGCGATGCTCGGCTTGGCCCGAGCCTTGGACGGCATGGCGGCGCTGGCGAGTGCGGCCGGCGGCGCGTCGGTCCCGCCGCTGCCGCCGAAGAGCGAGGCGAAGAAGCCTTTGAGCCCCGGCCCCTCGCCGACCTCGTCGGCGCTGGCAAGTGCCGTGTAGCCCAGCACCGTGCCGCCGCGGGACAGGATTTCGGCGCGAGCCTCCTCATAGCGGGCGAGCGGCTTGCCGTCGGCGGGAAGGTGGACGGTCTTGCCGTCCGGGAACAGGCGGGCGAGCTGGTCGTGGCTCATGCGCGGCCAGGATCGAACCGAGCCGACATCGAGATGCACGAAGGGCGAGCCGGAGCGGGGATACCAGCCGACGCCGCCGCGCTGCATCCGCATGCCGACCGCGCGGATCTGGTCGATCGAGGCGTCGGTCATGAAGAAATCCATGGCCTTGCCGAGCATGTGCTGGCTGGTGTCGGCGACGCCTGAGGAACGGCGGCGCAGCATGCCATTGGTCTTCGGGCTGCGGTAGCCGCAGACGATACGCAGCGGCGCGGTCGAGCCGACGGAGCGCTGCGCCTCCCACACCACGTCGAACAGGCGCGGGTCCATTTTGACCGATTCGTTCTCGCGCCAGTCGCGCATGAGCCAGTTGATCTGGTCGAGGGCGGCGCGGTCGTAGCGTCCATCGCGTTTGAAGGTGACGTTCAGCGTCTCTCCCGTGTGCTCGTGCACCATGGAAAGGCTGCGGGTGTCGCCGTTGGCGACCGCGTCCTGGGTCTCGACCGTGCCGGCGACGAGCAGGGCGGCCATCGCGCCGGCGGCGGAAGCAAGGCGCTTCAGGCGTGGGGAGGGCGAAGTGCGGTTCGAGGACAGGCCGTCCCGGATCGTGCGCAGCATGGTCCTCACCCCACGAAACGGCGCGGCATCGGCGATGCCGCGAGGCGCAAGGATGGCCGAGGACCGGAAAGGCGGGTCGTCGGGGCCCGTGCTGCTCACCGTCTTTCAAAGACGGCTACGGGCCAACCGTGGCAAAAAAGAGCCTTACAAGAGCCAAGCGTGATCTCGGGCCCGCGCTGTCCCCAGCCGAGTGACGGTGCCCGTAACCCAGTGGGGATGAAGCGCGACCGGCGGCCTACCAGTAGCTGCGCGGCGGATACGCGTAGCTCGGGGCGCTCTCCGGCTCGCCGAACATGTCCGACGAACGGCGGGGGGCGGCGCGGCGCTCGCTGCGCACCGCCTCGCGCGCCACGGCCTGGCGCGGGGCTGAGCGAGCGGCCTCGGCACTCGTGCGCTTCTCCTTCGCAGGCCCCCTCGCCACGGCATCCGGGCGGGCGGCGAGCCCCAGCGCGACCTTCATCGGCCCATCGTAGCCATAGAGGTCCGGCAGGGTGCGGTAGGAGCCGAGATCGTCCACTTCCGCCGTGAAGTAGGCGAGGTGCACCGGCAGCTTCTCGGGCAGGCGCAGCGTCCGCTCGCCCTTGCCGATCAGCTTCTTGAGGCGCTCCTGCGTCCAGTTCGGCAGCACCGCGTCGGCGAAACGGAACGGGTCGTCCACGCGCACGCAGCCGTGGCTGAAGGCGCGGGTCGAGGCGGAGAACAGCGAGCGGTTCGGGGTATCGTGCAGGTAGACCGCGTGCTGGTTGGGGAACATGAACTTGATGAAGCCGAGTGCGTTCCGCTCGCCCGGCGGCTGGCGCAGGGAGATGTTGCCGCCCCGGCGCACCACCTCGAACCCGGCGGTGCGGCCCGAGGCCAGCATCTGCTTCAGGATCGAGGGCGGCACGTACCAGGACGGGTTGACGACGGCGTATTCCATCATCCCCGAGAAGGTCGGCGTCGGGCTCGTCGGCTTGCCGACGATGACCCGGGTTTCGTCGCGCAAGCGCCCGTCGCGAAACACCTTCAGCTTGAATTCGGGCACGTTCACGAAAACGTAGTTCGGCCCGAGTTCGGGCGGCAGCCAGCGCCAGCGCTCCATGTTGACGAGGAGGTCGGCCTCGCTCGCGCTCGTCTTCGGCACGCTCGCATCGGCGAGTGCCGCGACGGTGGCGCGGGTGAGCGTCCCGCTCGCCGGGAGGCCACGGCTGCGCTGGAAGTTCTTGACGGCATCGGCGACGGAGCGGTCGTAGGCATCCGCCTCGCCCGGCGCTGAATCGAGGGTGCCGGCGGCGCTCGCGTCGAGGCCGAAGCGGCTGCGCAGCAACGGCACGCGGGGGTCGCTCATCCCGAGCTTGAGCACAGGCCCGTCGGGAAGCTTGACGCTCGGCGCCCCTTGCGTCCGGCCTGCACGCAGGCCGGCGAGGCGCTTCTTCAGGGCGAGGTAGCCGGGCTGGCGCGGATTGTAGCTCTGCAGCACCTCTCCGGCCCCCGCGCCCGAAGCGGCGAGACGGGTCAGCACCGTGTCGGCCGGCGGCAGGTCGAGGGTGGGCGTGATGAGCCTCGAGATCGCCGCCGGGTTCACCCGTCCGCCGCGGGCGTCGCGGGCGTAAAGGGCGAGCGCGGCCGAGAGCTTGAGGTCGGCCTCGGCGATCTCCGCATCCGTGTCCGGGCGGCTGAGCTTGCCCACCACCGGAACGGGATAGGCATTCGGATCGAGCCCGTCCTCGCCCGCTTCTCGCAGGCGGGCGATCGCCGCATGGGCGGCGGCATTGAAGGCCCGGTTCTCGATCCAGACCGGCTTGAAGTTGCCGAGCGCGTAGAAGGCCTGGATCGCCTCGCGGTCCTTGCCGGTCAGCCGTTGCAGCAACGGCGCGGTGTCGTTGAGGCGCGCATAGAGTGCGGCCGGAAGCGGCTCGCTCGGCGCGACCGGGGCCGGTGGCCCTTCGGCCGCGGGGGCCGGCTCTGCGGAGGGCGCAGGCGCATCGGCGGTCGATGCCGCGCCGTCGGAGGCGTCGGGCGTGACCACCGGCTCGCTGGCAATATCGACGGCGGCCTTACGGATCACGACGCCTGACTCCGTCGCGGCAGGCGCTTCCTCGGCACGGGCCGGGGCTTGGCTGAAAGCGAGGAGGGCTGCCAGCGCGACGGACAGAGTCCGCGCGATGCCCGTTCCGGCTTCCGATGCAGCGCGCATGTCGGCAACTCCCTGGATACGGCCGAGAATGCCGCAGCTCTGCTTAAAGATCATCGACCGAAGCACGGCCGTGCGCAACCACACGACCACATGCCAAGGCCAGGCCGGAACCTGAAGGCGAATAGCCGAGGCAAGCGCATCGTCGTTGATATCGGATCGAAGACGATGCGCGTGCCTCTTGTTTTCGCATCGTCCTGAAAGCCGGCGACCCCCTTTCGGGACGATGCTTCGAACGAGGGTTCGGGCCTCAGGCGGCGTCCTCGGAACGCTCCCCGTCGTCGAGGCCGAGCTCCTTGAGTTTGCGATAGAGGGTCGATCGGCCGATTCCGAGGCGTCGGGAGACTTCGGACATTCGGCCGCGGTAGAATTGCAGGGCGAAGCGGATCACCTCCGCCTCGACCGCTTCCATCGTCTTCATGTCGCCGGTGTCCTCGACGACGAGCGACATGGCGTGGGGATCGCGCACCTCGACGCGGACGATCTCCCGCACCGGTTCGAGACCGCCCGCGGGCAGGGAGGCCTGTGTCGGCAGCGGCGGGATGCGCACGTCGAAGCCCTCGACCTGTGCGGCGATCTGCGGAAACTCCGCCACCGTCAGCTCGTCGCCGTCCGCCAGCACGACCGCGCGGAACAGGGCGTTTTCCAGCTGGCGCACGTTGCCGGGCCAGGGATAGCGCGAGAGCAGCGCCATCGCCTCGGCCGTGATGCCGCGCAGGCGTTTGCCCTCTTCCGCCGCGAACCGCGCGCAGAACGAGCGCACGAGGTCCGGGATGTCCTCGCGCCGCGCCCGCAGCGGCGGCAGCGTCATGGGGAAGACGTTGAGGCGGTAATAGAGATCCTCGCGGAATTTGCCCTGCTTCACGAGGTCGAGCAGCGAGCGGTTGGTGGCCGAGATCAGGCGGATATCGACGCGCACGGCGCGCTTGCCGCCGACGGGATCGACCTCGCCCTCCTGCAGCGCCCGCAGGAGCTTCACTTGGGCGTCGAGGGGCAGCTCGCCGATCTCGTCGAGGAACAGCGTGCCTCCCGAGGCCTCCACGAACTTGCCGACATGCTTCTCCGTGGCGCCGGTGAAGGCACCTTTCTCGTGACCGAACAGGGTCGATTCGACGAGGTTCTCGGGGATGGCCCCGCAATTGACGGTGACGAAGGACTTGCCGCGCCGGTCGCCCGAGCCCTGAATCGCGCGAGCCAGCACCTCCTTGCCGACCCCCGATTCGCCCTCGATCAGGACGGGAATGTTCGATTTCGCCGACCGCTCGGCCAGCCGGATCACCCGCTCCATGTCCGGGCTCTTCGAGGCGAGATCCTTGAAGCCGAGCGCGCCCGAGGCGCGGCGGCGCATCCGGCGCACCTCCTCCTCGAGCTGATCGACCCGCAGGGCGTTCTTGATCGAGACCTGGAGCCGTTCGGCACCGGCCGGCTTGACCACGAAATCGACGGCCCCCGCCCGCATGGCGTTCACCACCGCGTCGATGGAGCCGTTCGAGGTCTGCACGATGACGGGGGTATCGATGCCGCTCTTGCGCATCTCGGCCAGCACGCTCAGCCCGTCCATGCCGCCGGGCATGACGAGATCCAGCAGCACGACATCGACGCTCTCGCCGCCGCGCAGGAGGTTCAACCCGTCATGGCCGTTCTCCGCGATCTGTGCCTGGAAACCGAGGCGACGCACCATCGCCTCGGCGAGGCGACGCTGCACGGGATCGTCATCGATGATGAGAACGGTGGTCGACATGCGGGGCGCCTCGCTTTCCGCTCGAGCCGGCCGCGAGCCGACCCGGCCTCCAAGAGGAGACCAGCGGCGCATGGCGGCGGCTGTTTCGTTTCGAGGCACAGGGTCGCCCAAGAGCGTAAAGCGCCGCTTAACGACGCTCGAATTTAGCCCGCACGGCGCTTCCAACGACATGACGGCGCATCGAGGGGCGCGTTCCGTCGGCGCTCACGGAGCCGGGATTGCGCAGCGCGGTTGATCGTGACGGTCCTGCGCTCGATATCTGACCCTGGCCGCGCTGGCGCGCCCGATGCCGAAGCGGCGGTCCACCACGTCGAGGAAACAGCACATCATGTCGAGCCGAGCCGTTTTCGCCGCCCTGTCGCCGGACTTGCCGAGAGGGGCCGAGGAACTCGCGGCGGTGCGCGGCGCGCTGCAGGCGGCCGATCTCGGCGTGCTGCCGGAATGGGACCTCACCGACCTCTATCCGAGCATGGACGCGCCGGCCTTCCGCGACGATCTCGACCGGGCCGAGGCCGAGAGCCGGGTTTTCGCCGAACGCTACGCGGGCCGAATCGCCGAGATCGCGGCCGGGCCGGATGCCTCGTCCATCCTCGGCGAGGCGGTGCGGACCTTCGAGCGGATCGAGGATCTGATGGGGCGGCTGATGTCCTATGCCGGTCTCGTCTATTCCGGCGACACGACGGACGAGACCCGCGCCAAGTTCTACGGCGACACCCGCGAGCGGCTGACCACGGCCTCGGGCGACCTGCTGTTCTTCGGCCTTGAGTTGAACCGCGTCGAGGATGCGGTGCTCGACGCGGCGATGACGGACGGGCCGCTGGCCCATTACCGGCCCTGGATCGAGGATCTGCGGCGCGAGAAGCCGCACCAGCTCGACGACCGCACGGAGAAGCTGTTCCTCGACAAGTCGGTGACCTCGAACGCCGCCTGGGACCGGCTGTTCAACGAGACGATCGCCTCGCTCCGCTTCTCGGTTCAGGGCGAGCGCCTGACGCTGGAGCCGACGCTCAACAAGCTTCAGGACTCGGACGGGGCGGTGCGCCAGGAGGCGGCGCAGGCGCTCGGCGAGACCCTGCGGGCGAATCTGCGCATCTTCACGCTGATCACCAACACGCTGGCCAAGGACAAGGAGATCTCCGACCGCTGGCGCGGCTTCAAGGACGTGGCCGATGCACGCCACCTCTCGAATCGCGTCGAGCCGGAGGTCGTGGCCGCCATGGTCGAGGCCGTGCGCGCGGCCTATCCGCGGCTCTCGCACCGCTACTACCGGCTCAAGGCCAAGTGGTTCGGTGTCGAGGCGCTGCCCTATTGGGACCGCAACGCGCCGCTGCCGAAGGTCGAGCAACGCACGATTCCCTGGGCCCAGGCCCGCGACACGGTGCTGGAGGCCTACGACGCCTTCTCACCGGATATGGCCGGCATCGCCAAAAAGTTCTTCGACGGCGGCTGGATCGATGCGCCGACCCGGCCCGGCAAGGCGCCCGGCGCCTTCGCGCATCCGACCGTGCCCTCCGCCCACCCCTACGTGCTGGTGAATTACCAGGGCAAGCCGCGCGACGTGATGACCCTCGCGCACGAACTTGGCCACGGTGTGCATCAGGTGCTCGCCGCCCCGAACGGTGCTCTGATGGCGCCGACCCCGCTGACGCTGGCGGAGACCGCGAGCGTCTTCGGCGAGATGCTGACCTTCCGGCGGCTGCTGGGCCAGACCACGGACCCGACCCAGCGCCGGGCGATGCTCGCGGCCAAGGTCGAGGACATGATCAACACGGTGGTGCGCCAGATCGCGTTCTACTCGTTCGAGCGGAAGGTCCACCTCGCCCGCGCCAAGGGCGAGCTGACGGCCGAGCAGATCAACGAACTCTGGATGTCGGTGCAGTCGGAAAGCCTCGGCCCGGCGATCACCCTCGATAAGGGCTACGAGCCGTTCTGGGCCTACATCCCGCACTTCATCCACTCGCCGTTCTACGTCTACGCCTACGCGTTCGGCGATTGTCTCGTGAACTCGCTCTACGGCGTCTACGCCCGCGCCGAGCCCGGCTTCGTCGAGCGCTACTTCGCCCTGCTCTCGGCAGGCGGCTCGAAGCCCTATGGCGAATTGCTGGAGCCGTTCGGGCTCGACGCCAGCGATCCGGGCTTCTGGCAGATCGGCCTCGGGATGATCGAGGGGATGATCGCGGAGCTGGAGGCGATGGAAGAGAAATAGATCCACTACATAGCACAGCGCAACGTTGACTGAATTCAGCGTTGCGGGCGATCTCTGTGCCTCCATAGGGGGTCCACATGAATGCCAGTCACGCTGCATTTTTCGAACGGCCGGATGCTCGTCCCATCAGGGACGTTCTGAGCCGTCCGGAGATGCTTCCGCAATATGAGTTGCTCAGCAGGCTCGAGATCCCGGCGGTCCAGGCGGCTGTTTGGGAGATCGAGCCGATTATCGAAAAGCTCGATCCCGACATTCGGAATTATGCGATTCAGTCTGCTGGGGCACTGATCGGTGATCTTCTGACGGCCCGCGGGTTTCGGATTGCCCGGGATGCCCGTGGCGAGAAGCGCCGCGGACGCGTGCGGAAAGCACGGTTCGTGAAATCCGGCACGATCTGGGAGCTTCCTGCGGAGCCGGATAGCGGCCATCGTGACAAGGTCGCCAAGATCATGGAAGATGTCATGGTCCGCTACCGGTCAACGCTGACCGAGTTGGCGAAGTGAGCGCAGATCTCGAGGTATCGGACGCTGCCGAGCCCGAGTGGCTGACGGTCGAGGACGTGGAGGACGCCCACGCCCGTCAGCGTCGGATCTTCGGCGGAGCGGCGGGACTTCGTGATCGGGGGGCTCTCGAGTCGTTCGTCGGACGGCCGATCAACCGTTGGCGATACGAGCAAGCAGAACTTGCCGAGCTGGCGGCTGCCTACGCCTTCGGTGTCATCCGTAATCACCTCTTCATGGACGGCAACAAGCGGGCCGGTTTCATGGCGATGACGGGTTTCTGTTGCTGAACGAAATCCCTTTCGAGCCGGACCCGGCAGAGGCGACGGCCATCATCCTCGGCCTCGCCGCGGGCGAGATCGATGAATCCGGCCTGACCCGCTGGATCGCGACAACTGGCCGAAAGCGTAGCGCGGCCCGCGGCGCGCCGTCCCAGCGCCCTGGGCGCGAACCCCGGCAGCGCCTATCTCCGGTCGAGTCCCGATAGGAATCGATCCGAATCCATGGCCGAGACCGACCGCGAAGCCAACCGCTTCACCGCCCGCGCGAGCCGCTACGCCAGCGTCGGCGCCAATGTCGGAGGGGTGGCCGCGCGGATGGCGGCGGCGCGCCTGTTCGGCGGCAAGGACGGCGCGAGCCTCAACAACGCGGCGGCTTTGGCCCAGGCGCTCGGCGGCCTCAAGGGGCCAATCATGAAGGTGGCGCAGCTCCTCGCCACCGTGCCGGACCTGCTGCCGCCGGAATACGCGGCCGAACTGCAGAAACTACAGGCCGACGCGCCGCCGATGGGCGCGGCCTTCGTCAAGCGCCGGATGATGGCCGAACTCGGCGCCGACTGGCAGAGCCGCTTCGGCAGCTTCGATCTCAAGCCGGCCGCCGCCGCCTCGCTGGGGCAGGTCCACCGCGCGCAATCAAGGGATGGCACCCCACTCGCCTGCAAGCTCCAGTATCCCGACATGCAATCGGCGGTCGAGGCGGACCTCAAGCAGCTTCAGGTTGCCTTCGCGCTCCACCGGCGCATGAACTCCTGGCTCGACACCTCCGAGATCGCCACGGAGATCGGCGCGCGGGTGCGCGAGGAGCTCGATTACGGTCGCGAGGCCAAGCATGCCGCCCTCTATGGCGACGTGCTCAGGGACATCGCTTCCGTTCGGGTGCCGGCGGTGCATTCCGACCTCTCGACGAAGCGTCTTCTCACCCTCGGCTGGCTCGAGGGCGAGAAGATCCTGAGCTTCGCGCAGAGCCCGATCGAGATCCGCAACCGAATCGCCCAGGCGATGTTCCGGGCGTGGTGGCATCCCTTCAGCCGCGCTGCCGTGATCCACGGCGATCCGCATCTCGGCAACTACACCGTCTTCTCCGAGGGCGGCGAAGCGCAGGGCATCAACCTGCTCGATTACGGCTGCGTGCGCATCTTCCATCCCCGCTTCGTCGGCGGTGTGGTGGATCTCTACCGCGGCCTGCTGGAAGACGATCGCGCGCGGGTCGTCCATGCCTACGAAGTATGGGGCTTCAAGAAGCTCGACAACGAAACCATCGACATCCTCAACATCTGGGCCCGCTTCATCTACGGCCCGCTACTGGAGGATCGCACCCGCACCGTCGCCGATGGGATCGATCCCGGCGCCTACGGGCGGCGCGAGGCCTTCTCCGTGCATCAGGCGCTCAAGGAGAAGGGTCCCGTCACGGTTCCGCAGGAATTCGTGTTCATGGATCGGGCCGCGGTCGGGCTCGGCGCGGTCTTCCTGCACCTGCGCTCCGAACTCAATTACCACCAATTGTTCGAGGCCGAGATCGAACGCTTCTCGCTCGACACGCTTTCCGAGCGGCAGGGGGCGGCGCTGGCCGCGGTGGGATTGCCCGATCCGGCGTGACAAAAGCCGCCTCACGACATGTGAACCTCAGCGTCAAGCTGATTGCTCGCGGATAAGCGTTGCGCTAAATCCGCGCGTGACAAGCAAAACGATACCAGGGAACGGGCGCGCAATGGCGGACACGAAGACCCTCACCGGCCTGCACTACAGCCCGGCGATGGACGAGAAGACCCACGAGCAGACCTATCGGGGCTTCGTCCGCTTCGTCGAGATCGGTACCGTCACGGTGTTGTGCTGGGTGGCGGCTCTCGCCATCGGCGGCGTGCACGAAGCGTGGGTGACGGCGATCATCGGCGTGCTGGTCTCCTGGGTGGCCGCGGCCATCGGTGCCTTCGTCCCCGCCATCGGCTGGAAGGCCCAAGCTTTCGTCTTCGCCGCACTCCTCGCGATCCTCTTCCTGAGCTGAGGATCGAGACTTCCGGGCCGACTCCTCGAGTCGGCCTTTTCCAGATCTGAACTTCCCAGCAAGCTCGGATACCGGCACGCCGAAAGGCGGCTGTAAGAACGGGAGCAACTGATGCGTATTGCCGTCTTGACGGAGACGGACCCGATAGAACCACGGGTCGCGGCCGTCCCAGAAACGGTCAAGAAGTTCATCGGTCTGGGGTCCGATGTCGTCGTGCAATCGGGGGCCGGTGCCAAGGCCGGCGTTCCCGATGGCGAGTACGAGGCCGCCGGCGCCAAGATCGCCGGGAGCGCCGAGGAGGCTCTCTCCGGCGCCGACCTCGTCCTGAAGGTCCGCCGTCCGAACGCCGAGGAACTGGGCAAGATCCAGAAGGGCGCCACGGTCGTTGCGATCATGGACCCCTACGGCCACGAGGACGAGCTGAAGGCCGCCGCCGAGGCGGGTGTCAACACCTTTGCCATGGAGTTGATGCCCCGAATCACCCGCGCGCAGGTGATGGACGTCCTCTCCTCCCAAGCGAACCTCGCCGGCTACCGCGCCGTGGTCGATGGCGCTGCCGAGTACGGCCGCTCCCTGCCGATGATGATGACCGCCGCCGGTACCGTTCCGGCCGCGCGCATCTTCATCATGGGCGTCGGCGTCGCCGGCCTCCAGGCCATCGCCACCGCCCGCCGCATGGGTGCCGTGGTGACGGCCACCGACGTGCGGCCCGCTACCAAGGAACAGGTCGAATCGCTCGGCGCGAAGTTCGTCGCCGTCGAGGACGACGAGTTCAAGCAGGCCGAGACCTCCGGCGGCTACGCCAAGGAGATGTCGGCCGAGTATCAGAAGAAGCAGGCCGAGCTGGTCAAGGGCCACATCGCCAAGCAGGACATCGTCATCACCACGGCGCTGATTCCCGGCCGGCCCGCGCCGAAGCTCGTCTCCGAGGAGATGGTCGCTTCGATGAAGCCCGGCTCAGTGCTCGTCGACCTCGCGGTCGAGCGCGGCGGCAACGTTGCCGGCGCCAAGGCGGGTGAGATCGTCACCGTCGGCAACGGCGTGAAGATCGTCGGCCACGTCAACGTGCCGGGCCGCCTCGCGGCCACGGCGTCGAGCCTCTACGCCCGCAACCTCTACGCCTTCGTCGAGACCCTGATCGACAAGGAATCGAAGGCGCTGGCGGTGCAGTGGGACGATGAACTCGTCAAGGCCACCAATCTGACCCGCGACGGTCAGGTGGTCCACCCCAACTTTCAGCCCAAAGCCTGATCGGTCGCGGAGGATCTCACCATGGCAACCCCCCTTCCGCCCGTCTCGCCTGCAGAGCAGGCCCAGGCCGCTGCGTCGGCCGCACGCGCCGCGGCTGACATCGCCCATCAGAACGCCGCCCAGGCGCAGTCGATCGCCGACTCGCTCGGTCACGGTATCGCCGCCGCCACCCACGGCGCCGTCGATCCCACGGTGTTCCAGCTCGCGATCTTCGTGCTCGCGATCTTCGTCGGCTACTACGTCGTCTGGTCGGTGACGCCGGCCCTGCACACACCGCTGATGTCGGTGACCAACGCGATCTCGTCGGTCATCATCGTCGGCGCACTCCTGGCGGCCGGCGTGCCGCTCATCGAGAAGGGCACCGGCTGGGCCCGCTTCTTCGGCTTCATCGGTATCGTCCTCGCCTCCGTGAATATCTTCGGCGGCTTCCTCGTGACCCAGCGCATGCTCGGCATGTACAAGAAGAAGGCCTGAGGCGATGTCGGAAAACGTCTCATCCCTTCTCTACATCGTCGCCGGCGTCCTGTTCATCATGGCGCTGCGGGGACTCTCGCACCCCACCACGTCGCGACAGGGTAACCTGTACGGCATGATCGGCATGGCGCTCGCCGTGCTCACGACCCTGGTCGGCCATCCGCCGGCGGGAATCGGCGCCTGGGTCCTGGTGCTGCTCGGCCTCGGTATCGGTGGCGGCGCGGGCGCCGTGATCGCCAAGCGGGTGCCGATGACGGCGATGCCGCAGCTCGTCGCGGCCTTCCACTCGCTCGTCGGCCTCGCCGCCGTGGCGGGTGCGGCGGCAACGCTCTACGCCCCCCAGGCGGTCGGTATCCTCGAGAACGGCCACATCCACAAGGAGTCGCTGTTCGAGATGGCGCTGGGCGCGGCGATCGGCGCGATCACCTTCACCGGTTCGGTCATCGCCTTCGCCAAGCTCGACGGGCGCATGTCCGGCAAGCCGATCATGCTGCCGCAGCGGCACGCCATCAACATCGCCCTGGGCATCGCCCTGGTGGTTCTGATCGCCGTGTTCATCGGCAACGAGAGCAAGCTGGTCTTCTGGCTGATCGTGCTCCTGTCCTTCACCCTCGGCGGGCTGCTCATCATCCCGATCGGCGGCGCGGACATGCCGGTCGTCGTCTCGATGCTGAACTCCTACTCGGGCTGGGCGGCGGCCGGCATCGGCTTCACCCTGGGCAACCTCGCGCTCATCATCACGGGCTCGCTGGTCGGCTCCTCGGGCGCGATCCTGTCCTACATCATGTGCAAAGCGATGAACCGGTCGTTCATCTCGGTCATCCTCGGCGGCTTCGGCGGTGATTCCGCCGCGGCGGCCGGTGGCGGCCAGGTCGAGACGCGTCCCGTCAAGCAGGGCTCGGCCGACGATGCGGCCTACATCATGAAGAACGCCGAGCGCGTCATCATCGTGCCGGGCTACGGCATGGCGGTCGCCCAGGCCCAGCATAGCCTCCGCGAGATGGTGGACATGCTGAAGAAGGAAGGCGTGGAGGTGAAGTACGCCATCCACCCGGTGGCGGGCCGCATGCCGGGGCACATGAACGTGCTCCTGGCCGAAGCCAACGTACCCTACGACGAGGTGTTCGAGCTGGAAGACATCAACGGCGAGTTCCCGCAGGCCGACGTGGCCTTCGTGATCGGCGCCAACGACGTCACCAACCCGGCCGCCAAGACCGACAAGGCCTCGCCGATCTACGGCATGCCGATCCTCGACGTGGAGAAGGCCAAGACCGTCCTATTCATCAAGCGCGGCATGGGCTCGGGCTATGCCGGCGTCGAGAACGAGGTGTTCTTCCGCGACAACACAATGATGCTGTTCGGAGACGCCAAGAAGGTTGTCGACTCGATCGTCAAGAACCTCTGACCGGCCCAAACGACGGGCAGCGCGGCGGGGCGGGCGAGCAATCGTCCGCCCCGCTGTCGTTTGCGGGGCGCAGTCTTCGGGCACGGAAACGGCTATGGTCGGCCGCGTGACCGCCGCCATGCTCATCGATCCCTCCTCGGACCTCCCGCGTCCGTTCCTCGACGTCACCGCCTCGGCGCTCGGGCGGCCTTGGCGCGAGCGCTGCGGCGATCCGGGTCTCCAGGCACTCGCCGTAACGATGACGCAGGCCTACGGCCTGCCGGATCTGCTCGCCCGCGTCCTCGTCGGGCGCGGCGTGCGGCCGGCAGAGGCGGACGCCTACCTCGCCCCGCGCCTGCGCGACCTGATGCCGGATCCATCGGTGCTCGTGGAAATGGAAGCGGCGGTCGAGCGGCTGGCCCATGCCGTGCGCGCCCGCGAAGCGGTGGCGATCTTCGGCGATTACGACGTGGACGGGGCGGCGAGCGCGGCTCTGCTCGCCGACTATCTCCGGGCGCTCGGCGTACCGGTGCGCATCCACATCCCCGACCGCATCACGGAAGGATACGGCCCCAATGTCGGCGCCGTCACGACCCTGCGGGAGGAGGGCGCGGGCCTACTCGTTTGCGTCGATTGCGGTACCGCCGGCCACGAGCCGTTGGCCGCCGCCGCTTCTCTGGGCCTCGACGTGATCGTGCTCGACCACCACGGCGCGCCGGAAGAGCTTCCGCAGACGCGGGCCCTGGTCAATCCGAACCGTCTCGACGACCTGTCCGGCCTTGGCCATCTCTGCGCGGCGGGCGTGGTGTTCATGACCCTCGTCGCACTGGCCCGTCGGCTGCGGCGGGACGGCGTCTTCGCAACATCCGGCGAGCCACGCCTCACCGACTTCCTCGACCTCGTGGCGCTTGCCACCGTCGCCGACGTGGTGCCGCTCACCGGGCTCAACCGAGCCTTCGTCGTCCAGGGGCTCGCGGTGATGCGCGGGCGCGGGCGGCCGGGACTTGCGGCTCTGCTCGACGCGGCCGGACTGAGCGAGCCACCCGAAGCGTGGCATCTCGGCTTTCTCGTCGGGCCGCGGATCAATGCCGGCGGGCGGATCGGCGATGCCGGTCTCGGCGCGCGGCTGCTCACCACCGCCGACCCCATGGAAGCCCGTCGCATCGCCGAGGAACTCGATCGGCTCAACCGCGAGCGGCAGGCCATCGAGGCGCAAGCGGTCGCCGAGGCCGAGGCCGAGATGGATGCCCACCTCACCCGCGATCCGGACCGTCCGGTCCTGATCGCCGCCTCGCCCGAATGGCATCCCGGCATCGTCGGCCTCATCGCCGCCCGGCTCAAGGAGCGGTTCGGCCGGCCGGCTTTCGCCTTCGCGGTCAAGCCCGACGGCAGCGCCGTCGGCTCCGGCCGATCGGTCGTCGGTGCGGATCTCGGCGGTGCCGTGCGCAGCGCGGTCGAGGCGGGGCTCGCGGTCAAGGGCGGCGGGCATGCCATGGCCGCGGGCGTCACCCTCCTGCCGGGAGGCCTCGCCGCCTTCGGGGAGAGTCTCACCCAGGATCTCGTCGAGGCCGTCGGCCGGGCCCGCGCCGCCGAGGCGCTGTTGATCGACGGCACCGTGAGTGCCGGCGGGGCGACTGCCGAGCTGGTGCGCCTGATCCAACGGGCCGGGCCGTTCGGGCAGGGGGCGCCCGAGCCGGTGATGGCCTTGCCCCGCCATCGCATCGTCGATGCCGGCATCGTCGGCAACGGGCATGTCCGCGCCCGCCTCGTCAGCGGGGACGGGCAAGCGGTCGGCGCGATCGCGTTCCGCGCCGCGCAAGGACCGCTGGGGGTCGCCCTGCTCGGCGGGATCGGCCGGAGCTTCCACGTCGCCGGAACCCTCTCGTGCGACCGCTGGCGCGGTGCGGAGCGGGCCCAGGTGCGAATCTGCGACGTGGCGCCCTGTGGATAGAAATTGGGCCAAGCAGATCGGTTGACACCCGATCGCACCCTAATCATAAGGGCCTCGCCCACCGCGCGAGACATGCGGTGACCCGGTTTGGGGGAATGTCCCGAGCGGCAAAGGGGGCGGACTGTAAATCCGCTGCGTAAGCTTCGTAGGTTCGAGTCCTACTTCCCCCACCAAACTTCACGTTGCACAATCGCGGCCGATCAGTTCGTCGCCTGCCGAGGCTTTCGGCCTGCGGCGGCTGCGTAAAAAATTGCGCCTGTTCTGCCTGATCGCGGGGGGCGGCAAGCAAGCTGAACGCTCCTAGAAATGCAACCTGAAGAGAATGCGCGCTACCGCGTTCCCTTCGCCGTGCGGCACGATTCTTTTAGCAGCTAAGCGCTTTCGTGCGCAAAATTAGCGTGTGTTAGTTCAGTTCGGGCTCGAGTGCGCTAAGTTGCCGCAACAGGCCAAGGAAACCCAGTGCCAAACCCGCTCGTCCGCAAGCTGGAAAATTTCATCCGCCTTACTTCCGAAGAGAAGCAGGCGTTGGAGAAGATCGCTCAGCCGACACGAAGGCTCGGACCGCGTGAGGACGTGGTCGGCGATGGCGACTGGCCGCGTCATATCAATGTCGTGCTCGAAGGCTGGGCCTGCCGCTACAAGCAACTCGAGGACGGGCGCCGTCAGGTCATCTCGATCTTCCTGCCCGGTGATCTATGCGATCCGCATGTCTTCGTTCTGCGGAAGATGGATCACTCGCTTGGCACGCTGACCTCGGTGGTGGTCGCCGAGATTTCGGAATCCGCCATACGGGAGATCGCCCTGCAATACCCGCGCGTGGCGGAGGCGTTGTGGTGGGAAATGCTCGTGACGGCGGCGATTCAGCGCGAATGGACCGTCAGCCTCGGTCAGCGGCTGGCGACCGAGCGTCTCGGACATCTGTTTTGCGAACTGTTCCTTCGCCTTCGCGCTGTCGGAATGACGAACGACACGAGTTGCGAATTCCCCATAACCCAGGCCGATCTCGGGGATGCGATGGGGCTTTCTACCGTGCACATCAACCGCACCCTCAAAGAATTGCGGGCATCGGGCTTGATCCGCCTGCGTGGCCGACAGTTGACGATACCAGACTTCTCAGCACTCCAAGCCACCTCACTATTCGACTCGTCTTATCTGCATTACGAGCGCGATCCATTCAGCCAGAACGAGGATTAAAGATCGGCCGTTGGCCGATTTATCGTACTGAGATCAGCGAACGGCTAAGTCATGAACCGAGATCCGCGCGATAGACGCATTGAGGAGTTGGAGGCCGAGAATCGGCGTTTGCGCCGCTTCCTCGATGAGACGGGCTTGCCGGCCGAGCTGCGCCACAAGGTACGCAATACGCTTTCCATGCTGCGGGCGATCATCCGTCGCTCCGCCGAGACCAGCGACTCACTGGAAACCTATGTCGCCCATCTCGATGGGCGGCTCGAGGCGCTCGCCCACGTGCTCAATGCCCTGATGCGCAGCGTACCCGAAGGGATCACCTTGCATTCCCTCGTCGCGGACGAGCTGCTGGTTCATCTCGCGCGCGAGGGTGAGCAGGTCGCGATTTCCGGCCCGAGCCTCCTTCTGTGTCCAGGCGCGGCGGAGGTGATCGCCATGGCCATCCACGAACTGGCCGTGAATGCCGTCGAACACGGCGCCCTGACCGTGCCCCAGGGCCGCATCCACGTGGGTTGGACGCTGTCGCCGCCGACCGGGCCGTCCGGATCCCGCCCGCAATTGACCTTTGTCTGGGAAGAGAGTGGTCTCGCAAACCTCCCACCGGCGCCGTCTCACTGCGGCTTCGGCACCGAAGTGCTCACACGCAGCCTTCGTTATGAATTGAAGGCGGAGACGACCCTCACTTTCGAGCCGCATGGACTGCGCTGTACGATCAGCCTGCCGCTGCCGTCTCAGATCACTGTGGTCGAAGACGACGAATAGAACCGCGTCCCCGAACGCGCTGCGTGTCACGGCAACCGGCCCGATCTGCGGCCCGCCGGGTACACCGTTACATTGTCCACTCACCATTCCTCGATCACGCACTGTGCCAAGCGGGGCCGGGGTAGCCGCGCGACGGATCGACGGGTAGTTAACATCCGGATGCTTTCCTGGAGGCATCGCCCGTCACGAGCCACGGATCCCGCCCAGCGAATGCATGCCCGGATGAACTGCCTGCTGCGTTCGCCGGTTTTTGGTGGCGTTCTTCTAAGTGTCGCGGCGCTGGTCCTTCTACCGCAGCCGGCGGCCGCTTTCGACCTGTTCGGCTTGTTCGGCTCGGATGAGGAGCCGCCAGCTCCGAGCGCGACGGCGCTGCCCTATAGCCTGCGGATCACCGGCACCGACGACTCGGACATTCTCCGTGCCCTGCAGGACACCTCGACGCTCTACCGCCTGCGCCAGGAGGCGCCGCCGGACGGGGAGGGGCTGGTGCGGCGCGCCGAGGCCGATCTGCGCCGCCTGACCGATGTGCTCTCGGGTTACGGCTACTATCAGGGCACCGTCTCGATCCGCATCGACGGAGTCCCGGTCGGTGGCGAGGCCTCGCTCGTTGCCGCCTCACGCGCAGCGGAGAACGCGCGCGCTCGCACGCTCGTGCCGGTCAAGATCGCGGTCGATCTCGGTCCCGCCTACGCCCTGCGCACCGTGAACGTCATCGACCCTCGCGGCCGTCCGTTCTCGGACGAGGTGCTGCCCGAGCGCTTCACCCGCACCGGCGACGACGTTCCGGCTCGCTCGGCGACCGTGCTCGCCCGCGAGGCGAAGATCGTCGATCGCTTCCGCGCCCTCGGCCACCCCTTCGCCAAGGCCGTGACGCGCGATCCCGTCGTGGACGACGCGGCCCACGTTATGGACGTGACCTTCACGATCGATCCCGGGCCGATGGCCGGCCTCGGCGAGGTCTCGGTGAAGGCGACCGACGGCATCGATCCGGCGGTGATCCGCTCGTTCATCTATTCCGAGCCCGGCGATCCCTACTCGCCGAAGGCGGTCTCCGACATCCGTCGCTCAGTCGCCCGCATCGAGGGCCTCGGTGCGGTCCGCGTGCGCGAGGGCGAGAGCCTCGATGCACAGGGCAACCTGCCGATCTTCGTCGAGGTGAGCGAGCGCGAGCGCAACCTCATCGGTGTCTCGGCGCGCTACTCCACCGTCGATGGGCCGGGCGTGCGCGCCTACTACGCCAACCGCAACCTCTGGGGCGGCGGCGAGACGCTGCGGCTCGACGCCGACATCTACTATCTCGGACTCGGCTTCGATCCGTTCGCGACCCAGCGCAAGCTTGCCGGCATCGACACGACCGGCCTCGGCGGGCGCCTCTCGGCGACCTTCGTGAAGCCGGCACTCGGCGGCACCCGCAACGACCTGCTGGCGAACGTCTTCGTCACCCGCGAGGTGCAGCAGAGCTACTTCGTGGACGCGGCCGGAGCCTCAGTCGCGGTCCGCCACCGCTTCTCCGACACCTTCTCGGCCCAGATCGGCCTCGACGGGCAGGTCGGCCGCTCCAAGGATGCCATCGGCACCGTCGATTACCGCCTGATCGGCGTGCCGGTCTCGGTGACCTACGACTCGACCGACAGCCTGCTCGATCCCACCGAGGGTTTCCGCGTGATCGCCTCGGCCGCGCCCTATCCCGGCTTCCTCGGCTCGGATCCGGGCATCTTCGTCGCGAAGGCTCAGGGCTCGACCTATTACGCGCTCGATGACGAGGCGAGATACGTGCTCGCCGGGCGCGTCGGCTTCGGCTCGGTCTCGGGCGCCCGCCTCGATGAGATTCCCGACAATTTCCGCTTCTTCGCCGGTGGCGGCGGCTCGGTGCGCGGCTTTGCCTTCCGCACCCTCGGGCCCCGCGGCCCGTTCAACCTGCCGATCGGCGGGCGCAGCTTGCTCGAGGCTTCGATCGAGGCCCGCATCAAGATCACCGACACGATCGGCATCGTGCCCTTCTTCGACGCGGGCACCGCCTTCGCCTCGACGCTGCCGGATTTCGATGAGCGTATCCGCAAGGCGGCGGGCATCGGCCTGCGCTACTACACCGGCATCGGTCCGATCCGCGCCGACCTCGCTTTCCCGCTCGACCGGATCAAGGGAAACCGCGAGCTGCCGGCCGCCCTGTACATCAGCCTCGGACAGGCGTTCTGAATGGCGTTTTCTGCTCGCGGACGACACCGTCGCAGCCCGGCCGCCACGGCGGGCGAGGGGCGGAGCCGAGCCTACGGCCGAGCGGTGTTCGCGGCCGCGTTCCTGTCGATCGCACTGCTTTTTGCCGCATTCATCACCACCGACGACGCCCGCGCTGCCGATGGCGAGAAGACGGTGCTCGGCGGTCTGCTGTCGAAAGCGCTGTCGACGCCCTCGTCGCAGGTCACGATCGGCGCCGTCGATGGCGCCCTGTCCTCGGATGCCACGATCCGCGATGTGGTCATCAGCGATTCCGACGGCCCGTGGCTGAAGCTCGACCGCGCTCGCCTGATCTGGCGGCGCCTCGCCCTTCTGTCCGGCCGGCTCGAAGTCGATACCCTCGAAATCGGCCGGCTCGAAGTGCTGCGCAAGCCGGTGCCCGGCCCGACGCCGGCCGAGGCCGAGCCCGATGGAAGCCTGCTGCCGGACCTGCCGGTGAAGGTCGAGATCAAGAGCTTCGCGCTGGCCGAACTGGTGCTGGGCGAGAGCATCGCGGGCCAGCCGGCGCGGCTCGCGGGCGATGGCAAGGCGAAGCTTGGAAACCCGTCCGAGGGGCTCGACGTCAGCGCGGATTTCCGCCGCCTCGATGCGGCCGGACGCTTCATCGCCCGTCTGCTGTTCGTGCCCAAGGGCGAGCGCCTGGAGGTGAAGGCGAGCCTCGTCGAGCCGGAGGGCGGCCTGCTCTCGAAGGCGGCGAACCTTCCCGGCACGCCGCCGATCAACTTCGATCTCGACGGTCGCGGCACCCTCGATTCCTTCAACGCCCGCCTCGACTTCGATGCCGGCCCGGAGATCGGTGCGAAGGGCGGCGCGCGCCTCTCGCGCATCGGCACCGATCGGCGCCTGAGCCTCGACCTGACCTCGCGCATCGAGGGCCTGGTGCCGGGCCCGGCTGCTGCGATCTTCTCCGGCGAGACCAAGCTCGACGGCGGCATGGCTTTCTCCGACACGGGGGCGTTCCGCATCGACCGGCTCGACCTCGCCTCGCGCACCGCACGGCTCGCAATCGGCGGCGCCCTGACCGCCGACCGGGTCGCGGATTTCACGATCTCGGCCCGCACGGTCCCGACCGAGGGCGGTGTCACCAAGGCGGCGGATGCCGAGCTGGACACTCTCGTCTTCGACGGAAATCTGAAGGGGCCGCTCTCCTCGCCGCGGGTGAAGGGCAATCTCAAGGCGGCCGGCCTGCGCACCAGCGAATCGAGCCTGGAGCGGATCGATGCCGTTCTGAACGTCGAGCCGACGGGCGCCGACAAGGCGCAGCGCTTCAGCATCACCGCCGATGCGGCCGTGGAGGGCCTCCGCCTCGCCGATCCGGCGCTCCGCCGCGCTGTCGGCAGCCGGGCCAAGCTGACCCTGCGCGCCGCTGCGGGCTCGGACGGCGTCCTCGACGTCACGACCCTGACCGTCGAATCCGATACGGCCCGCGCCGCCTATGCCGGACGGATCGGGCAGAACACGCTGGCCGGCACGCTCGAGGCGGCTTTGTCCGATGCCGGCGCTTTCTCGGGCATCGCGGGACGGACCCTGGCCGGCCGTCTCGATGCCAAGGCGATCCTGAGCGGAGATCCCGCCCGCAAGGCTCTCTCCGCTGACCTCGATCTGCGCGGCGGCGGTCTCGTACTCGGCGACGCGACCGCCGACCGGCTTGTCGGCCGCGCTCCGTCGCTCACGGGGCGCGTCTCGCAGACCTATGACGGCTACGGTTTCGAGCGCCTCCGCTTCGAGGGCGCGGGGTTCGTCGCGATCCTCCAGGGACAGGCGAACGCCAAGATCGCAGACGTCGCCGCCCGCGTCGATCTCAAGACGCTTTCCGCCTTCGACGAGCGCCTCTCCGGGCCGGCGAGCGCCGATGCGCGGCTGACGGGCTCCCTGCTCAAGCCCGCCGTCACCGCCGCGCTCCGCGCACCCGAAGTGAGCGCCAACGGGCGTCCGATCCGGGATCTGCGCCTCGACGTGGCGCTGAACGACCTGCGCGATGCCCTCGACGGCACCCTGCGCATGACCGGCGACATCGCCGGCAAGCCGCTGCGGGCCGAGGCCCACATCGCCCGGCCGAACCGCAGCGACTACGCCCTCGACCGGCTCGCCTTCGCCCTCGGTTCCGTCTTGGCGGACGGACAGGCGGTCGTGAACGCCGACAGCCTCCTCACCGAGGGCGCCTTGACGGTCCGGGCCGGCGATCTCGGAGACCTGTCGCCGCTTGCCCTCGCGCCCATGGGCGGCAGTCTCGATGCGGCGGTGACCCTTTCCCGCATGGGCGGACGCCAGGACGCGACGGTCCGCGCGACGGGCACCAGCCTGCGCTACGACACGTTCGGTCTTGCCAAGCTCGACGCGGATCTCACCGGCCGCGACCTGCGAGCCCATCCGGTCATCGACGGCCATGCCGACGTCGGGCGGCTCGTCGCGGCGGGCCAGAGCATCGATACGGTGCGGCTCACCGCCAACGGCACCGCGGCGGCGAGCGACATCACCCTCACCGCCCAGGCCCGCGGCTTCGCCCTCGACGGTGCCGCGCGGCTGATCCCGGCCGATCGCACGCGGATCGAAATTGCCCGGTTCTCGGCGCAGCGGGGCGGCGACCGTCTGGCGCTGGCCGGCCCCGCCGCGATCATCCTCGATGGTGGCTCGGCGCTGATCGAGAATCTGGTGGTTGCCGCCGGCTCCGGCCGGGTCAGCATGCAGGGGCGAGTCGGGTCCGACCTCGACCTCAAGCTCGGCATCCGTGCCCTGCCGCTGTCGCTCGCGCGGATCGCGAGCCCAAGCCTTGCCTTGTCCGGCACGCTGGAGGGTGAGGCCGACCTGCGCGGGACCGCCGCGCGGCCGGAGGGGCGCTACGCTCTCACCGTCGCCGGCCTCGTGACGCCCGAAACCCGCAAGGCCGGCCTGCCGCCGATCACCGCGCGGGCGAGCGGCCGGCTCAATGACGGCGCGGCCAGCATCGACGGGCGGGTCTCGTCCGGACGCGGCGCTGACGTAACGGTGACGGGCACAGTGCCGGTCGAAGCCGGCGGCGGGCTGAATCTCCGCGCCCGAGGCAACCTCGACGCGGCGCTGGCCAATTCGATGTTGAGCGCGAGCGGGCAGCGGGTTGCCGGCCGAATCGTGCTCGATGCGGGCGTGACCGGTACGGTCGCGGCGCCGAAGGTGGAAGGCTCCGCGACGCTTTCGGGGGGCAGCGTCACCGATCCGCTCAACGGCATCCGCATCACCGACATCCAGGGCCGGGTGACCGGCCGCGGCGACACCATCGTCATCGAGCGGCTGACGGCGGCGACCCGTAATGGCGGGCGCCTTTCCATGGACGGGCGCGTCGCCGTGGAACCGGCCTCCGGCTTTCCCGGCACGCTCCGCATCACCGCCGACCGGGCCGAACTGGTGTCGAGCCCGCTGATGACAGCGGTCTCGAGCCTGAACCTCGCTCTGTCGGGGCCGCTGGCCCGCAAGCCGATGATCAAGGGTCGGGTCGATGTCGTCTCCATCGACGTGTCGGTGCCCGACCGCCTGCCCGCCACGGTGCAGCCACTGCCGGGCATACGCCGGGTGAATGTGACGCCTGAGGTGCGCGAGCGCCTCGCCAAGCGGGCCGAGCGCAGGGCGCAGATCGAGGCGGCCGGCCGCCGGAAGAAGGCGGCCCCGCCCTTCGACGCCGGTCTCGACGTGATCGTGAGCGCGCCGAGCCGCATCTTCGTGCGCGGGCGCGGCATCGACGCGGAACTCGGCGGCGAGTTGCACGTCACCGGCTCCTCGCGCGACCCGCAGGCCAATGGCGACTTCTCCCTGCGCCGTGGCGTGTTCAGCCTCGGCGGCCAGCGCCTCGACTTCACCCGCGGCCGGGTGTTCTTCGCGGGCGACATCGCCCAGCCCGACCTCGATTTTGCCGCCGAGACCAAGGCCGCCGACGTCACCGCCCGCGTCGCGGTCACCGGCCCCGCGGCGCAGCCCGTCTTCGCGCTCTCCTCCGATCCCAGCCTGCCGCAGGACGAGATCCTCTCGCGCATCCTGTTCAAGAAGGCGGCGGCCGGGCTCTCGGCGTTCCAGGCGCTGCAACTGGCCCAGGCCGTGGCGCAGCTCTCCGGCGGGGCAGGGGGGCCCGACGTGTTCGAGGCGGCCCGCAAGGGGCTCGGCCTCGACAGCCTCGATGTCTCGACGGGCGCGAGCGGCGGCCCGGCGGTCGGCGCTTCGCGCTACATCAACGACCGCATCAGCGTCGGCGTGAAGGCCGGCGCCAAGCCCGCCGACACCGCCGCGACGATCAACTACGACGTGACGCGGCGGATCAAGCTGAACGGTGAGGCCGGCAGCGACGGCCGCACCTCGGTCGGCGTCGGCGCGGAATGGGAGTGGTAGGCGCGCTTGCGAGCGTCGGCGAAGCGGCCCGAGACGTCATGAGCTGCGAACCAAAGGGAGCGAGCATGAGGCGGGCTTTCACCCACGCGTCCGGATTGTCCCTCGCTCTTTTGCTCGTCAGCGCTGCCGCGACCAGCGGAGAGTTCACGGATCCGGCGACAGGCTTCTCGGTGACCGTGCCGGACGGCTTCGCCATCCGACCGCCGCGCCAGGACCCCAACCACGAAACCCTGGTCGACATCGTTAGCCTGACCGGGCAGCCGCCGGTCGCGGGACGCAGCGAAGCGCTTTGTGCGGCCGGGTTCAGACGGAATCCGAAGGGCGCGATTGCCTCACAGGACGCGTTGAACGCCCTGCCGGCCCTTCGAAACCGGGTCGCCGAAGCCCGACAGGTTCTGAATGGTCAAGGCCTGGAGACGGAGACCGTCGAGCCGATCCATAGCCGCGACTTCGCCGGGTTCGAGATCGTCTCAATCCCGACGACCGGGCCCGACCACCGCAACGTCCGCATCTACATGGCGATCATGGACCGCGTCATCGGCCGAACGGACATCGTCTGCGCGACGACGAAGCAGGCTCTGCCGAGCGCGCTGCCGGTTTTTCGCGCGATACGCGACGGCACGCGTCCGCCCACACGGTAGGGGTCCGGTCGCATCGGTGCCCGAACGGTTCGCGATGCCGTCGTCGGTCAACTTGAAAGAGCCCGGCGCCGTCACGGCGCCGGGCTTTGCCGACGGGAGGCGTCCTACGGCTCCTTGAAGCCGTATTCCGGCACGCCCTCGTCGTTGCCGTAATACTTGTAGGGCAGACACTTGCCGGAAAGATTCATCTTCATCCGGTCGCCCTTGTTGTTGGGCTCGCGCTCCATCGTCATGTTGAAGTCGATCGCCGACATGATGCCGTCGCCAAATCCTTCCTGGATCAGCTCTTTCCAGGTGGTGCCATAGACCATCACCAGCTCGTAGAAGCGGTAGATCAGCGGGTCGGTCGCCGGGCGACCTGCCCGAAGAAGACGGCGGATGGCATCGCATAGGTGTCGCCGGCGATGACGCATTTGGATCGAAGCACGATCCGCTTGACCACGTGAGCCGCGGTGACCGGTGGTGCGCAGCCGCTCGCGGCCGGCTGGAAACCGCCGGATGTGCCCCAAAGCGTTCCCTCGGAGCGGGTCGGTGACCAAGCCTTGTCGGGATGCCCGGGACCGTACTGTCCGGTGACGTGTTCGCCCCTGCTCGTACAATACGTTTAATTAATAGATTTAATCCTGATTAAAAGTCTGGCTCTGTGCAAATTTATTGCAATATCCAAGATGTGTTTTCGCGCACTTGGCTTTCGATATCGGGTTTATATTCAAGCAATGTGCCTCTTGTTTGGGCCACGCTCTGCAAGACAGGAGAAATTTGTTGTTTCGTGGATTAAACCGCGTGTTGGGTCTGCTTTTTGCCGTCGCCCTCATCCTCCTGCCGACATCGGCGCTGGCTCGGCGCACGATGGATCTCCAAGGCCCCGCCGATCCGAATCGGATGTACTGCGACATCGTCGTGAAACGTCCCGGTGGAAACCCGACTCAGGACATGACCGGCTCGATCGGTCACGCAAAGAGCTATCAAAGCGGCGGAGGTCGAGCGAACCCGCTGATCTGTTATCTCCCCGGAACACGCTGACAGCATCGCGATGCGACGGGGGGGGAGCGCGCGACAGGTCACCGGAAACAGATCCAATCTTGGCTGATTGATTTCCAGTCCAAGGCCGGTCGGACGCAAAGTGCGGCGGCGCATATTCATAATAGGCGCTCCGATATAAGAAGGATCCACAAAAAACGAAAAGGATCTGCAATCGAAAAGGGAGATGAAGCGTGACTGGAACGACATCTTTGAGAATCGCGCTCGTCGGCGTGATCTACCTGCTCTCGTACACGGCCGCGAACGCGATGAATCATCCGGCGCGGACGGGTACGGGCGGTGGCCCGGAGACGACGATCACAGCCCCGCACGTCGCGCCGACAGGAAGAGTCATCCCGCGCCCGCAGGTCTTGGGCTCCCCAACAACCGGCGAGGCCGCGCGGAAGCCTGAACCTCAGTTCAAGGACAGTTTCCTCATGAAGGACATCTGTGTCGGCTGCTGAGGCGGATAAGAGTGCCTCGCAAAACTCCCGGTCTCCGACCGTTCTCGTTCTGGCGATGAAAGGATGGCGGAAGTTTTGTGCGAGACACTCAGGCGCGGGCGATATCGACCCGACAGCAGCCCTGCGGGACGAAGAGAAGCCCGGCGCCGTCATGGCCCGGGCTTTTACTGAACCGGACGGCTCCTACGGCTCCTTGAAGCCGTATTCCGGCACGCCGTCCTCGTTGCCGTAATACTTGTAGGGCAGGAACTTGCCCGACATGGCGAGTTTGACCCGGTCACCCTTGTTGTTGGGCTCGCGCTCCATCGTCATGTTGAAGTCGATCGCCGACATGATGCCGTCGCCGAACTCCTCCTGGATCAGCTCTTTCCAAGTGGTGCCGTAGACCATCACGAGCTCGTAGAAACGGTAGATCAGCGGGTCCGTCGGCGGAATCTGCGGGATCGAGCCGCGATAGGGGGCCTCGTTCAGCATCCGCTCCTCGGCCTGGCTCAGCCCGAACAGCTCGGCGGCCTTCTTGGCCTGAGCCTTCGGAAGCTTCATCTGGCCCATGCAGGCGGCGGTGATGAGGATCGGCGAGATGCCTCCGATCTCGTCCTGGATGTACTTCCAGGTCCAGCCCTTCTCGCGCTTGATGTCGAGAAGCTTCTCGGTGAGGTCTTCGCGCTTCATGCTTGTCTCCCTTCCGGCCGAGGGCCGGTTGCGATGGGGGCGGCCGTTCGGATGCCTGGGGGCGTAGCGTCCGAACGGCCAGACCGTCTCGACCCGCCTGAGCGGACCGGACGGCACTCGGCTGACGGGCCAGGAGCCGCGCCATTGCGAACATGGGCCGCAAGCGGCGTGCCAGGCGAATACGGCGCTGGAAGTCGTTTTTTTTCAATGCATTGCGCTAAGATCGTCGTTCTACGAAATTTCGTTTATGATGAAATGTCGTAGTAAGACTGCGAGATTTCGTAATGTCGTCATCAGCGCTGGATGCGCCCTCGGTTTACGGCCTCGCCTTCGACGAAAATCGCGAGGC